>DASUZB010000199.1:0-56147 GCA_036377075.1 Actinomycetes bacterium | reverse complement strand
CGGCCTCTCCGGGGCGGCGCCGCCGGGA
Source organism: Actinomycetes bacterium (assembly GCA_036377075.1). GTDB lineage: Bacteria > Actinomycetota > CALGFH01 > CALGFH01 > CALGFH01 > DASUZB01. Next base: position 56,119 of record DASUZB010000199.1, on the reverse strand, counting down.
CGCCGGCGGCGGTGCTGCTCGACCGGGACGGGACCCTGGTGGCGGACGTGCCCTACAACGGCGACCCCGGGCTGGTGACGCCGATGCCGGGCGCCCGCCTGGCGCTGTCGCGGCTGCGGGCCGCCGGCGTGCCGACCGCCGTGGTCTCCAACCAGAGCGGCATCGGCCGCGGGCTGCTCACCCGCGAGCAGGTCGCCGCCGTCAACCGCCGCGTCGAGGAGCTGCTCGGCCCGCTCGGGCCGTGGCTGCTGTGCCCGCACCGGGCCGAGGACGGCTGCCGCTGCCGCAAGCCGCGGCCGGGCCTGGTCGAGCGGGCCGCCGCCGCGCTCGGCGTCGACCCGCGCGACTGCGTGGTGATCGGCGACGTCGCCGCCGACGCGGAGGCGGCGCGCGCGGCGGGCGCCCGCGCGGTGCTGGTGCCCACGCCGGCGACCCGGCCCGAGGAGGTCGCCGCCGCGCCCGCCGTCGCCGCCGACCTTGCCGCGGCGGTCGACCTGGTCCTCGGGGCCGGGAAGGTGCGCCGGTGAGCAGGGGTCGCGCCCACGTGCTGGTGGCCAGGCAGGACAGCGCCGGCGACGTGCTGCTCGCCGGTCCCGCGGTGCGCGCGGTCGCGGCCGGCGCCCGGCGGGTGACCCTGCTCTGCGGCCAGCGCGGCCGCGAGGCGGCCACGCTGCTTCCCGGCGTCGACCGGGTGATGGTGGCGCAGGCCCCCTGGATCGACGCGCATGCCGGGCCGGTCAGCCGCACCGCCACGGTGGCGCTGGTCACCGAGCTGGCCGCGCGCCGCGTCGACGAGGCGGTCGTGCTCACCTCGTTCCACCAGAGCCCGCTACCGCTGGCCCTGCTGCTGCGCCTGGCGGGGGTGCCGCGCATCGCGGCGGTGAGCGTCGACTTCCCGGGGACCCTGCTCGACGTCCGCCACCGCCTCGACGAGAATGTCCACGAGGTGGAGCGCGGCTTGTCACTGGCCGCGACGCTCGGCTACCGGCTTCCGCCCGGCGACGACGGCCGCCTGGCGGTGCGCCGCCCCCGCGCCGCGCGGCCGCTGCCACTGCCCTGGCCGGCGGGCGCCGGCTACGTGGTGGTCCATCCCGGCGCCTCGGCGCCGGCGCGCGCCTGGGCGCCCGCGCGCAGCGCGGCCCTGGTCGAGGCGCTCACGGGGCGGGGACGGCGGGTGGTGGTCACCGGCGGGGCGGCGGAGCGCGCCCTCACCGCGCTGGTGGCCGGCCCGGCCAGGCCCGGCGTCGCCGACCTCGGCGGGCGGCTCGACCTCGCCGGCCTGGCCGTCGTGCTCGCGGGGGCCGACGCGGTGGTGGTCGGCAACACCGGGCCGGCGCACCTGGCGGCGGCGGTCGGCACCCCGGTGGTCTCGCTGTTCGCCCCGGTGGTCCCGGCGGCGCGCTGGCGGCCCTGGAAGGTGCCGCACGTCCTGCTCGGCGACCAGGACGCGGCCTGCTCGGGCACCCGCGCCCGCACCTGCCCGGTCCCGGGCCACCCCTGCCTCGACGGCGTCCCCGTCGAGCAGGTCGTTGCCGCGGTCGAGCGGCTCGCCACCCGGGCGGGCGGGGAGGCGGTGCCGGCATGAGGGTGCTGCTCTGGCACGTCCACGGCGCCTGGACGACCGCGTTCGTCAAGGGCCGGCACGAGTACCTGGTCCCGGTGCTGCCAGGCCGGGGCGCGGACGGCCGCGGCCGGGCGCGGACCTACGACTGGCCGGACCGCGCCGTCGAGGTCACCCCCGAGCAGGCCGCCACCGCCGAGGTCGACGTCGTCGTCCTGCAGCGCCCGGAGGAGCTGGACGGGCTGGCGCGGGCGTGGCTCGGCGGCCGGCGGCCGGGCCGGGACGTCCCGGCCGTGTACGTGGAGCACAACGCCCCGCAGGGCCGGGGGGCGCACATGCGCCACCCGGCGGCCGGGCGCGACGACCTGGTCGTCGTCCACGTCACCCACTTCAACGACCTGTTCTGGGACACCGCCGGCACCCCCACCCGGGTGATCGAGCACGGCATCCCCGACCCGGGCGAGCGCTACAGCGGCGAGCTGCCCCGCGCCGCCGCGGTGCTCAACGAGGCCGCGCGGCGCGGCCGCGTGACCGGCACCGACCTGCTCCCCCGCTTCGCCGCCGCCGTGCCGGTCGACCTGTTCGGCATCGGCGCCGAGGCGGTCGGTCCGCCGGTCAGGGCGGCCGGCGACCTGCCCCAGGCGCGGCTGCACGCGGAGCTGGCCAGGCGCCGCGTCTACCTGCACCCGGTGCGCTGGACCTCGCTCGGGCTCTCCCTGCTGGAGGCGATGCACCTGGGCATGCCGGTGGTCGCGCTGGCCACCACCGAGGTGGTCGAGGCCGTCCCGCCGGCGGCCGGGGCGCTCTCCACCCGCGTCGGGGAGCTGGTGGCCGCCGCCCGCGAGCTGGTCGCCGACCCGGAGGCCGCCCGCGTCGCCGGCAAGGCCGCCAGGGCCTGGGTCACCCACCGCTACGGGCTGGCGCGGTTCCTGGCCGACTGGGACCGCCTCCTCGAGGAGGTGGCGCGGTGAGGGTCGCGATGGTGAGCGAGCACGCCAGCCCGCTGGCGGTGCTCGGCGGCGTCGACGCCGGCGGCCAGAACGTCCACGTCGCCGCGCTGGCGACCGCGATGGCCAGGCAGGGCGCGGAGGTGGTGGTCCACACCCGGCGGGACGACCCCGGCCTGCCCGAGCGGGTGCCGTTCGCCCCCGGCGTGACCGTCGAGCACGTCGCCGCCGGGCCGCCGCGGCCGCTGCCGAAGGACCGGCTCATGCCGTACATGGGCGAGCTCGCCGAGGGGCTGTGGCGCTCCTGGCGAGCGCGGCCGCCCGAGGTCGTCCACGCCCACTTCTGGATGTCGGGGCTCGCCGCCCTGGACGCCGCGCGGCGGCTCGGGCTCCCGGTGGCGCAGACGTTCCACGCCCTCGGCGTGGTCAAGCGCCGCCACCAGGGCGCCAACGACAGCAGCCCGCCCGAGCGGGTGGCGACCGAGCGGGCGATCGTGCGCCGGGCCGACGCGATCGTGGCCACCTGCTCCGACGAGGTCTTCGAGCTGGCCCGGCTCGGCGCCGAGCTGCAGCGCACGGTGGTGGTGCCCTGCGGCGTCGACCTGGAGCTGTTCACCCCGGTAGGGCCGGCCGAGCCGCGCACGCCTGGCAGGCACCGCCTGCTGGTGGTGAGCCGGCTGGTGGAGCGCAAGGGCATCGGCGACGCGGTCACCGCCCTGGCGCGCGTGCCCGGCGCCGAGCTGCTGGTCGCCGGCGGGCCGGAGGCCAGCCGGCTGGGCGAGGACGCCGAGGCCCGCCGCCTCGCCGCGCTCGCCCGGGAGCTGGGCGTCGCCGACCGCCTGCACCTGCTCGGGCGGGTCCCGCGGGCGCGGCTGCCCGCCCTGTACCGCTCGGCCGACGTGGTCGTCTGCGTCCCCTGGTACGAGCCCTTCGGGATGGTCCCGCTGGAGGCGATGGCCTGCGGCGTGCCGGTGGTCGCGGCCGCCGTCGGCGGCCTGGTCGACACCGTGGTCGACGGCGCCACCGGCCTGCACGTGCCCGCCCACCAGCCGGACCGGGTCGCCGAGGCGGTCGCCGCGCTGCTCGACGACCCGGACCGGCGCGCCAACCTCGGCCGCGCCGGGGCGCGGCGGGCGCGCCGCCGCTACGGCTGGGACCGGATCGCCGCGTCGACCCTCGAGGTGTACGCGCGCATCGCGGCGGGCGGTGCCGTCCGCGCGGGCGTGCCGCGGCACGCCATCCTCGGAGGCGCGCGGTGAGCGGCCCGCTGGTGGTACTGGGCGACGCCCTGCTGGACCGGGACGTCGAGGGCCGGGTCGAGCGGCTCTGCCCCGACGCGCCGGTGCCGGTGGTCGACGGGCCCGAGGAACGACCACGGCCGGGCGGCGCCGGGCTGGCCGCCGCCCTGGCCGCGCGGGCAGGGCGCCGCGAGGTGGTGCTGGTCACCGCCCTGGCCGGCGACGAGGCGGGACGGGAGCTGGCCGGCCTGCTCGGCGCGGCCGGCGTGCAGCTGGTCGACCTGGGCCTGGACGGCGCCACCCCGGAGAAGGTCCGCGTCCGGGCCGCCGGCCGCACGCTGCTGCGGCTGGACCGCGGCGGCGAGGCGGGCACGGTCGGCGCGATCGGCGCCGCCGGCCTGCGCGCCCTGGCGCTGGCCGACGCGGTCCTGGTCGCGGACTACGGCCGCGGCGTCGCCGCCGAGCCGACCGTGCGGCACGCCCTGTCCGAGCTGCCGGCGCGGGTGCCGCTGGTCTGGGACCCCCACCCGAGGGGTGCGACCCCGGTCGCCGGGGTGCGGCTGGCGACCCCGAACCACGCCGAGAGCGCCCGGCTGGTGCCGGGCGTCCGCGGCGACGGCCTGGCGGCGGTCACCACCCGCGCCCGCGCCGTGGCGGAGCGCTGGCGGGCGGCCGCGGTGGCGGTGACCCTCGGCGCCCGCGGCGCCCTGCTGCTCGGCGGGGACGCCCCGCCCCTGGTGGTGCCGGCGACGCCGGCGCCGGGCGGCGACCCCTGCGGCGCCGGCGACCAGTTCGCCGCGACCGCGACCGCGCTGCTGGCCGACGGCGCGCTGCCGTCGGAGGCGGTGGCCGGCGCGGTCGCCGCCGCGTCCGCCTTCGTCGCCGCCGGCGGCGCCGCCGCAGTCCCGCTCGACGGGCAGGGCGGCCAGGGGGACGCGCCGCCGGACGGCGGAGCAGGCGCCGCCGCGTCCCCCGCCACCGGCTGGGAGCGGGCCGAGGCCGTGATCGCGGCGGTGCGGGCGCGCCGGGGCACGGTGGTGGCCACCGGCGGCTGCTTCGACCTGCTGCACGCCGGCCACGTCGCCACCCTTCGGGCCGCCAGGCAGCTCGGCGACTGCCTGGTCGTCTGCCTGAACTCCGACGCGTCGGTGCGCCGGCTCAAGGGGCCGGGCCGGCCGCTGGTCGGCGAGGCCGACCGGGCCGCGGTGCTGTGGGCCCTGGAGTCCGTCGACGCCGTGGTCGTCTTCGACGAGGGCACGCCGGAGGCGACCCTCGACCGGCTGCGGCCCGACGTGTTCGCCAAGGGCGGCGACCACGCCCTCGCCGACCTGCCCGAGACCGCCCTGCTCGCCTCCTGGGGCGGGCAGGCGGTGACCCTGCCCTACCTCCCGGGTCGCTCCACGACCCGCCTGGTGAAGGAGGCCGCTCGACGTGCCAACCACTGATCGGACAACGGCCGGCGACGGCCTCGGAGTCGTCCTGGTGACCGGCGGCTCCTCCGGCCTCGGCGCGGCGGTCGCCAGTGCCGTCGCCGCCCGGGGCGGCCGCCCGCTGGTCCTCGACCGCAACCCGCCTCCCTTCGAGGTCGAGCACGAGCTGGTCGACCTCGCCGACGGCCGCGCGGCCGAGGCCGCCGTCGCCCGCATGGCCGAACGGGCCGGCCGGCTGGACGCGCTGGTCAGCGCGGCAGGGGTGGACAGCTGCGGGCCGCTCGCCCAGGTGCCCGCCGAGGCGTGGGAGCGGGTGGTCGCGGTCAACCTGCTCGGCACCGCCGCGGTCGTGCGGGCCGCGCTGCCCTGGCTGGAACGCAGCCGGGGCACGGTGGTCACGGTCGCCTCCACCCTGGGGCTGCGCGCCGTCAGCGACGCCACCGCCTACTGCGCCAGCAAGTTCGGCGTGGTCGGCCTCACCCGCGCGCTGGCCGCCGAGACCGCCGGCCGGGTCGGGGTGACCCTGCTGGTCCCCGGCGGCATGGACACCGCCTTCTTCGACCAGCGCGACGAGCGCTACAAGCCGCCACCCGACGCCAAGCTCAACCGGCCGGAGGAGGTCGCCGCCGCGGTGCTGTTCGCGCTCTCGCAGCCGCCCGGCTGCGAGGTCCGCGAGCTGGTGGTGGCGCCGTCGCGGGAGAGCTCCTGGCCGTGACCTCCAGGCGCCCGAGGGTGGTGGTGCTGCGCGCCCTCGGGCTCGGCGACCTGCTGACCACGGTCCCCGCGATGCGGGCGGTCGCCGAGGCCTTCCCGGGCGCGCGGCGGCTGCTGGCCTGCCCCGCGGCGCTGGCGCCGTTGGTCCGGCTCGGCGGCCTCGCCGACGAGCTGGTCCCGACCGCGGGGCTGGACGGGCCGCCCCACCACCGCCTGGCCGGCGCCGAGGTGGCCGTGAACCTCCACGGCCGCGGCCCGGAGAGCCACGGGCTGCTGCTGGCGGCCGGGCCGGGCCGGCTGCTCGCCTTCGCCCACCCGGCCGTGCCGGCCAGCGCCGGCGCGCCCCGCTGGCAGGCCGGCGAGCACGAGGTGGCCCGCTGGTGCCGGCTCCTGGCCGAGCACGGCATCCCGGCCGACCCGGCGCGCCTCGAGCTGCCCAGGCCCGCGCCGCCCGTAGCCGGGCTTGCCGGCGCCACCGTGATCCACCCGGGCGCCGGCAGCCCGGCGCGGCGCTGGCCGCCCGGGCGCTTCGCCGCGGTGGCGCGGGCCGAGCGCGCCGCGGGCCGCACGGTGCTGGTCACCGCCGGCCCGGGCGAGGAGGAGCTGGCCCGCCGGGTCGCGGGCGGCGCCGGCCTGCCCGGTGCGGCCGTCCACGCCGGCGGCGACCTGCTCGCCCTCGCCCGCCTGGTAGGGCACGCCGGCCGCGTGGTCTGCGGCGACACCGGTGTCGCCCACCTGGCGACCGCCTTCGCCACCCCCTCGGTGGTGCTCTTCGGCCCGGTCCCGCCGGCACTCTGGGGACCGCCGGCGCGTCCCTGGCACCGCGCGCTGTGGGCGGGCCGCCGCGGCGACCCGCACGGTCGCCGGCTCGACCCCGGCCTCGCCGCGATCACCGTCGACCACGTCCTCGAGGCGCTCGCGGGCCTGCCGTAGCCGTGCCCGCTGGCACCGGCGGCGGCGATCGGGTCTGCTGGTGGCGTGGAAGGGACACCGACGCCGCGGGAGCCCGGCGCGGCGGGGACCGGCGGCGAGGCCGGCCGGCCGCCGTGGGTCTCGGCCGGGGTCGCCGGGGTGGGGGCGGCGAGCTTCTTCAGCGACGCCGGCCACGAGATCGCCACCGCCGTCCTGCCCAGCTTCGTCACCGGCGTGCTGCGCGGCTCCGCCGGGGTCCTCGGCGTCATCGAGGGGCTCTCCGACGGGCTGCTCGGCGTCGCCAAGCTGCTGGCGGGCCCGGCGGCGAACGACCCGGCCGCGCGGGCGCGCATCGCCCGCGGTGGCTACCTGCTCACCGGCGTGTTCACCGCCGCGATCGGGCTGGCCGCGACGGCCTGGCAGGCTGGGGCGCTGCGGGCCGCCGCCTGGGTCTCCCGGGGCGCCCGCGGGCCGGCCAGGGACGCGCTGCTGGCCAGCCTCGCGCCGGCGGACGCCTACGGCCGCTCCTTCGGGGTGGAGCGGGCCGGCGACAACCTCGGCGCGGTCGCCGGGCCGCTGCTCGCCTCGCTGCTGGTCGCGACCGTCGGCGTCCGCCACGCGTTCTGGTTCGCGATCGTCCCCGGCCTGCTGGCGGCCGCGGCGGTCACCGTCGCCGCCGCCAGGGCGCCGCGGGTCGTGACCCGCGCCCGCGGGCGCGCCCGCCTACAGCTGGACGGCCTGCGGCGGGCCGGGCTGCCGCGCCAGCTCCTCCCCGTCGCCATGTTCGAGCTCGGCAACGTCACCACCACGCTGCTGATCCTGCGCGCCAGCCAGCTCCTGCACCACGGCGCCCGCTCCGCGACCGCGGCGGCCTCGCTGGCGATCCTGCTCTACGCCGGCCACAACGCGGTGGCGGCGCTGGCCGCGCTGCTCGGCGGCGCCTGGATCGACCGGGCGGGACCGCGGCGGGCGTTCACCGCCGCCGCGGCCGCCTACGTCGTCGCCTACGGCGGCTTCGCGCTCGAGCTGCGCGCCTGGCCGGCGCTGCTGGCCCTGTTCTGCGTCGCCGGCGCCGGCATCGGGCTGGCCGAGGCGGCGGAGTCGACCATGGTCGCCAGCCTGCTGCCCGACCGGCTCCGGGGCAGCGGCTTCGGCCTGCTCGGCGGCCTGCAGTCGGCCGGCGACCTGCTCTCGTCCACGATCGTCGGCGCGCTGTACGCGGCGCTGTCGCCGGCGGTCGGCTTCGCCTACGCGGGCGCCTGGATGGCGGCGTCGGCCGCCACCGCCACGCTCACCGGACCGCCGAGCGGTCAGGCCCGCTCGAACACCGGCTTGAGCGCGAAGTAGACCTCGCGGTAGCGGCGGTAGGCCTCGGCGTAGCGCTCCTGGCGCTCCGGGTCGGGCACCTGCTCCTCCGGCTGGTAGGCGACGAACGCCGCGACGGCGTCGGCGACGCTCGCGTGCAGGCCCCCACCGACCGCCGCGAGGATCGCCGCGCCGGTGGCGGTCGTCTCCACGCTGCTGGGGACGCGCACCGGCAGGCCGGTCACGTCCGCCTTTATCTGCCGCCACAGCGCGCCCTTGGCGCCGCCGCCGACGATCGTCAGGCGGCGGACCTCCAACCCGGCGGCGCGCATCGCCTCGAGGATGTCGCGCAGGGCATAGGCGCTGCCCTCCAGCAGCGCCCGGGTGAGGTGCGCCCTGGTGTGGGCGAGGGTCAGCCCGTAGAAGACGCCGCGGGCGGCCCCGTTCCACTCCGGCGCCATCGCCCCCTGCATGCACGGCAGGTACACCAGGCCCTCCGCGCCCGGCGGCAGCGCCGCGGCGGGCGCGGTCACCAGGTCGTAGGCGTCGCCCTCGCCGCGGGCCTCGGCGTCCCGCTCCCGCGGCGCGAACTCGTCCCGCCACCAGCGCAGGTTCCCGCCGGAGACGAACCCGGGGTTCTCCAGCAGCCAGACGTCGGGGTCGGCGTGCGGGTGGCACTCGACCAGCATGGTGGGGTCCTCGCGCGGCTCGGCCGAGGCGGCGCAGACCGGCTCGGCGGTGCCGACCACGTCGCAGACCTCGCCGGGGGCGAAGACGCCCGCGCCGAGGGTGGCCGCCATCTCGTCGCCGCACCCCACCACCACGACCGTCTCCGGCGACAGCCCGGTGGCCTCCGCGAACGCGGCGGTGACCGGGCCGACCGGCTGGGTGCCGGCGGCCAGCTCGGGCAGCATCGCCGGGTCGATGCCGGCGGCCTCGAGGACCGGCGCCGACCAGGCCCGGGTGCGCGGGTCGAGCAGGGCGAGCGAGGAGGCGTTGGAGTAGTCGACCGCCAGCACGCCGGCGGCCTCGCGCAGCACGTACGAGCCGGGCGGCATCAGGTGCGCCGCCTCGGCGAACACCTCGGGCTGCTGGTCGCGGACCCACAGCGCCTTGAACACCGCGTGCGACGAGTCCAGGTTGGCGCCGACGAGGCGGTAGAACTTCGCCGGCGGCAGCCGCTCGGCGAGGGCGGCGGCCTGCGGCTCCGCGCGCCGGTCCATCCAGATCATCGCCGGCCGCAGCGGCTCGCCGCGCCGGTCGCACACCACCATGCCGTCGAGCTGCGACCCGAACGACAGCCCCTTGACCGCCGACGGCCCCTCCGGCACCTCGGCGAGCAGCCGCGCGATCGCGGCGTGCAGCGCCGCGGTCCACAGCCGCGGGTCCTGCTCGGCCCAGCCCGGGTGCGGGAAGGCCACGTCGTAGGCCTCGTAGGCGGAGGCCACCAGGGTGCCGTCGGCGCCGTAGAGCGCCGCGTTGGTCCCCTGGCTGCCGACGTCGCAGCCGATCACGTAGGGGGCGCTCACGGGAGGATGACCATCTTCAGCCCGGCGCCGGAGCGGATCGTCTCGAACGCCTGCGCGATCTCGTCCAGCGGGAAGCGGTGGGTGACCACCGCGGCGAGCTCGTCGCGGCGGCGGTCGAGGTAGCCCATGGTGATGCGGTACTGGCGCGGGGTGGCGCCGTAGGCGCCGAGGATGGCGAGCTCCTTGTAGTGGAGCTGGTTCATGTCGAGCGGGCTGACCGGGTCGTGCTTGGGGAGCCCGGCGAAGTACACCACCTTGGCGCGCTTGGCGGCGATCTCGAGGGCCGCCTGCTGCGCCTGCTTGGACGGCGCCGCCACGCTGACGCGGGCGGCGCCCGCCCCGCCGGTGCGGCTCATCGCCTCGGCGACGCCGTTGTCCTCGCCGGCCACCCAGGCGTCGTCCACGAACGCGCCGACGGCGCGCAGGGCGAGCTCGAGGCGGTCGCGGCTGACGTCGCTGAGGTACACCCTGCCCGCCCCGCGGTCGCGCGCCATCACCGCCTGCCAGCAGCCGATCGGGCCGGCCCCGAGGATCACCACCTCGTCGCCGAGGCGGACGTCGAGCACCTCGATCCCGTTGAGGGCGCAGGCGAACGGGTCGGCCACGGTCGCCAGGTCCGACGGCAGGTCGTGCGGGAGCGGGATGAGGTTCTTGGTGGCGATCGGCGGTACCGGCGCCAGCTCGGCGTAGGCGCCGGGAAAGGGGTCGTAGCCGTAGAGCAGGTGGTGCTCGCAGAGGTTCTGGAAGCCGTCGCTGCACTGCGCACAGGTCCCGCACGTCAGGATGCTGGCGAGGAAGACGCGGTCGCCCTCCTTCACCCCCGGCGGCAGGACCGCGTCGGGACCGACCCGCTCCAGGATCCCGACGGGCTCGTGGCCGAGGACCCACGGGGCGGGGGCGCGCGGGTCGCCGTTGAAGAAGGTCCTGGCGTCGGTGCCGCAGATGCCGCACGCCTCCACCCGCAGGACCGCGCCGCTGGGGTCGAGGGCCGGCTCGTCGGCCTCCCTGACCTCCACCGCGTCGCGGCCGGTCATGAACGCGGCCCTCACGGCGCGGCCTCCTCGAGGGTCACCTGTTCCAGCTCCTCGGTGGCGCGCTCGGCGCTCCAGCGCTCCCTGATGACCCTGGAGAGGGCGCGGGTGATCGCCTCGGGCGAGCGGTGCATGAAGATGTTGCGCCCCACCGAGCAGCCGATGCCGCCGGCGGCCATCGCCGCCTCCATGCGGCGCAGCAGCTCCTGGTCCTCCAGGCGCGAACCGCCCGCCAGCACCACCGGGATGCCGGCGGCGGCCTCCACCAGGCGGGCGAACGAGTCCTCGTCGCCCGGCCAGTTGGTCTTGACGATGTCGGCGCCGAGCTCGGCGCAGAGCCGCACGTTGCGCCGCAGGTACTCGAAGCCGTACTGCTCGGTCAGGTCCTCGACCTGGGCGTAGGTGGTGGGGAACTCCGCCTCGGCGATCAGCGGCATGCCCAGCGCGGCGCACTCCCGCCCGATCCCGGCGAGGGTGCGGATCATGCCCGCCTCGGCGTCCCCGCCCAGCGCCGTGAACAGCACCACGGCGTCGGCGCCCAGGCGCAGCGCCTCCTCCACCTCGGCGATCTGGACCACCTCGGGCTGCGCCTTCGACGGCAGCGCCGAGGCCGACAGCAGCAGCGCCAGCGAGGTCGTCGGCTGGAAGGCCGGCGCCGCGATGCGGATCATGCCCTTGGACATCATGATCACGTTGGCCCCGCCGGCGACCGCCTCGGCGGTGCGGCCGGCGACGTCCGCCAGCGGCTCGAGGAACGTCGGCGAGGTCATGCCGTGGTCCAGGGCACAGATCAGCGAGACCCCGGCCGGGTCGATCACCCGCTTGAGGCGCATGGACACTCCGACCTGCGTCGTCAAGTGAACCTCCTTCCGGGCCCCCGCCGGACCACCGAGAAGTCGAAGGCGTCGGCGAGGTGGAACTCGTGGGAGGAGAGGACGGCGGCGCCGTCCTCCGCGTAGTCGACCTGCCAGAGGTAGAGGATCAGCTCGCCGCGCGGGACGCCGAGCCGCTTGGCGACGGCGTGGTCGGCCCGCACCGGCCGGAACCTGGCGACGCCGTGGTGGATGACCACGCCGAGGTCCCGCTCGAGCACCTCGTAGATCGACCGGCGCAGCATCTGCTCCACGACCTGCGCCCGGCCGCCCACCAGGCTGGCGGGGACGACGTCGCGGGAGAGGACCACCGGCCGGCCCTCGGCGGTGCGCACCCGCTCGACCACCAGCACGTCCTGGCCGGGCTCCAGCTCCAGGCGGGTCGCCTCGCCGACCGAGGCCGGCTCGGTCCAGTGGCGCGGGTCGACGATCCCCGCCCGCATCCCGGCCGCGTTGATCGCCTCGGTGACGCCGAAGTTCACGTCCAGGCTGTTGGCCATGCGGGGACGGTCGGCGACGTACGTGCCCGAGCCCTGGCGCCGCCGCAGCAGCCCCTCGTCCTCCAGGGCGCGCAGCGCCTCGCGCAGGGTCGCCCGGGAGACGCCGAGCTCGGTGGCGAGGTCGGGTTCGGAGGGGAGGCGGGTCCCGGCCGGGAGCCTGCCGTGGTCGATCCGCTGCCGCAGCTCGTCCTGCACCGAGACCGAGCGCAGCCGCGGTCGTGGCTTGCGCCCCCTACCGGGGGCGCCGTCGACGCCGCGCCGTGCCATCTCCATCCCGCAGACGAGTATATGTCAGACAACTTGGAGCGGGTCAAGCAAGTCCCCCTTGGTGGCGTACACCCGCGTACAGGCGTGACTACGCAGGTCCCGGCTTGACTCGCTCTTGAGCCACCCTTACCATGCCCGCAGCGTCCACGCATGTCAGACAAATTCTCGCCGTGGCCGCCACGGACGAGGGGCCGGAGGGGGTTGCGCCAGTGGCTCAAGAGCGACGCCGAGTCGGATCGGTGAGCTACGAGGAAGCCGGGGACCACTACTTCGTCAACCGGAAGCTGCGGCGCCACGCGGCCTTCTGGTCGCTGTGGTCGCTCGGCGTCGCGGCGGTCATCTCCGGCGACTTCTACGGCTGGAACCTGGGGCTCGACGCGGGCGGCTTCGGCGGCCTGCTGATCGCGACCGTGTTCATCGCGATGATGTACTACGGCCTCTGCTTCAGCATCGCCGAGATGTCGCCGGCCCTGCCGCACACCGGCGGCGCCTACTCGTTCGCCCGCTCGGCGATGGGGCCGTGGGGCGGGTTCGTCACCGGCCTCGCCGAGAACATGGAGTACGTGATCACCCCCGCCGTGGTGGTGGGGGCGATGGGCTTCCTGATGCACGACATCGTCGTGGGGCTCTTCGACCTGGCCGGCGAGCCGTTCTGGAACAGCCCGGTCACCTGGTGGCTGATCTTCTACGTGGTGTTCGTGTGGATCAACATCGTGGGCATCGAGGCCACGATGCGGTTCACCGTGGTGATCAACATCCTCGCCCTCGGCATCCTCGCGTTCTTCTTCATCTCGGTGCTGGTCTCCGGCAAGTTCGACGCGGGCCTGTGGACCAACATCAAGCCCGACGCCGGCGCGTCGAGCTTCCTGCCGCACGGGCTCGGGGGGATCTTCCCGGCGATCCCGTTCGCGATCTGGTTCTTCCTGGCGATCGAGGAGCTGCCGCTGGCCGCCGAGGAGTCGCACGACCCCAAGCGCGACGTGCCGCGGGCGACCATCTGGGGCATGACCACGCTGCTCATCGCCGGCGCGCTGACGCTGTTCCTCAACACCGGCGTCGACGGCGGCGCCGACAAGATCGGCATCTCGGCCACGCCGCTGTTCGACGGCTTCAAGGGGGTCTTCGGCGAGGGGACCGCGGCCGAGCTGCTCGCGCTGATCGGGCTGGTGGGGCTGATCGCCAGCTTCTTCACCATCATCTACGCCTACGGCCGCAACACCTACTCACTGTCGCGGGCCGGCTACTTCCCGAAGTGGCTCTCGGTCACGCACGGCACCCGCCACACGCCCCAGCGGGCGCTCATCGCCGGCGCGGTCGTCGGCTACGCCCTCGCCGTGCTCATCTACGAGCTGGGCAAGAGCAGCGGCAAGTTCGCCGGGCAGATCGTCGGCGCGCTGCTGTACATGGCGGTGTTCGGCGCGGTCATCTCCTACTTCATGCAGTGCCTCTCGTTCATCCTGCTGCGCCGCCGGCTGCCGCACATCGCCCGGCCCTACCGCAGCCCGGTCAACGAGTGGGGCGCGGGGATCGCCGGCACGATCGCGCTGATCTCGCTGATCTCGCTGTACTCCAACGAGACCTACCGGCCGGGCGTCTACGGCACGCTGATCTACTTCGTGCTCGGCGTGCTGTACTTCGCGATCGCCGGCCGGCACCGCCTGGTGCTCTCTCCCGAGGAGGAGTTCGCGCTCACCAGCGGCGAGCACGGGCACCCGGAGACGGAGGGCTACGGCACCACCCACGTCACCGACCTCCAGGCCACGGAAGAGCCGGTGACCAGGGAGAAGCCGACGACCCCGACCGGCTGAGGCAGCCGCCCGGGGGGCGACGGACGGGGCGCCGACACGGCGTCCCGTCCGTCGTCGTCTGGCCGCGACACCCGGGCTACGGCGATGGACACCCACCGCCGACCGGCCACCAGCCCGAGGAGACCCCGCGATGACCCAGAGCGACCTGACCGGCGCCGCCGAAGACACCTGGAGGTTCGACGAGCTGCGCGCCCTGTATGTCAACTGCACCCTGAAGCGCTCCCCGGAGCTGAGCCACACCCAGGGGCTGATCGACGTGAGCCGGGCGATCATGGAGCGCCACGGGGTCGCCGTCAGCGTGCTGCGAGCGGTCGACCACGACATCGCCACCGGCGTGTGGCCGGACATGACCGAGCACGGCTGGGAGCGCGACGAGTGGCCGGAGATCTACCGGCAGGTGCTCGACGCCGACATCCTGGTGCTGTGCGGGCCCATCTGGCTCGGCGACAACGGCTCGGTGACCAAGCAGGTGGTCGAGCGCCTCTACGCCTGCTCCCACCTGCTCAACGACGCCGGCCAGTACGCCTACTACGGCCGCGTCGCCGGCTGCCTGATCACCGGCAACGAGGACGGCGTCAAGCACTGCGCCATGAACCTGCTCTACAGCCTGCAGCACCTCGGATACACCATCCCGCCGCAGGCCGACGCCGGCTGGATCGGCGAGGCCGGACCGGGCCCGTCCTACCTCGACCCCGGCTCGGGCGGCCCGCAGAACGACTTCACCAACCGCAACACCACGTTCGCGACCTGGAACCTGATGCACCTCGCCAAGATGCTCAAGGCGGCCGGGGGCATCCCGGCGCACGGCAACCAGCGCTCCGAGTGGGAGGCCGGCTGCCGCTTCGACTTCGACAACCCCGACTACCGCTAGGACTCGCGGCTCACAGCCGCCAGCGCACCTGCTCGGCCGGGCGGTAGGAGCAGGCGGTGCCGGTCACGATCGAGGCGCGCAGGTGGTCGCCGAGCTGCGGGTGGCGCGCCTCGATGCGGCCGAGGCTGTCGCGGATGCGGGCGGTCACCGTCTTGCGGGCGCGCTCGGCCGCGTCCCCGAGCCGGCGCGCGCGCCCGCCGAGGCCGTACGCCGCCGACAGGGCGTCGACCAGCTGGTCGCGCTCGGCCCGGGCGCGGGCGGCGCGCTCCGGGTCGGCGGCCTGCTCGGCGTCGCCGATCTCCTCGTCGAGGTCGGCCAGGCGCCGCCGGTAGGCGCTCCGCGCCGTCTCGTCCAGGACGGGGTCGGACCCGGTGGCGGCCTCGGCGCTCGCCTCCGAGCCGAGCAGGACCGCCGCGGGCAGGTCCTTGCCGGGGGCGGCCAGCAGCCTGGCGATGTCGCGCAGGCCCTTGGCGTCGGGGAGCCGCACCACCATGCCGCCGAAGCCGAGGGCCCAGACGTCGCCCTCGCGCCGGAAGACGTTCTCGGGCGCCGCCACCAGCCCGAGCCGCGCGCGGGCCTGGTCGGCGAGGAAGGCCAGGCGGAGCCGCTCGGCGCCGTCCGCCGCGGCGCGCAGGTGCCGCTCCGCCGCCTGCCGGTCCTCGGCGCCGCCGCGCTCGGCGAGGGTGACGCCGAGCTGGTGGTGCAGCCGCGCCACCCAGGGGCGCGCGTCCATCCGCTCGGCTTGGGCCAGCGCGTCGGCGACGTGGCCGAGCGCCTCCTGCGGCCGCCCCGCGGCCCCCGCCAGCAGGCCCAGGTAGAACGAGACCGGGCCGGCCACCTCGACCGCGCCGCCGGTGACCACCAGCCCGCCCGCGTGCGGCCGCAGCAGCCGCTCCGCCAGCGCGCACAGTGGCTCGTCCCTGGCGGCCGCGGCGACCTCGGCGACCGTCGCCGCGGCGCCCAGGACCTGCCAGCCACGCGACTGCGCGATGGCCTGCTCGGCCCAGGGCCGGACCAGCTCGGCCGCCCCGGCCGCGTCCCCCTGGTGCAGGCGGACCATCGCCTGCCAGGAGGCCGCGATCCACGGCGGCAGGCCCCCCGCCGCCCCCACCGCCGCCATGCCCTCGGCGACGGTGGCCAGGTCGCCGCGCGTGGCGGCCAGCGAGCCGATGAGCTGGCCGACCACGTTGGGACCGTCGGGCTCGCCGAGCCGCTCCGCGCCGGCGGCGACCCGGTCGATCAGCGACTCGGCCTCGTCGAGGCGGCCGGCGAGCATCGCGAGCACCGCCCGCCGCGAGTGCACGATCCACTGGTAGTGGGGCTGCCCGAGCCGGTCGGCCGCCTCCACGACCTGGAGGAATACGGGGTATGCGGCAGGGTCCGCCAGCTCCAGCAGCGCGACGAAACGGCCGAACAGCGCCTCCCAGCCGAGCACGGGGTCGCGGGCGGCGGTCGCGGCCGCGGCCATCTCGTCGAGCACCTCGAGCCGCCGCCGCGCGCTGCCGGGCGCCCACACGGCGTCGTGCTGGGCGAACAGGCACAGCGCCAGCGTGGGCGGGTCGCCGAGGTCACGGGCCATGGCGACGGCCCGCTCGCTGGTCGGCAGCGCCCGCTCCCGGTCGCCCGGCCCGTGCGCCAACTCCCGCGCCAGGCCGGCGAGCAGCCGGGCGGTCTCGGGATCCGGCGTCTCCCCGCGCGCCGCCAGCGCCTCCTCGAGCAGCTCGATCGCCTCCTGGTGGCTCGACCAGGTGGCGGCCCCGACGTGGTGGACGCCGAGCGCGGCACGGGCCAGCGCGGTCGCGTCGCCCGCCGCGCGGGCGTCGGCGGCGGCCCGCAGGTAGCCGCGGCGGGCCTCGCCGAGGTCGCCGGCACGCCGGTGGGCGTCGCCCAGCTCGAGCAGGAGCGCCCGGTGCGCTTCCGGGTCGGCGGCGAGGGCCGCCAGCCGCACCCCCTCCGCCAGGTGCACGGCGGCCTCCTCGAAGGCCAGCCCGGCGCTGGCCTCGGCGGCCGCGCGGCGGACGTAGGGGAGCGCCTCGGCCGGTTCGCCGACGGCCGTGGCCGCGACCCGGTGCCTGGCGAGGTCGGCGGCCAGGCCCGGCTGGGTGGGCGGCGTCACCTCCTCGAGGGCGTCGGCGACGCGGCCGTGCAGCCTCGCCCTGGTCACCGAGTCCAGCCCCGCGTAGACGGCCTCACGGAACAGGTCGTGCGCGAAGCGGACCGCGTCCCCGGCGGCGGGCTCCACCACGCGCGCGCCGACCGCCGCGTCGAGGGCGCCGACGACCTCGGCTGGCGGCCGCCCGGTGGCGCGCGCCAGCACCCGCGTGCCGGCCTCGCGCCCGACCACGGCGGCGACCTCCAGCAGCTCGACGCAGGACCGTGGCAGCCGCTCGAGGCGCCGCCCGACGACGTCGCGGACGCCGGCCGGCGGATCCGACAGCTCCGCGCCGAGCTGGGTGACCTGCTGCACGAAGAAGGGGTTGCCGCCGGTGCGGCGGTGGATGGCCGCCAGGGCCGCGCCGCTCGGCCGCTCGCCGCCCAGGCGCGTGACCAGCTCCCCCACCTGGCGCTGGTCGAGGTGGCGCAGCGGCAGCGTCGCCGCCCGGGATGCCAGGCCGTCGAGCAGCGGGAGCAGCGCCCCCTCGGCACCTGCCTCGTCGTCGCGGTAGGCACCGACGACCAGCAGCCGCGAGCGGTGCAGGTCCGGCGCGAGGAAGCGCAGCAGCCGCAGGCTGCCGGCGTCCGCCCAGTGCAGGTCGTCGAGGACCACCGCCAGGGGGCGGTCGGCCGCCGCCCGGCGCAGCGTGCGGCCGACGGCGTCGAAGACGCGGAAGCGCTCCATGCTCTCGTCGGCGTCGCCGGCCTCGCGCTCGGCGAGGGCGGCGAGCGCGCCGAGGGCCAGCGCGGCCGGCTCCTCCGCCGCCGTGACCAGGCCGGCCTCCTGGCAGCTGCGCAGCACCTCGGCCCAGGGCCACAGCCCCGGCACGCCGGCGCCCTCGCGGCAGGTGCCCCACGCCGCCGGCAGCGGCGGCCGGGTCCCGCGCAGCGCCGCGTCGATCAGCGAGGTCTTGCCGATCCCCGCCTCGCCGGTTACCAGCACCAGCCCGCCACTGCCGGCGGCGGCCGCGGCCGCGGCCTGCCGCAGCCTGGCGAGCTCCGCATCGCGCCCGACCAATGACGGTGTGGACATGGGACGAAGCTAGCACCACCACCGCGAGTCGCTGCTGAGCCAGCGGGTCGCCTTGCCTGCGGGGCATCCGTGAGGGCCGGGGGGCCTGCACGCGAGTCGCCCGCTGCGCCCAAAGTCGCCTTGCCTGCGGGGCATCCGGCCATTGTCGCGCGACCGCCTGCGCTGGAGCGCGGCCAGCACCGCGCGAGGCGCCAGCTCGCGCCTTGTCGGTAGGAACACCGCGACACGCCGGAGGTGCGCCGATGCCGACCGTGGAGGTCAACGGGACCACCCTGTGGTACGAGGCGTTCGGCGACGGGCCGACCTGCCTGGTGATGCACGGCGGCCTCGGGCTCGACCACGCGCTGTGCCGCCCGGTGGTCGAGCGGCTCGCCGGGCGGCTGCGGCTGGTCTGGTACGACCACCGCGGCAACGGCCGCTCCGGCCGGCCGCCGCTCGAGACGCTCACCATGGAGCAGCTCGCCGACGACGCCGACGCGCTCGCGCGGCGGCTCGGAGCGGGGCCGGTGCTGGTGCTCGGCTGGTCCTACGGCGGCTTCGTCGCCCAGGAGCTGGCCGTGCGCCACCCGGCGCGCGTCGCCGGGCTGGTGCTGGTCGGCACGACCCCGGGGCAGCTCGGGGCGACCGAGCGCCCCGGCGGCGAGCAAGGACCGCCGCCACCAGCGGAGCTGGCCGGCCTCACGGGTCGCCCGCCGGCGGTCGGCGACGAGGAGTTCGCCGCCGTGATGCGCGGCTTCGTCGCCTACATGGTGCACCGGGCCGACCCGGCCGAGCTGACGGCCGCCCTCGACCGCACCGTCCTCGACGCGGCCGCGTGGCGGCGCTCCATGGAGGTGCTCGCCGGCTGGAGCGTGGTCGACCGGCTCGGCCAGGTCCGCGTGCCGACCCTGGTGCTCGCCGGCCGCCACGACTTCCTCGCCGCACCGCCGCAGGCCGAGCGGATCGCCAGCCGCATCCCCGGGGCCGAGCGGGTCGTGTTCGACCACAGCGGCCACGCCCTCACCTACGACGAGCCGGACCGCTTCCTCGCCGTGGTCGGCGACTGGCTGGCCCGGCACGCCCGCGACCGCCAGACCATGGACACCGCCGTCTCCTGACGGCCAGCGCAAAGGAGCAGCGCCATGCGCACCATCCCAGCCGACCAGAACGACCAGGCCCACCCCGCCACGCGCCGGCGCGCCGTCACCGTCCACGTCGACGCCCCGCCGCGGACCGTCTGGGACCTCGTCAGCGACGTCACCCGCATGGGCGAGTGGAGCCCGGAGACGACCGGCGCCGAGTGGCTCGACGGCGCGGCGGGACCGACCGAGTCGGCCCGCTTCCGCGGCCACAACCGGCGCGGCTGGTCCCGCTGGTCGACCACCTGCACGGTGCTGGCGGCCGTCCCCGGCGAGGTCTTCGCCTTCGCCGTCGGCCCGCCCGAGAACCCCTGGACCGTCTGGCGCTACCAGCTCTCCCCGGACGGCGCCGGCACCCGCGTGACCGAGTCGTTCCTGCTCACCAAGCCCCTCAGCCTCGCCAGCCGGCTGCGCTTCCGCACCGCGGGCGCCCGCGACCGCGAGGCCGACCTGGAGCAGGGCATGCGCACCACCCTCGAACGGCTCAGGGCGGTGGCTGAGGCTGCCCGAACGCCCCAGACCTGAAGGTCGAGCCACCGATAGCACCTACCGGACCGACTCACGGCGATCACGGAAGCACCTCCTGGGACCGGCGTTCGCGATGGACACCGGTCCCGCAGCCGGAGGTCGCGAGACGCGTCCTCGATGTCGAGCGTGCCAGCCAACCTCCGGAGGCGGGAGACTGGGTCCGGCCGTTCCGGGCTGGAGGTGAGACGCCGCAGGCCGGCGCTGGTCGGGGTGAAGCCACACCTCTGATAGAAGCCGTGGAGGTGCGGCTCGTAGTCGACGTGGAGCCAGTCCACCCCAGCCGTGGCGGCCTGCTCGGCGGCGATGGCGACCAGACGGGCGCCGATGCCCCGGCGCCGGTGGTCGCGACGGACGGTGGGGTCGAGCAGGA
Organism: Actinomycetes bacterium; assembly: GCA_036377075.1. GTDB lineage: Bacteria > Actinomycetota > CALGFH01 > CALGFH01 > CALGFH01 > DASUZB01. The sequence goes on along the minus strand of DASUZB010000199.1, from coordinate 35,931 downwards.
AGGCGTGCCTGGCACCGTCCCAGGCGACGTACACGAAGCCCACCAACCGCCCGTCGACGCGAGCGGTCACCCAGCACAGGCTGTGCCGCAGGACTGCATGGAAGCCTCGTGCCGTGAAGGAGTCCCACGCAGCGGCGTACAGCTCGTTGAGCTCGGCGTCACCGACCGGGTCGGCGACCGCGTAGACCGGGTCAGCGCCAGCCATGGGCCGTCGCCTCGCTGGTGGGCACCGGTGTCTCGGCGAGGCGGCCGGCGGTGACCTCGATGCGGCGGGTGAGGTGGAGGGCGGCGAGCAGACGGCGGTCGTGGCTGACCACCACGAGGGTGCCGTCGTAGCCGGCGAGGGCGCGCTCCAGCTCCTCGATGGCGTCGAGGTCGAGGTGGTTGGTGGGCTCGTCGAGCAGCAGCAGGTTGGTGCCCCTCGCGACCAGCATCGCCAGGCCGGCGCGGGAGCGCTCCCCAGGGGAGAGCTCCGCCTCGGCCCTGGCGGCGTGCTCGGCACCGAGGTCGAACTTGGCCAGCAGCGCGCGGGCCTCCTCGACGCTCAGCTCGGTGCGCTCGCGCAGCGCGTCGAGCAGGCTGCCCGGCCCGGCGACGCGGTCCTGGCCGAGGTGGCCGACGACCACCCCGGCGCCGAGCCGGACGCTGCCGCCGGCCGGGCGCACCTCACCGGTCAGCAGCCCGAGCAGGGTCGACTTGCCGGCGCCGTTCGGCCCCGTGAGGGCGAGCCGGTCGCGCCAGCGCAGCTCCAGGTCGACCGGGCCGAGGCGGAACGAGCCGCGCCGCACGGTCGCGCCGGCGAGGCTCGCCACCACCTCGCCGCTGCGGCGCTCGGCGCGCAGGCCCATGCGCAGGTCCCAGCCCTCCCACGGCTTCTCGGGCTCGCCGAGCCTCTCGAGGCGGCGCTCCAGCGCCTTGGCCTTGGCCGCGCCGGCGGTGGCACGCTCCTTGCGCCTGCCGGCGAGGTTCTTGTCGTTGTCGCTGCGCCGCTCGCCCCGCCGGCTGCCGGCCCACTCGCGCGTCTTGCGGGCGGCCGCCTCCAGCCGAGCCCGCTCGGTCCTGGCCTCCCCGTAGCTGGCGTAGGCCTGCTCCCGCCGACGGCGGCGCTCCTCCTGGTAGGCGTCGAAGCCGCCGCCGTACTCGGACAGGCGGTGGCTGTGCAGGTCCAGCTCGGCGATCCGGGTGGTGGTGGCCGACAGGAACGCCCGGTCGTGGCTGACCAGCACCACGCCCCGGCCGGTCCCGGCCAGGAAGGCCTCCAGGCGGTCGAGCCCTTCGAAGTCGAGGTTGTTGGTGGGCTCGTCGAGCAGCAGCACGTCGAAGCGGGCGAGCAGGATCGCGGCCAGCCCCGCCTTGACCCGCTCGCCGCCGGACAGGCGGGCGACCGGCAGCCCGAGCACCTCGGCGCGGAGGCCCACCTCGGCGAGCACCCGTGGCGCGCGGGCGTCGTGGTCCTCCCCGCCGAGCGCCAGGAAGCGGGCGAGGGCGTCGTCGTAGGCCTGCAGCTCGGCCGCCTCGGGGCGGCGGCGCATGGCGGCGAGGGCCGCCTCCATGGCGACCTCCGCCGCCGCCAGGCCGGTGCGCCGGCGCAGGTAGGCGGCGGTCGCCTCGCCGTCGAGCGGGTCCGGCTCCTGGGCGAGGTAGCCGACGGTCAGCTCCGGTGGGGAGCGGTCGACCGTGCCGGAGGTGGGCGCCTCCAGGCCGGCGAGCAGCCGAAGCAGGGTCGACTTGCCGGCGCCGTTGCGGCCGAGCACGCCGATGCGGCTGGCGGCGTCGACCACCAGGTCGACCCGCTCGAGCACCACCTGGGCGCCACGGACGACGGTGACGTCGCGTGCGCTGAGCATGCCCCAGCCTTGCACGCCGGCGGCGCCGGCCGCAGCAGAGTTTCCTCCGCGGCCGCGGCTCCGCGACCCGCCGGGCAAGGCGATGGGCCCGGCGAGGGTGCCGGGCCCATCGGGACTGCTGGACGGCTAGTGGGCCAGCGCGGGGACGAACTTGGCGGCGTCGATCGTGCCCCAGCCGGTCGACAGGTCGTAGCCCCGGACGGCGGGGAAGCCCGGCACCGTGAAGGTCTGCCCGCCCTGGGTGAAGGTGACGGTGTTGTCGCCGATGGTGACGTCGACGATGCCGCGGCTGCGCCGCGCGCCGAGCTGGTAGAGGCGCGGGTTGAGCAGCCCGAGGCGGTGGTGGGCGAGCTGGTCGGCGATCGCGACGACGCCGGCGAACTCGGGCGCGGACTCGCTGGTCCCGCCGAACACGTAGTAGCCGGGCGTGATCCCGTCACCGCCGGTGAAGCCGATGTTGACCAGCACGCCGCCGTCGACCGCGGCGCTCATGCTGATGTCGGGCGTGCCGCGGTGGCGACCGACGACGTTGCGCACCACGTTCTGGAACTGCGGCCGGCCGAACACGTGCGAGAAGCCGCCGCCGCTGGCCGCGGCCGTGCCGAACAGCTCCTGGTCGTTCCAGACGTTGTCGGGCGCGGTGCGGTTGCCGTCGGCGTCGAGGTGGAGCTGGGTGCCGCCGATCGAGGTCACCAGCGGGTCGGAGGAGGGCCAGGAGTTGACCCGGTGGGTGTAGAGGCTCTCGAGGTCGAGCTGGAAGTCGGTCGGCCCCGCGTCGCCGCTCGAGCCGAGGACGGTGACGTGGTGCCTGGCGGCGTTCTTGAACGCGCTGCGCAGCCCGAGCAGGGCCCCCTTGTTGGGGAAGGTCTCCTCGGTGGCGCCGAAGCTCTGCGAGATCACGTCGCCGAGGCCGTGGTCGATGACGAAGTTCTCGGCCTCGACGATCTCGGGGAAGCCCTGGACGCCCTCGGTCTCCGACACGGGCGTCTCGACCAGCAGGATGTTCGCGCCCGGCGCGATCGCGTGCGCCCACTGGACGTCGAGGCTGGTCTCCTCGGCCCAGCCGGCCATCTCGGGGTCGGTCGGGTCGAACGGCGGCACCTTGCCGGCGGGCTGGATGATGCGGAAGTGCGGCGGGTCGGGCAGGCCGAAGTCGGCGTCGAACTTGGCCAGGTCCTGGCGCACGGTCGGCGAGCCGAACGCGTCGACGATCACGATGGTGCGGCCGCGCCCGGTCAGGCCCCGCTCGTACAGCGGCTCGAGGTTGTAGGCCTGCTGCAGCTGGAACGGCGCGTAGCAGGAGATGCCGATCTGCGCGAGGCAGTCGGCGGTCGTCGGCGGTGCCTGCCAGTGCCGGTTGCTCAGGTGGCGGGCGCTCGGCACCAACGCCGCTCTGGCGTGACCGGAGGCGGCCGCCGGTTGGGCGACGGCCGGGGCGAGCGCCCACACGCCACTGGACGCCAGCAGGCTGATGCCGGCAACGACGCCGGCCAAGCGAAGCCGCATTGAGCTCCTCCTGGGCTGGGAGACCGGGCAGTGACTCCACCATGTGGCCGGTCGGCGGTCAACCGCTCGACGGCGTATTCCGGGTGATGGGAAGTCACATCCCGGCAGCGCCGAGGGCGGGCTCAGGCCTCCTCGGGTGGCTCTCCTGGGAGGAGGACCTTGTCGAGGAAGGTCTGGAAGTCGTCGCAGAGGGGCTGCAGGACGGCCCAGGAGGTCTCCCCCTCCGGGACGTCGTCCCAGACGTCGTGGCTCAGCCACAGCACCCGGCCGGCCTGGTCGCCGGTCAGCTGCAGGCAGACCTCGCCGGCGTCGGCGTAGGCGATCACGATCACCTCGGGGGGCAGGAGCTCGGCGAAGCCGACCCACTGGCTGGTCACGAGCCTGTAGCCGGGGTCGTCGGTGACGCCGAGGAAGACGTCCACCTCGAAGGTCGGTCCGACCAGGTAGTTCGGCCTCGCCGCCCAGCCACCGCCGGTGCGGGCCAGGAACTCCCGGTAGGCGGGCGGGAGCGGCGCCCCGAGGGCCTGCTCGACGTCGCGCAGCCCCTGCTCGTCGACGGCTCCGAAGGGCTCGATCTCGATCACGGCGGCGTCTCCCCCTGCAGCCAGGCGAGCCACTCCCTGCGCTCGGCGTCCGAGAGCCTGCTGAGGACCTGGATGATCTTAGCCCCGCCCGGGCGAACGCCTCCTGGACGGCGTCCTCGGCCTCGGCGAGGTCGCCGGTGACGGCGTAGCGCTGCCCGACGAGCCGGCCGTAGGTGGCCGCGGGGCGCGCGGTTGCATCCGGCGGGAAGCCGCCCCGGGAACGAGCGGGGGGCCGCCCCTTCAAGGGAGCGGCCCCCGCGTCGAGGTGGTGCTACGGGGTGACCCGGCTGATGCGGGTGCCCCAGTTGGCGAGCGCGGTGCGGGTGCCACCGCAGCTGCCGAGCGGAGCCGCGACCCACTGCGCGAGCGTGCAGGTCTGCCCGATGTACTCGGAGGCGATCCACAGCGTGTTGCCGTCGGGCGCGGTCGCGCCGTAGTCGCCCCAGCGGGTCCGCGGCGGGTTGCCGACGAACGCCTTGTAGCTGGTGAACCCGTCGGAGGGGCCGAGCCCCTCCGCGGCGACCTTGACCGGCCCCACGCCGGAGGCGTCCAGGCCCGCGTAGGCGGCGCTCGGGTAGTGGTCCGCGCCGACCAGCGTGAAGGCGATCACGCCGTCGCCGTGGGTGTTCACCCCGACCGCCGGGTAGGTCAGGTTGTTGTTGGCGACCCCGACGTAGCCCTGCCTGGCGAGCGAGCCGCTGACGCCCGACCCGGTGACGTGCGGCCGGACGACGAAGAACTCGACGCCGGCCTTGTCGGCGCCGCCGACGTGGACGGTGGTGTCGAGCGCGCCCCAGACCTTGCCGTCGGCGAACACCACCTGCTGCATGCGGGTGTCGTTGGAATCCAGGTGCGACTCGACCTCGTCGTGGGCCGGCTCAGGGGGGTTGAACAGGAACTGCCAGCAGCCGGGCCCGAACGGGGTCGGCAGGGTGGTGTCGTTGATGCACTGTCCCAGCGGGAAGTCGCCGGGCTTCTGGTCGGCCTTGGGCGGGATGCTGTAGGTGCCGACCCTGATGATCGAGTTGCGCAGCACCGGCGCCGGGTGCGAGGTGAGCAGCGTCGCCGTGCGGCTCAGCGCCCAGATCGCGATGCGGTTGTCGGTGCCGTTGCCGTTGGCCTCCTCGGCCGCCATCGAGCTGAGGAAGTACTCCGTGCCGCCCTGCGCCAGCTCGAACTGCAGGCCCGGGCTGGTCGCCGGCCACACCGTGAAGCCGGGGTTGCCGGCCACGGCGCCGACCGTGTCGAACTGGGTCACGGCCACGTTCGCGGCGTTGGCCGCCAGCGCGAACTTGTTGAACGCGTAGACCTGGGCGGCGTGGAACCCGTCCTCGAAGAACGGGTACTCGTTGGTGGTGATGTAGAAGCCGAAGGCGTCGGCGCCGATGTGCGGGTAGTCGCCGAGGCAGGGGCCGCCCGCGCAGCCGTGGTTGGGCGTTCCCTGGGTGCCGTCGTCCTGCGCCGGCACCACATAGATTGTCCACTGGCCGGTCGGGTCGCTGGTGTTGCTGACGGCGAGGTCGAGGTGGTTGGTCCCGAGGAAGTCGCCGCTGACCGGGTCGGTGTCCAGCGTCAGCACGACGTGGAACCAGCGCCGGGTGACGCTGTCGAAGTAGCAGCTCGGGTCGGTGACGAACGGCCCGGACAACCCGGTGGTGCGGTCGATCGCCGGCGCGTACCCGTAGAAGGCGTTCAAGGCGGTGACGCCGGTCAGCGGGTTGCCGTTGCGGTCGAACACGCGCAGCGCGTCGTTGACCGTCTCGAGCACGAAGCCGTTGCCCGCGCACAGGCCCTGGTCGGGCGGTTCCAGCGAGAACTGGTTGCCGCCGCTGGCGGTGCGCTGGTCACGGTGGTTTATGCCGGCGAAGCTGAGGTTGAGCTGCGGGCTCGACGCGAGCTTGGCGCCCGCGACCGAGGCGCCGGCGTGCCCGCGCAGGCCGCGCAGGAGCGAGAGGCTCCGGTTGGTGCGCGCCTTGTGAGCCGCGGTCACCCTGGCGGCGGCCCTCGCGGCGGCCTCGGCGTCGCGCTCGACCCCCTTGGGGAACTCCGGCTGCTGGAGAGCCCCGCTGCCGGTGGGGCCGCCGCGGATGGCGGTGGTCCCGCTGCTGGGGATCTGCCGCGTGGTGGTGTCGGCGCGCGCCGGTGCGGGGCGGGTACCGACGACCGCCAGCGCGATGGCACTGACCAGGACCGGTACCAGCGACAACGCCAGCAATCTTCTACGGATCATGGGGTCTCCGTTCGTGCTCGTGGCTGCACCCGGTGGGGCCGGGGGGTGCGGGGAGGTGAGGTGGACGGGGGAGCACGATTGCGGCGTCGTCGCCGGGGCTCGGCCATGCGCCCTCCTTGGTGGACCGGAGCGTGCCGCCGTCTCCCCGGGTAGGAGGGACGGCTGCACCGCAGGACGCTGACGATCCCGGCGGATCATGTCAATAGGCTCATTGCTACGGCATGGGCCGCAGGGCCCGCGCTACCGGTCCTCCGCGGCGCAGCGCAGGATCGCCGCGACCGAGCGGTCCACGTCGGCCTCGTCGGTCGACCAGTTCGACACGGAGATGCGCATGGCCGCCTGGCCGCGCCAGGTGGTCCCGCTCATCCAGCAGGTGCCGTCCTGCCGCACCCGCTCGGCCACCCGGCGGGTGTGGGCGTCGTGGTCGCCGTCGGCGGCGTGGAAGCGCACCAGGACCTGGTTGAGGACCACCTCGTTGAGCACCTCCACGCCCTCGGCGGCGAGCCGCTCGGCGAAGCGGCGCGCCAGCGCGCAGCAGCGCTCCACCAGCGCGACGACGCCGGAGCGGCCCAGCGCGGCGAGGCCCGCGTAGACCGCGAAGCCGCGCGCCCGCCGGGAGAACTCGGGGTTGTAGTCCATCTCGTCGCGTTCGCCGGCGGCGGCGTGGACCAGGTAGGCCGCGCGCACGCCCATCGCGGCCCGGTGGGCCTCCGGGTGGGCGCAGAAGACCAGGCCGGAGTCGTAGGGGACGTTGAGCCACTTGTGGGCGTCGGTGGCCCAGGAGTCGGCCAGCTCCGCCCCGGTCAGCAGCGGCCGTAGCCGGGGGCTGGCGGCGGCCCAGAGGCCGAAGGCGCCATCGACGTGTACCCAGGCACCGTGCTGGTGGGCGACCCCGCAGACCTCCGCCAGGGGGTCGAAGGCCCCGCTGTTGACGTTGCCGGCCTGGGCGCAGACGATCGCCGGCCCGTCGCCGGCGGCAAGCGCCTGGCGCAGGGCGTCGGGGCGCATGCGCCCCTGGTCGTCCATCTCCACCGGCACGACCACGCGCGAGCCGAGGCCGAGGAAGCGCAGCGACCGGTCGATCGTGTCATGGCGGCCCTCGCCCGCGAGCACCCGCACCGCCGGTGCGCCGACCAGACCGTCCGCCTCGACGTCCCAGCCGGCGCGGCGCAGCACCTCGTGCCTGGCGGCTGCGAGCCCGGTGAAGTTGGCCATCTGGCCGCCGGTGACGAAGCCGACCGAGACCCCCGCCGGAAGCCCGAACAGGTCAGCCAGCCAGCGGCCGGCCGTCTCCTCGACGACGCTGGCGGCTGGTCCGGCGACGTACAGGCCGGCGTTCTGGTCCCAGACCGAGGTGAGCCAGTCGGCGGCGAGTGCCGCCGGGGTGGCGCCGCCGATGACGAAGCCGAAGAAGCGGCCGCTCGACGAGGCCACCAGCCCCAGCTCGGCGGCCGTGGCCAGCGCGGCGACCACCTCGCGCGGCTCGAACGGCTCCTCGGGCAGCGGCCCGCCGAGCGCGGCGCGCAGCTCGGCAAGGTCTGCTCGGCTGTCCACCGGACGCTCGGGCAGGCCCTCCAGGTACCTCAGCGCCCGCTCGTACGCCTCGCTCAGCGGTCCCTTCCAGTCCGGCTCCTGCACGGCGCTCCCCCTTCCGATGCGCACCCGCCGCCCCGCGGCCCCTCACGGCCCCAGCGTACGGCCCGTGGGGCGCCGCGTCGCGCCAAGCCTACGATGGTCGCCGGGAGCGGACCGAGGGCGTCGAGAAGGAGGCGGCATGGAGTACGTGCACTTGGGCTCGTCGGGCCTGAAGGTGTCGCGGATCTGCCTGGGGATGATGAGCTACGGCGATCCCGCCGTCCGGCCGTGGGCGCTCGACGAGGACGGGGCCGAGCCGATCGTGCGGCGCGCCGTCGAGGCCGGCGTGACCTTCTTCGACACCGCCGACGTGTACTCGGAGGGCGCCAGCGAGGAGATCACCGGGCGGTTGCTCGGCAAGCTGTTCGGCCGCCGCGACGACTACGTCCTGGCCACCAAGGTCTACGGGGCCACGGGGTCGGGGCCCAACGACCAGGGCCTGTCGCGCAAGCACGTCCTCGCCGGCATCGACGCGTCGCTCGGCCGCCTCGGGGTCGAGTACGTCGACCTCTACCAGATCCACCGCTGGGACCACGAGACCCCGATCGAGGAGACCATGGAGGCCCTGCACGAGGTGGTGCGCTCGGGCAAGGCGCGCTACGTCGGGGCCTCCAGCATGTTCGCCTGGCAGTTCGCCAAGGCGCAGCACGCCGCGGAGCGGGCGGGCACCAGCCGGTTCGTGTCGATGCAGAACCACTACAACCTGGCCTACCGCGAGGAGGAGCGGGAGATGATCCCGCTCTGCCTCGACCAGGGCGTCGGCGTCATCCCGTGGAGCCCGCTGGCGCGCGGGCTGCTGGCCGGCAACAAGGACCGGGGCGGGCAGCGCCACACGCGGCGGGCGGACACCGACCGCTACGCCGACGAGCTGTACGACGAGGCCGACTTCGACGTGGTGGACGCGGTGCGCGCGGTGGCGGGCGAGCGCGGCGTGCCGCCGGCCCAGGTGGCGCTGGCGTGGCTGCTGGGCAGGCCGGGGGTGACCGCGCCGATCGTGGGGGCGACCAGGCTCGGCCACCTCGAGGACGCGGTCGCGGCGGCGGAGCTGTCCCTCGGCGAGGAGGAGGTCGCCCGCCTGGAGGCGCCGTACCGGCCACACCCGATCCGCGGACACTCCTGACGCTCCAGCGCCATGGTCGGCCAGCCACGCACCGATGCGGTCACGCGCGGCGCCTGGCCGGCGCTCGCGGTGGTGGCCGGGGGGCAGTTCCTGGCGGTGATGTCCACCACGGTCGTGAGCGTCGCGCTGCCGACGATCGGCGAGGAGCTGCGCGCCGGCGCGACCGACCTGCAGTGGATCGTCGACGCCTACGTGCTGGTGTACTCGAGCCTGCTGGTCGCCGGCGGGGTGCTCGGCGACCGGCACGGTCGCAAGGGCGTGTACCTGCTCGGCGTCGCCGCCTTCGGGCTCGGGTCGTTGCTGACCGGGCTCGCTCCCTCGGTCGGGCCGCTGCTGCTTGGCCGCGTGGTGCAGGGCCTCGGCCCGGCGCTGCTGGTGCCCGGCAGCCTGACGATCATCAGGGCGATCTTCGAGGACCCCGGGCAGCGAGCCGCGGCGATCGGGTTGTGGTCGACCGGCTCCGGGCTGGCGCTGGCGGTCGGGCCCGGGCTCGGCGGGGTGGTCGTCGACACCCTCGGCTGGCGCTGGGTGTTCCTGCTCAACGTCCCGCTGAGCGCCGTCCTGATCCTGCTCGCGGCGCGGTACGTCCCGCGGCTGCCGCGGACCCCGGCGCGGGGCCGTTTCGACTGGCTCGGCGCGGTCCTGACGACCGCCGGGGTGGCGGCGCTCGCGTTCGCCATCATCGACGGCCAGGACCACGGCTGGGGGTCGTGGCCGATCCTCGCCGCCTTCGCCGGCGGGGTCGCCGCCCTGGTCGCGTTCGTCGCCTGGGAGCGCCGCCTGGCGGAGCCGCTGGTCGACGTCTCGCTGTTCCTGCGACCCGTCTTCACCGCCGCCAACGTCGCGGCGCTGGTCGTGTTCTTCTCGTTCGTCGGCGCGGTCGTCTACTTCAGCGCCTACCTGCAGCAGGTGCAGGGGCACTCGCCGGTCGTGGCCGGGCTCGACGTGTCAGCGATCGGGATCGCCTTCGCGCTCGCCGCGCCACTGTCGGGCCGGCTGGTCGGCCGCGTCGGCCCGCGCCTGCCGATGCTCGCCGGGCTGGCGACCAGCGGCGTGGCCACGCTCGGCCTGCTGCGACTCGGGCCGGACACCGGCATCGGCTCGATCTGGTGGAACTTCGCGCTGGTCGGCGCGGGGGTCGGCCTGTGCCTGACGCCGATGACCGCGATCGCGGTCGCGGCGGTCGACGCCTCCCGCGCCGGCATGGCGTCGGCGGTCCACAACGCGATGCGCCAGCTCGGCCAGGTCCTCGGCGTCGCCGTGCTCGGCGCGCTGGTGTACGCGCACCTGCCCCCCGGGAGCGTCGCCGGCCGGCGGCTCGACCCACGGCAGGGGCTGCGGTTCGTGGACGGACTCCACCACGCGCTCTGGGTGTCGGGGCTGGCGCTGCTCGCCGCGGCGCTGCTCGCCGCGCTCCTGCTCCCGCGCCGGTCTCCCGCCGCCGCCCCCGTGCTGGAGCCGTAGCCGCTCGCCGCCTTGCCGCCAGGCTCGCGCGCCCTACCGTCCCGCGCTGCCGCCGCCGTGCCCCGCCGCTGCCAGGCGCGCGGCCCGCTCCTCGAGGTAGCGCTGCTCGGGGAGGCTGGTGGTGCGGCGCGCCGCCAGCAAGTAACTGGCGCGGGCGGCGGCGCGGTCACCCACCATCTCCAGCAGGTGGGCGCGCACCGCGTCGAGGCGGTGGTGACCGGCCAGCCGGCCGTCGCCCTCGAGGCTGGCGAGCAGGTCGAGGCCGGCCCGCGGACCGCGGGCCATCGCCACCGCGACGGCGTGGTTGAGCGTCACCACGGGGTTGGGCGCGGCCCGTTCGAGCAACACGTACAGTGCGACGATCTGGGGCCAGTCGGTGTCCTCGGCGCTGGCCGCCTCGGCGTGGACCGCGGCGATCGCCGCCTGCAGCTGGTACGGGCCGAGCGGCGCCCGGGGGAGCGTGGCGCTGATCAGCGCGACCCCCTCCTTGATGGCCGCCTGGTCCCAGCGGGAGCGGTCCTGCTCGGCGAGCGGGACGAGGGCGCCGTCGGGCCGGGTGCGGGCCTGCCGCCGCGCCTCGGTCAGCAGCATCAGCGCCAGCAGCCCGGCGACCTCGCCGTCGTCGGGCAGCAGCCGGCGGACCATGCGGGTCAGCCGGATCGCCTCCCCGGTCAGCTCGGCGCGCTGCAGCGCCGGACCGGCGCTGGCGGTGTAGCCCTCGTTGAAGATCAGGTACAGCACGTGCAGGACCACCCGCAGCCGCTCGGCCCGCTCCCCCGCTGGAGGCAGCTCGAAGCGGCCGCCCGCGGCCTTGATGGCCTGCTTGGCCCGGCTGATGCGCTGCGCCATGGTGGCCTCGGGGACCAGGAAGGCGCGGGCGATCTCCGCGGTGGTCAGGCCGCCGACGGCCCGGAGGGTGAGGGCGAGCTGGGAGGCCGGCGAGAGCGCCGGGTGGCAGCACATGAACAGCAGGGCGAGCGCGTCGTCCTGGTCGGCTGGGCGCCGGTCGTCGTCCGCCGCCACGCCCTCACCGGCGGGCTCCATGGCCGTGACGGTGACCTCCCGGCGCCGCCGTGCCTCGTCGCTGCGCCACTGGTCGGTCAGCCGCCGCGAGGCGACCGTGACCAGCCAGCCCCGCGGGCTCGCCGGGACGCCCTGGTCCGGCCATTGCACGGCGGCGGCGAGCAGCGCCTCCTGCACCGCGTCCTCGCACGCGTCGAAGTGGCCGTAGCGCCGCACGAGCGCACCGAGCGCCTGCGGCGCCAGCTCGCGCAGCAGGTCCTCGACGGAGCTGTCGGTGGTCACGCCAGCAAGCTAGAACCGTATCGACGGTTCTGTCATCTGCTAGCATTGATAGCACGAAGGAAGGTGCGCATATGGCCGCACTGAGCATCCGGAACCTGGACGAGGACATCAAGCGTCGCCTGCGCATGAGAGCCGCGCAGCACGGCCGCTCCATGGAGTCCGAAGTGCGCGCCATCCTCGAGGAGGCGGTCAGGGAGCCGGAGCCGTCCGGCGGGCTGTTCATCACGCTCATGGACCGCCTTGGCGCGCTCGGCGGCGTGGAACTGGATCTGCCGCCGCGCTCCACAGCACCACGCGCGGCTGACCTTTGATGATCGTCGTGGACACGAATGTCGTCTCCGAGCTCATGCGTCCGTCGCCGTCTCCGGTCGTGGTCGGCTGGGTGCGCCAAAGCGAGGCCGACCTTTACGCGACGGCGATCACGCTGGCCGAGATCGGCTACGGCATTGAGCGGCTGGCCGATGGCCGCCGCAAGCGACTGCTGCGGTCCACGGCCGAGGAGGTCTTTGCCGACTTCGCCGAGCGCGTGCTTGCCTTCGACGCGGAGGCGGCGCTGGTGTACGCCACGGTCGTGAGCGGCCAGGACCGCGCCGGCCTGCCGATCGACGGGTTCGACGCGCAGATCGCCGCTATATGCCGCGTGCACCAGGCGGCATTGGCCACCCGCAACGCCAAGGATTTCCAGGACACCGGGATCGACGTCATCGACCCGTGGCAACCAGTGTCGCCCGCATAGTGGCCCGGCGTGTTGTCGAACAGCAGGCCCGGCCACTTCTCGAGCAGCTCGGCGTCGTTGCCGCCGATGTTGCCCTTGACCGAGCCACGGTCGTCCCACTTGAACTCCATCACGTGCCAGGTGCAGAACCGCCTGCCCGGAGCGAAGACCAGCGAGATCCCGAGGAAGGACTCGCGCGGCAGCAGCGCCCTGGTCTCGCCGGTGAGGGGGACCTTGGCGCCGACCGCGATGATCCCGGCAGGCTTGACCTTGGCGTGGGGAAGGTACTGCTGGCGCACCCGTGAGTTGGCCCCGTCCGCGACTTCCTACGGCGTGGCCGGGAGCTGTACGAACGCCACCTCGCCCGGGTCCGCGCCATGCGCCCAGGTGCGCGTGCCTGAACGCTTGCACGGTGGGTAGGCGCTCCGGCTCTGACCGCAGCGCATAATCGTCGCGTGGACGGCAGCGGCAGGCGCGCGCCCTTCGTGGGCAGGGCCGACGAGCTGGGACGGCTCGACCAGGTGGTCGCCGCCGTGGCCGGTGGGCAGCCGCGCGCGGTGCTGATCGGCGGGGAGGCGGGAGTCGGCAAGACGCGCCTGCTCGCCGAGGTGCAGGCGCGCGCGACCGCCGCGGGGGCGCTGGTGCTCGCGGGTGGCTGCATTCCCGTGGGTGACGGCGCGCTGCCGTTCGCGTGCTTCTCGCAGGCGCTGCGCCGGCTGCCCCGCGTCCTCGACTCCGACGCGCTCGGGGAGGTGGTCGGGCCGTGGCGGTCTGAGCTGGCCCGCCTCGTGCCCGGCCTGGGCGAGCCGGCCGGCGCGGAGCAGTCCCAGGCGCGCCTGTTCGAGCTGCTGCTCGGGCTCCTGGAACGCCTGGCCGCACGGTCACCGGTGGTGCTGGCCCTCGAGGACCTCCACTGGGCCGACCAGTCCACCATCGACCTGCTGCGGTTCCTCGTCGCCGCGCTGCGCGACGACGCCGTCGCGCTGGTCGGGACCTACCGCAGCGACGAGCTGGACCGGCGCCACCCACTGTGGCTGCTCCTGGTCGAGCTGGGCCGGGACCCCGCGGTCGAGCGGCTGGAACTGGCACGGTTCGGGCGCGAGGACCTGGCCGAGCTGCTGGCAGGCACCCTCGACGCGCCGCCACCGGCGCCGCTGCTCGCGCGCGTCCTGGAGCGCTCGGACGGCAACCCCCTGTTCGCGGAGGAGCTGCTCGCCGCCGAGCAGCGCGGCGGCGGCCTCCCCGGGACGCTCCAGGAGCTGCTGCTCGCCCGCATCGAGGCGCTACCCACCGCGACCCAGCAGGTCGTCCGCGTGGCGTCGGTGGCCGGCCGGCAGGTGCACCACCAGCTCCTCGCCGCCGCCTGCGGCCTCCCCGAGCCGGACCTACTCGCCGCGCTCAGGGAGGCCGTCGCCCGGCAGGTCCTGGTGCCCGCCGAGGACGGCTACGCCTTCCGGCACGCGCTGCTGCAGGAGGCCGCCTACGCCGACCTGCTGCCCGGGGAGCGCAGCCAGCTCCACCGCACGCTCGCCACGGTCCTGGCGGCCGAGCCGGGCCTGGGCGGCGGCACGCCCGCCGAGACCGCCGCGGAGCTCGCCACCCACTGGTACCACAGCCACGACCTCGCCCGGGCGCTGCCCGCCCTGGTCGACGCGGGCCTGGCGGCCGCACGGGCGGCGGCGTTCGCGGAGGCGCAGCGCCACTTCGAGCGCGCCCTCGACCTGTGGGACCAGCTCCCCGAGGTGACCGCCACGCTCCCGCTGGACCACGCGGGCCTGCTGGAGCAGGCCGCCAAGGCCGCCGACCTGGCCGGCACCCCCCAGCGCGCGGTCGCGCTGGCGCGGCGGGCGCTCGACCACCTCGACCCGGCCGCGGGGCCGGTCCGCCGGGGCGTGCTCACCGCCGCGCTCGCCCGCTACCTGTTCACCTCGGGCGAGAGCGACGCGCTCGACGTCTTCCAGCAGGCCGAGCAGCTCATCCCCACCGAGCCGCCGTCCGCCGAGCGCGCCTGGGTGCTGGCGCGGCAGGCCCAGGCGCTGAGGCTCGCTTCGCGGCTCCGTGACGCGCACGCGCGGGCGGACGAGGCCCTGGGCGTCGCCACTCGCGCCGGCGCCGTGCGGGAGGCCGGCTGGGCGCACAGCTTCCTCGCGGCCACCCTGACGGCGGTGGGCGGCGACGTCGAGCAGGCGCTGGCGCACGCGGACGCGGCGCGTCGCGTCGCCGACGAGACCGGCGACGTCGAGCTGCTGGCCATGACCGTGGTGTTCCCGTCGCAGGTGCTCGACGCTGCCGGCCGGGTCGAGGAGGCGCTCGCCTGGGTCGTCGACGGCCTCGCGGCGCTGCGCGGCCGCGGGCTCGACCGCCATGCGCGCGCGTTCCTCTGCGGCTACGCCTCGGACCTCTCCTTCCGGCTCGGCCGCTGGGCCGACGCCGAGCAGTACAGCCAGGAGGCGCTGGACACCGCCGGGCAGGGAGTGTCCCGGCTGCACGCGCTGCTGTGGCGGGCAGAGCTCGAGCTCGGCACCGGCGAGGAGGACGCGGCCGCCGGGCGGCTGGAGGAGGTGCGCCGCCGCGTCGGCACCCAGCCGCCAGAGCAGTTCGCCGTCCGCCTGGCCGAGCTGGGTGGCCAGCTCGCGCTGGCCCAGGGACGGCCGGCGGACGCCCGCAGCGCCGTCGCCGAGGGCCTCGTCCAGGTCGAGGGCGTCGAGGAGGAGGCGGAGGTGCGCGGCCTGCTCGCCGTCGGCATGCGCGCGGAGGCCGACCTCGCCACGGCTCCGGCGCGCACGTCCGCCGAGGCCGAGGCCGCCCGCCGGCGCGGCGCCGAGCTGCTCGCCCTCCTCGACCGCCTGCTGCGGGGCAGCGACCGGCCCGAGCCGAGCACCCTGGCCTGCGCCGCGCTCGTGCGGGCCGAGCACGCCCGGCTGGAAGGCCGGCCAGATCCCGCACGCTGGGAGGACGCCGCGACCCGCTACGACGACCTCGGCGACGGCTACGCCGCCGCGTACGCGCGCTGGCGGCAGGCCGAGGCCCTACTGGCCGCGCGCGGCTCCCGGCAGGCGGCGGCACGCGCGCTGCGCGCCGCCCACGACGCGGCGGCACGGCTCGGTGCGGGACCACTGGCGCGGGAGACCGAGCTGCTCTCCAAGCGGGCCCGCATCGACCTGGCCGAGCAGGAGGCCCCGGCCAAGGCGCCGGCCCCCGCCAACCGGTTCGGCCTCACCGCCCGCGAGCACGAGGTGCTCGTCCTGCTCGCCGAGGGCCGCACCAACCCCCAGATCGCCGGGGCGCTGTTCATCAGCCCCAAGACGGTCGGCATCCACGTCTCCAACATCCTCGCCAAGCTCGGCGTGACCGGGAGGGTCGAAGCCGCCACCGTCGCCCAGCGCGCCGGCATGCTCGGCCCGCCGACGACCTGACGCGTCCGTCTCCCAGCGGTTCAGGCCCCCGGACCGCCCTTGCGGGCGATGGCGCCGTAGAAGCCCCCCGGCAAGGCGGCGCCCGCGTCGTCACGACGCCACAGCTGGATGAACACCAGGCCGGGGTCCACCAGGTCCCAGTCGCCGAACAACCGCGCCACGTCCGCCTTGGTGCGGTTGACGATCGGCACCGCCGCCTGCTCGTACAGCTGCTGCGTCCTGGTCCCCATCTCGGTCATCTCCTCCGCCGTCATGTCCGGCCGCGGCGGGATGTCCCTGGTGCCGTGCGAGATCGCCAGGTAGCTGCCGGCCGGCACGGCGTCCCGGAACCGCGCCACGATCCCGAACGGATCCTGCTCGTCGCCGACGAAGTGGAGGACCGACACCAGCAGCACGGCGATCGGCTGGTCGAAGTCGAGCACCTCCCGGACCTGGGGGTCGCCCACGATCGCCTCGGGCTCGCGCAGGTCCTCCCTGACCACGACGGTGTTGTCGCCCTCGAGCAGCGCGCGGCCGTGCGCCACCACCACGGGGTCGTTGTCCACGTAGACGACCCGGCAGTCCGGCGCCACGGCCTGGGCGATCTCGTGGACGTTGCCCCGGGTTGGCAGGCCGCTGCCGATGTCGAGGAACTGGCGGACGCCGGCCTCACCGGCGAGGAAGCGCACCGCCCGGCGCAGGAAGGCCCGGTTCTGCCTGGTCACCTCGCGGGCCGTCGGCGCGATCGCGATCACCTGCTCGGCCAGCTCACGGTCGGCGGGGAAGTTGTCCTTGCCGCCGAGCAGGTAGTCGTAGACGCGTGCGGGGTTCGCCACGCTCGCGTCGACCCCGCTGCTCTTGACGTCGTCCACCACGGTGCTCCCCATCCTTCCGCGAACGTGGCCGGGCACGGGCGGCTCGATCCATCCTGCCCGCACCGCGCACGTCGGCGGTGTCCAACGATGAGCGGAGCATACGGGACAACGCCTGACAAGCGGGCGCCGCCGGCCTGAAGCTCGCCGATCCGGGTGAGCCGGCCAGGCCGGCGGCTGACCGTTACGGGCGGAACAGGCGAAGGTCGACGGCGTCCGCCATGGCGGCGTAGCCGGCGTCGTTGGGGTGGAGGTGGTCGCCGCTGTCGTAGCGGGGAAGCATCCGCAGCGGGTCGGCCGGGTCGCGGATGGCCCTGTCGAAGTCGATCACGGCGTCGAACGCGCCGCTGGTCCGGATCCAGTGGTTGACCGCGCCCCGCTTCAGCTCCCCCTCCGGGGTGTAGTAGCCGGGGAACGCGGTGCCCTTGAACGGCGTGAGCGTGGCGCCGTAGATCTTCAGCCCCTTGGCGTGCACCCGCGCGATGATCCGCTGGTAGCCGGCGATGATCTGGTCGGCGCTGACGTCGGTGTGGGGCGCGGTCTCGGGACCGGTGAGCCCGCTGAAGCCGATGTCGTTGATGCCCTCGAGCAGGACCACCCAGCGCACCCCGTCCTGGGCGAGCACGTCCCGGTCGAGCCGCGCCAGGGCCGACACGCCGCAGCAGGGCGAGTCGTTCAGGACCCGGTTCCCGGAGATGCCCTCGTCGAGGACCGAGACCCGACGGGTGGCCGGCGTCGCGCGCAGGCGCCGGGCGAGGAAGTCCGGCCAGCGGGTGTTCGCGTCGACGGTCGACCCGAAGCCGTCGGTGATGGAGTCGCCCAGCGTGACGACCGCGTGGTCCCGCGGCGGCGCGACGACGTCGATGCCGTCCAGCCAGAACCACGACGTGACCTGGGTGGTGAACGCGTCGGGGGCGGTGTCGGCCGCGTGGTTGCCCGAGGTCGAGACGTAGTTGGTCTGCACCGCGAGCGCGTGCCAGGTGGTCGGGCCGGTGGCGGCAGCCACGAAGAGGCTGACCGCGAGGGTCTGGCCGGCGCGGACCGCGAGCCGCACCGGGTCGCTGTAGGTCTCGGCCCCGGCCGGGATGGTCACCGCGTGCCGGCCGCCGAAGGTGAGCCGGCGGTCGCTGCCGGGCACGGTCGCGGCGCCGGCGCGCTGCAACGCGAGGTCGGCCTGGCCGATCGCCAGCGGTCCGGCCTGCGCGCGTCCGCGGCGCCGGAGGCCAGGGTCAGCGCCGCCACCAGGAAGGCAAGCAGGAGGCGGCGCGGCATGCCAGGAAGCTTGCCGACGGCGGGGATTGGATTGGCGAACCGGCGATGACCCATGTCGACCTCCCAGCGGACGGTCCCGTCGCGTCGCCTCGAGCGCAAGCCACCCAAGGCCGCGGCTCGGCCGAGCAGACCGGTACCCAGCCCACGATCTGGGAAACAGCGTGCCCGTCCGGGGTCGCTGGTGCGTGACCGGCATTCGTCTTATGCTGGTCTCTACTCGGGACGAGCAAGGAGGCGACGACCATGGCCGACCACCCTGCGGGCACGCTCGGGGCCAGGTCGAGGAGGGCAACGGGCGCCGGCGTTCGGGCGGCCGCGCTGGTATGCGGCGGGATGCTCCTGCTGGCGGCATGCGGCGGAACGCCGCAACGGCCCTCCGCCCAGGAGACCACGACCAGCCGCCTACCCACCCCGGCCGAGAGCTGCGCGCGGCAGGTCGGCTACTGGGCCGCCGAGGTGATCAAGCCCGACTACGACGAGTATGGCGACTACCAGAAGATGGGCCTCACCGCGACCTACTACCAGCTCGTCCTGGACATCTCCAAGAAGGCCAAGCGAATGCAGCGGACCGCCACGCACGAGCAGACGCTCGCGTTCATCGCCGCGGAGGCGAAGCGGCGCTGCGACGCCACGGCGGCGACCACCTGCACCACGGCCTCGTCCAACGGCTTTCCCTGCTGAGCGCGACCACCAAAGCCATGGACGAGCGCGACAAGCGACGGGTCGGCGAGCAGGTCGAGCCTGGCGGGCGGCCCAAGGCCCCGGGGCGGCTCGACCTCCTCCAGCGGTTCATCAACTCCTACAACCACGACTTCCCCCGCGAGTGGGACCGGCTTGGCACCCAGCCGAAGGCGCAGGTCTGGCTCCGCCAGAAGGGGCTCGTCGGGCCGGACGTGCGGGTCTCGGCCGCGGACGCCGCCAGGCTCCGCGAGCTCCGCGAAGCGATCCGAGCGCTCACGATCGCCAACCACGGCGGACGGTCGGACCCGGCGGCGACGAGCACCATCCGCAGTGCATCGCGCAAGGCCCGGCTCAGGGTCGCCGTCGACGACGCGGGGCGCACGGTCCTGGAACCCGATCGGCCAGGCGTGGACGGCGCGGTCGCGACCCTGCTGGGCATCCTGCACGAGGCGCAGTTGACCGGCCATTGGTCGCGGATGAAGGGATGCCGCAAGTGCGGCTACGCGTTCTTCGACCGCTCCAAGAACCGCTCGGCCGCGTGGTGCGCCATGTCGATCTGCGGCAACCGGACCAAGAACCGCGCCTACCGACGCCGCCGCTCCGCCACCGCGACGAACGGATAGCCAGGGGAGTGCGTGCCCGGGCCGGATTCAACCAGGCTTCGGATCCCATCCATGGCCGCCGGTGTGGACGCGTGCCGGGTCGGCAAACTGCTCGACGTAGGCGGCGCGGACCCCGGCCGGGAACACGCCGGGGACCTCCGACCACGTGTCGAGCATGTGGTCGACGATGACCTCGGGCGCGGCGGCGACCAGCCGCTCGGGCACCGGCTCCGGGGCGGCGAGGAACGACCAGACCCACAACCCCAGCAGGAAGTCCCTGCCGGCGCCGCGGAACGCCTCGGCGGTGGGGACGACGTCGAGCACCGCCAGGCGGGTGACGGCGCCGGGGTGGTCCAAGGCCAGGCGGTAGGCGCAGCGCGCGCCGCGGTCGTGGCCGGCCACGGCGAAGCGGTCGTAGCCCAGCTGGTGCATGACCTCGACCTGGTCGCGGGCCAGCTCGCGCATGCTGTAGGGCGCGTGGTCGGGGGTGCTCGACGGGGTGCCGCTGTCTCCGTAGCCGCGCAGGTCGGTGGCGACCACGGTGCAGCGCTCGGCGAGCTCGGGCGCGACCCGGTGCCAGGTCAGGTGGGTCTCGGGGATGCCGTGCAGCAGCAGCACCGGCGGCCCCTGGCCGCCCCGGATCCCGTGGATCGTCGTGCCGCTGGTGGTGACGTCGAACGCCTCGAACCCATCGAACACAAGATCCACCTCACTTGCGGGCCTTGACGATCACCCCGGTGGCCACGTGGTCGTGGTGGCCGGGCGGGATCGTCCGCCGCATGACCTCGATGACCTCCGGGGTGAACAGCGGGTACAGGGCAGCCTCGTCGATCCCGAAGGGCCGGTGACCACCGATCCAGACGTCGGCGAACCCTGCCCGTTCCAGCTTGCCGGCGAAGACACGCTCCGCCATCGCCCCCGACACTCACCCCGCCCACGCGCTCTGGTCGTTGGCGACCTCCGGCGGCAGCTCGCCCTCGACGGTCAGGTCGGCCATGCAGGTCCGCCCTCCGGGCCGCAGCACCCGGAGGATCTCGGCCAGGGCGCGGCTCTTGCGCGCCGACAGGTTCAAGACGCCGTTGGACAGCACCACGTCCATCGACCCGTCGGGCAGCGGGATGTCCTCCATCTCACCCCGGACGAACTCGGTCCATCCTCCGACCCCGGCCTCGGCGGCGTGGCGGCGGCCCCGCTCGCACATCTCCTCCAGGGCGTCCAGCCCGACCGCCTTCCCCTCGGGACCCACCCGCCGGGCGGCGAGGATCGTGTCGATCCCTCCCCCCGAGCCGACGTCGAGCGCCGCCTCGCCAGGCCGGAGCATCGCGTAGCGGACGGGGTTGCCCACCCCGAGGGCCCAGTCGACCGCCCCGGAGGGGAGCGAGGCGAGCTCGTCGCTGCGGTAGATCCGGCGAGCCACCACCTCGCCGCCGCCGCTGGTGATCGCGCCGTAGGCCTGCTGGACGGCCTGCTTGATCTCGCCTTGGAACATCAGGTCCCGGGCCATGGTCCTCCTAGAGGTCGGCCACGAAGCGCTCGAACCGGGCCTTGACGTCTGGCGGGACCTCCTCCGCCGCCCGGGAGGCCAGGAACTTGCGGAGCTCCTTGGCGAACTCCAGCTCCCCGCAGCACCTCCGGCAGAACGACAGGTGCTGCTCCACCTTGCCCTGGTCCTCGGGCGAGATCGCCTCGTCGAGGTAGTCCCACAGCCTGCGTACCGCCTCGGCGCACGTGATCGGGCCCTGCTGCTGCACGGTCATCCGACTGTCCCCCTGAGGAGAAGCCCGTTCTCCTGCGCGTACGCCCACATCTCCCGCTCGAACCGCTTCCGTCCCCGGTGGAGCCGGGCCAGGACCGTCCCCAAGGGCGTGTCGAGCATGCGCGCGATCTCCTTGGTGGCGAACCCGCTCATGTACCGCAGCACCAGGGGCGCCCGGTAGATCTCCGGCAGGCGCAACAGGACCTCGCGCACGTCCTGGTTGCCGAATGCCTCGAGGTAGTCGTGGTGCAGGGTGTCGGAGTAGGGCAGTGGGTCGTGCTCGACCAGGGTCTGGTACAGCGAGAACTCGTCGACCTGCTCCACGGGTAGCTCCTCGACCGACCGGGCCTGCCGGCGGAGCTGGTCGCGGAACACGTTGACGAGGATGCTCCTGAGCCACGGCCCGGCCGCGGCGTCCTGCTTGAGCGTCCCGAAGGACCGGTAGGCACGCAGCAGCGCCTCCTGCACCAGGTCCTCCGCCCCGTCCCGCACCAGCCGCCGCGCGAGCGAGTACAGGCCCGCGAGCTCTACGGTCGCAAGCTGCTGGAACGATTCCTTCGACCGGTCCCGAACCTCGACCACCAGCCCCCGACGATCTCCGACCGCGCTCTGCGGCATACGCCATCCATGTGAGACGACACCGACGTTGAACTTATTGCATCGCGCACGACCCGCAATGCGAAAGCTGGCCACGGCGTCTGGAGCGGGCGAGAGAAGGGAGCAAGCATGACCGTCGAGACGGCACAGCTCTGCGCGAAGTGCGGCGAGGCGGCCGACGGATGGAAGTGCGCCATCTGCGGCTCCGAGGCCAGCGCGCACGATCCGGGGCACCTTCACGTCGGCTCCGACCGCTACTGCACCCTGCGGTGCGCCGGCTGCGGCCAGGCCGATGTCCACTGCACCTGCGTGTAAGGGAACTGACCCGGTTTGGGGCACCGCCGGCTTACGGCGGGCCGGTCACGATCTGCCCGCGCGTGGGCCGCGGCGAGATCCTGGCCCGCGTAGCTCGCCGGGCCACCCATGACCTGCGAGAGCAGCAGAACCTGGTGGCGCTTGATCGCTGGCACGTCGGCGTCGTCGAAGTACGGCGCGAGTGTCTCGTCGCCAAGGACGAGTTGGTAGAACCGCTCCACGACTTGCTGCACGGTGGCCTCGCCGCCGAGGTCCTGGAAATCGCTCACCACAATCCCTCCCTGTCCCCGTGCGCCTTCGGCCAGATCGGCGGCGGGATTCTGGGCGGGTGCGCTGACGGCGCGCTGACGGCGCGCTGATACTGCTGGTCAGCGGCCGGCTGCAGGGCTTGACAGCCGTTGGCGCTACGCGGGAGCGGCGAGAGCCCGGGCCGCCTCACGACGGGCCCGGGCTCAGCGCCGGGTGGGTCTGGTGCCTACTTCCAGCCGGTGATGTCGAGGATCACGCCGGCGCCGCTGACGTTGTGCTGGACGCTGACGTAGAAGTGGCGGCCGCTGGCGTCGAAGGTGCCGCCGGTCCACTCGGCGGTGAGGTCGTCGAGGGTCGCCACCCGGATGCAGCCGTCGCTCTGCAGGTCGGGGTCGGTCCCGTCGGGCAGGCAGTCCCACAGGTCGTCGTTGTGCGGGCCCTGCAGCGGGGTGTTGGTCTCGGCGTCCTCGTGGATCACCCAGTTGCCGCGGTGGGGCTGGTAGGCGATGTTGTCCGGCATCGCGAAGGCCGGGCTGCCCTGCACCAACCGCTGCACCTCCGGCACGCCGGTGTTGGCGCCGGCCTGGGCGATGGTGCCGTCGCTGATGCAGATGGTCTCGCCCCAGAGCTGGTCGTCGGGCTCGTTGCCGGTGTTGTTGGCGCAGAAGCGGACCCGGGAGTGGGCCTCGGCGGCCAGGTCGATCTGGGCGTCCTCCGGCCGGTAGTAGCCGGTCAGCTTCAGCGCCGCGGCCTGGGCGCGCAGGTCGGGGTCGGCCGCGGGCGGGATCGGGACCCAGGCGCCGAGCCCGAGCTCGGTGCCCTGACCGTAGTCGGTGGCGCCGCTGCGAAGGCCGAGGCGGAGCCCGTAGAGCTTGCCGGGCACCGCGTAAGGGGAGTCGGCCAGCTTCGTGACCGGGCCGGCACCGGGGTCGCGCAGGGTGGCGGGGATGAACTTGAAGTAGGCGCCGCCGGCGACGCCGGTGCCCGGCCGGTTCTCGTCACCGAAGTAGGTCACGCCGTTGCCGTAGATCGCCAGGCCCTCGAACGACAGCCGGCCCAGCGCCGGCCGGGCGGTCAGGTTGGCGGCACCGCTGCCGCCGCTGAAGGTGCCGCTGGCCCGGTCGAGGGTGACGCCGGTGGTGTGAATCGGGTCGACCAGCTCGTACGTGCGGCCGCCGGACGGCCCGCCGCCGGCCTCCTCGCCGAACAGGATCGTGCCCCACGGGGTGCGGCGCACCGGATCGCATTCGGTCGTGCCGGTGACGACGACCTCCTGGCCGCCGCTGGCCAGGTTGATCCGGACCAGGCCCGGGTCGGTCACGTCCTGCTCGTTGCAGACGATCAACCAGGTCGGGTGCGCGTCGTCGGGCCACAGCGCGATCTGGTCGAGGTTGGGCGCGGCCACGCCGTGGCTGACCACCCGCACCTTCAGGCTCTTGGCGACCGTGGCCAGCCGCTCGGGGTCCGCCGCCGCCTGCGCCGCCGTGATCGACGCGGTCGAGGAGTGGGCAAGTGGTCCCTTGACGCCGTAGAGCTGTCCGGAGCGGTCACGGAGCTGCTGCTGCACGAAGCTGCCGAAGTCGGTGAACGCGCCGGCCACGCCGACGGTCAGGGCAACCACCAGGAAGACGGCCGCGGGCACGGCGAGTCGAGGTCGTCTCGTCACTCGGGCTCTCCTCATCTCACGACGGCGCGCGGCGACGCCCGCCACGCCTTCCAACCGCAGCGAGACCCTCGACCATGCAGGTGGCCGGAAGCTGGCCGTCTCGTGACGGGATCGGCGGCAGCGCCGGAACACTTGCCGCACCGGTCCGGAAGGATCGGTCGGTCCGTCGATCAGTGGCAGCGGCCGTGGCCGCGGTCGCTGAACGTCTTGCCGGGCTCGGGCAGGAAGCGCCAGTCGTAACCGGTGGGTCGCAGGGTGAGCTCGAGCACGCCGAAGGTGCCGGTGTTGCGCACCTGGCTGTTGCGCCGGAGCTTCCTGAACCCGTAGTGGGTCTTGCCACCGGTGCCGACCACGAACTGGCGCAGGCCCCTGGCCTGGTCCGCGAACCCGAGGGGGTCCTGCGGGGCGAAGCGCTCGTAGTCGTGGTCGTGGCCGACCAGGACGAGGTCGGCGCCCGCCTCGTACAGCGCCCGCCAGAAGGCGTCGTAGGTGGCGTTGTTGCCGTGCCACCCGAAGCTGAAGCGCGGCTTGTGCCAGTAGGCGAGCGTGCAGGTGGCCGGGTGGGCGGCCAGGTCCGCCCGCAGCCACCGCTCCTGCAGCGAGCCCTGCTCGCAGCCGCCGACGTGGACGCACTCACTGTTGAGCGCGATCAGGTGCCAGGCGCCGACGTCGAAGCTGTAGAAGCCCCTGGTCCGGCTGCCGGCCGCCTTGCCGAAGTAGTCGAAGTAGCCGGCGGCGCCGTCGGTCTCGTAGTCGTGGTTGCCTGGCGCCGGGCGGGTCCTGGCCTTCAGCCGCCCCCAGGCCGGGTCGTAGGAGCGCCGGAACTTTGCCAGTGCGCCGTTCTCGTACTGGTTGTCGCCCAGCGTCAGGATCACGGCCGGGTCCAGGTGGCCCAGCAGCCTGGCGACGGCGCGCATGTGGCAGGCGTCCGCCGCTCCCCTGCCGCCACGGTAGTCGGGGCTGGCCGGGTCGCAGGCGATGTCGCCGGCCGCCGCGATCACGCGGGTGACCGCCGGCCTGGTGGGCGCGTGGGAGCGAACGGCGGCGACCGGGGCAGGGGCAGGGGGCGCGGTCACTCGGCCGGTGCTTGGCGTCGAGGTTGGTTGCGGGAGCCTCAGGACGGCCGTGGCCAGCAGGGCCAGCCCGGCCAGGAGGCAGGCGGCGGGCAGCCAGCCTCGCTGCAGGGCGGCCCGCCGTCGAGGCCATCGGGACGTGGGGGCGGGCGCTGGGGGTGTGCGCTGCATGTTGGGTGCTCCGTCCGCGTTCCTTCGCGGCTCCATTCGAGCAGCCCGATTCGACGGCCTTGGGCACAACCGTGGACGCGGGAGTGAAGGCTGCCGGACCAGCGCCGAGCGGCCAGGCGGCGAGTACGCAAACCAGCGGAGTCGCCGCGACTACGACGAAATGGCTGGCTGGGGCGAGCGCATGGGGCTCAGCCGTGGCCGAGGATCGGGTGGGGGCGGTACGGCGCCTCCAGGCGGGCGACCTCCTCCTCGCCGAGGGACAGCTCCGCCGCCGCGACCGCGTCCTCGAGGTGGGCCAGCCTGGTCGCCCCCACGATCGGCGCGGTCACCCCCGGCCTGCCCAGCAGCCACGCCAGCGCCACCTGGGCCGGCGGCACGCCGCGCTCGCCCGCCACCGCGCGCACCGCGTCCACCACGTCGAAGTCGTCGTCGCCATATTGCTCCACGGCCAGCGGGTCGCTGCCGGCGCGGACGGTGCGCTGCTCGCCGCCGCGCTCGCGGTTGCCGGCCAGCAGCCCGCGGGCCAACGGGCTGAAGGGGATGACGCCGACGCCCTGGTCGAGGCAGAGCGGGATCATCTCCCGCTCCTCCTCGCGGTAGGCCAGGTTGTAGTGGTTCTGCATCGACGTGAACCGGGTCCACCCGGCGACCTCGGCGGCGTGCTGCGCCTTGGCGAACTGCCAGGCGAACATGGCCGACGCGCCGACGTAGCGCGCCTTGCCGGCGCGCACGACGTCGTGCAGGGCCTCCATGGTCTCCTCGATCGGGGTCTCGTGGTCCCAGCGGTGGATCTGGTAGAGGTCGACGTGGTCGACCCCCAGCCGGCTCAGGGAGGCGTCGATGGCGGCCAGGACGTGCTTGCGCGACAGCCCGCGGTCGTTGGGCCCCGGTCCCATCGGGAAATAGACCTTGGTGGCCAGGACGTAGTCGTCGCGGCGGCCGAACAGCTTGCCGAGCAGCCGCCCGGTGATCTCCTCGGTCATGCCGTCGGAGTACATGTCGGCGGTGTCGAAGAAGGTCACGCCGGCCTCGACGGCGCGCCGCACGATCGGCTCGGCCTGGTCCTCACCCAGGTGCCACCTGCGTTCGGCCACCGAGCCGTAGCTCATCATGCCCAGGCAGATCCGCGACACCTTCAGGCCCGACGAGCCCAAGCGCACGTACTCCATGCCGCCCCCTTCAGGTTCCGCCAGCACCGCGCGGCGGTTGCTCACTCGCAGATGCTACGAGGGCGACAGGCCAGGGATGAATGGCTGAGCAACGGAGTCCGTCGGCGCCATGCTGTCGAAACAACGGAACATCGGCCGTCAGACCTTCGATTCGGCCGGTCGGCGCCGTCAGTTGGCGACGCCGACGACCTGCTTGATGGTCTCGGGCTGCGCGAGCACACCGAGCATGAGGTGGGCGACGTCGGCACGTGACACCAGCCAGCCGCCGCGTACGTTCTGCCCGTACGCCGTCCGGTAGCGGCCGCTCAGGGGCTTGTCGGTCAGCCGGGGCGGTCGGACCACGGTCCAGTCCAGGCCGCTGCCGCGCAGGAGGTCCTCCATCAGCGCGAGGTCGGCGTAGTGCCTGCGGAACGCCGTCTTGGCGACGTGGCTGAACAGGTGCCGCATGAAGAACCCGTCGCCGGGGTCGTGCCGTGGCGGCTTGGGGCGGCCGGGGGACGGCACCGTGCCGATCGGCGCGGCGCTGACCACCACGATGCGTCGCGTGCCGGTGGCCTGCATCGCCCGGACGACGGCCTCCGTGCCCCGGGCGGTGACGCCGACGTCGGACGCCGACCGCGGACCGAGGCCGGAGAGGACGGCGTCGGCGCCTTGGACGGCGGCCTCGAGCGCCGATGGGTCCGGGTCCGCCAGGTCGGCCGTGACCACGCGGACCCCGGTGGGCAGCGTCCCGGCCAGCCGCCGCGGGTTGCGCGCCACGGCGGTGACGTCGTGCCCCGCGGCGACGGCCTGCTGGAGGAGTTGGCGGCCGATGCCCCCGGTCGCCGCGACGATGGTGAGTCGCATCCTGTGCTCCTGTTCGTTCGGTTGTCGTATCTTCTGTATTCGAGAAGATACGATTATCATAGCACTGCCCGCCGTTCCCGGTTCCACCGTGCGACCTTTGTCAACGACGGGGCCGCCTCGATGCGTCTCAAGGGATGACCGGGGATGGAGCGGAGGCGGGCAGGGGTGGTGGCGTGGGCGGACGGGCCGGCGAGGGACTGGACGCGGGGTTCGTGGCCTTCGTCGAGCGGCGGGCGCGGCGGCACGTCGGTGCCGCGGTGCTGCTCACCGGCGACTGGCACACCGCCGAGGACCTCGTCCAGACGTGCCTGGTCAAGCTGTACCTCGCCTGGCCGCGGCTCGAGCCGGGTGTGGACCTGGACGCGTACCTGCGCCGCATGCTGGTCAACACCTACCGGTCGTGGTGGCGGGTGCGGTGGCGGCGGGAGGCTCCCCTGGCGACCATCCCGGAGCGTGCCGGGGAGGCCGACGGCCAGGACCGGCACGCCCGCGCGGCGGTCGTGCGGCAGGCGCTGCGAGCGCTGCCGGCGCGCCAGCGGGCCGTGCTGGTGCTGCCCTTCTACGAGGACCTGACGGTGGGCCAGACGGCGGACCTGCTCGGCTGCTCGGCAGGCGCGGTCCGGACGCACACCCACCGCGGCATCCGCAAGCTCCGGCAGCTCCTCGGCGGGGAGGCTGCCGTTCGGTTCAGTGAGGAGGAGCCCCATGGATCACGACGGTGACCGGGAGGTGGCGGGCGCCGTGCGGGCGCTGCTGGTCGAGGCGACCGGCGACGAGCCTCCCGAGACCGACCTGCTGGACGGGGTCCGCCACCGGGTCCGCCGCCGGCGCGTGCTGGTGCCGTCGCTGGTGACGCTGACCACCGCGAGCGCGATCGCCGTCGCCGCGCTGGCGGCGTCGGTGGTCACCGGCACCGGTACCCCCTCGGCGCAGGCGCGGGTGGCGGCGGCGGCCGGGAGGACCGCCGGTGAGGGCTACCGGGTCCGGATCGTCAGCACCGCGCAGGTGTCCGCATCGACGACCATCGTGACCGCCGACGGGGTCTTCAACCCGGCGCAGCGGACCGGCCGACTGCTGCTGGCCAAGGGACTGGGGCAGGGCCGGTCGATGGAGATCCGCTTCGTGGGCGACGTGGTCTACACCGCACTGCCGTCAGGGAGCAGCTCCAACGGCAAGCACTGGGTGTCCGAGCGGCGCAGCCTCGACTTGGACCTGCCCCCCTTCGTGCTGCTCACCAAGCAGGCCTGGCATGACCCGCAGCAGGCGCTGGCCCGGTTGCGTTCGGCCGCCACCGTGCACGAGCAGGGCCGGGTTTCCGGTGCCGGTTGGAGTGGCCGCCGCTACACCTACGAGTGGACCGACGACCAGCAGGTCAAGTCGGGCATACACCGGCAGGTGACCGGGACGGTGGACGTCGACCAGTCGGGCCGGGTGCGCCGGTTGGAGGCGACGGAACGGGTGACCACCGCCGCGGGCGGCACGGCCGCGACGCTCCGCACCGTCATGGAGTTCCGCGACTACGGGACGCACGAGACGGTCTCGGCCCCGCCAGCGGGCCAGGTCACCGACGCCGCCGACCTGGTGAAGCGAGCGTGGCGCAAGGACAGGGCGCGGCGGTCCTCGAAGCGCTGACTGGCCGTCGCACGGGTGCCCCGCTCACCATGAGCGGGGCACCCGCCCACAGGCTAGGAAGGGGCGGCGACGGCGTCTTGAACGGAATTGACCTGGCTGCGGGGAGCCGGCCAGCCGCGGCCGGTGCGCCCGCTCGGGCGCGGCGGTCGAGGTTGCGGCACTCGTCACGCCGACCGCCCCCCGGCGACCGCGCGGCCGTGAGGGCCGACCTCCGTGGTCGGCGACTCCTTCGGCCGCGCCGTCACCGCGGCGCTGATCGTGGCCGCGACCACGGCGGCGATCGACAAGAAGGTGCGGATGGTGTGGAACAGCTCCCAGCGTGACTGGATCGACCGCCAGTCACCCGGCAGGGTCGCCACGGTCCAGGTCTCGATCTTGTTGTCGATCGGCACCTCGACCGCCAGGGTGATCACCAGCGCCGCGACCATGAGGAGGAACCCGGCAAGCAGCCACCAGAACGCCGCCGCGCGGGCTTCCCGCCCCAACAGCACGAGCGTGACCAGCGCGCTCAGCAGGGCAAGTGGGAGGAGGATGGCCATCGGCACCCCCAGGTTCCGGATCATCTCGTGGCCGACGGCGACGAAGGTGTCGGCCGACAGCCGGCTCATGGTGCGGCTCAGGGAGAACCAGGTGCCCCAGAACACGCCCATCACCAGGGCGAAGAGCACGATCGTGGTGGCTTGGGCAGCGCGGATCTTCACAGCTCGCTCCTCGGCTCTCGCCGTTCCCAGGCCTCTTACGAGGGCGGTCGGCCCGGTGGCTCCTGCAGCATCCCGACGTGGGCGTTGGCCAGGAGCCAGCGGTCCGCGGGCCGCACGGCGACCAGCGTGAGGCGGAACCGGCCGGAGTTGTCGTTGCCCTGCCAGCTCGTCTCCTGGGCCAGCACCCCGACCACCACCGCGGTGGTGCCGTACTCCCGCACCTGGGCGTCTTCCACCGCGAACGAACGGTTCTCCAGCCCGTTGCCGAAGCGGGCCAGCCACTGGTCACGGCCGAGGACGAACCCCAGCGGCCCCACGCCGACGAAGTCGTCGGCCAGCACCCCGTCGAGCGCCCCAGCGTCGTTGCCCTGCTCGGCCGCGGTCCAGCGCTCCACCAGGTCG
The DNA here is from genome assembly GCA_036377075.1 of Actinomycetes bacterium. Lineage (GTDB taxonomy): Bacteria > Actinomycetota > CALGFH01 > CALGFH01 > CALGFH01 > DASUZB01. Next base: position 6,126 of record DASUZB010000199.1, on the reverse strand, counting down.
AGCACGTCAGTCCTTGCGGTCATCGGACCCTCCCTGTTCTTAGACTCACTCTAAAGATAGAGCAAGACCAAGATTCGTGCTAAGTTGCTCCTGCGATGGAGATGGGACTGCGGGAGCGCAAGAAGGAGCAGACCCGGCAGCTGCTCGCCGAGACCGCCTGGCGGCTGTTCGCCGACCGGGGCTTCGACAAGGTGACGGTGGCCGAGGTCGCCCGCGAGGCACAGGTCGCCGTGGCGACCGTGTTCAACTACTTCCCCACCAAGGAAGACCTCTTCTACTACCGGCTCGAGGCCTTCGGCGCCCGCCTGGTCGACACCATCGCCAGCCGACCGGCCGGAGAGCCGGTGCTGGCGGCCTTCAGGCGCCGCTTCATGGAGACCGGTGGGCTGCTCGCCCGGGTGGAAGCCGGTGACCACCAAGCGCTGGAACGGCTGCGGACGGTCAACCGCGTGATCGCCGCCAGTCCGGCCCTGCGGGCTCGCGAGCAGCAGGCGCTCGCCCACACCGCCGACGCCCTCGCCGCCGTACTCGCCGCGGAGACCGGCGCCCCGGCCGACGACCCCCGGCCCCAGGTCGTGGCGAACGCCCTCGTCGGCGTCCAGCGCGCGCTGCTCGACTACACCCGCCGACGGGTCCTGGCCGACGAGGAGCCCGCCCGGCTCGCCGCCGACGTCCGACGGCTCTACCAGCAGGCGTTCGAGCTGCTCGAGGAGGGCCTCGGCGACTACGCCGCCGAGCCGGCAACGCCGACCCAGGCGCCGACGGCGGGCCGCGGCTCCTAGCTGCGGCCGAGGAGGAACCAGGTGACCAGCTCGCCCTTGCCCTTGACCTCGATCGGCCCGCGGCGCTCGAACCGGTAGGCGTCCTTGAGCCGCGCGTAGGTCCGCTCGGTCACCTGGATGCAGCCCGGCACCCCGTGGGACTCCATGCGGCTGGCGGTGTTGACGGTGTCGCCCCACAGGTCGTAGCTGAACTTGCTGCTGCCGATCACCCCGGCCACCACCGGGCCGGTGTCGATGCCGATGCGAACGGCCAGCGGCCGTCCGGTCGGGTCGAGGTGCCGGCCGGCCTCCTCGCGCAGGGCCAGGGCCATCTCGGCCACCGCTTCGGCGTGGTCGGGACGTGGGGTGGGTATCCCGCCGGCCACCATGTAGGCGTCCCCGACCGTCTTGATCTTCTCCAGCCCATGGCGCTGGGCCAGCCGGTCGAACGCGGTGAACAGGTCGTCGAGCACCTGGACCACCCGTTCCGGGCTGCTCCGGTCGCTGCTGGGGGTGAAGTCCACCAGGTCGGCGAAGAGCACGGTGACCACCGGGAACCGGTCGGCGATGACCTGCTCGCCCCGCTTGAGCCGGGTCGCGATCGGGGCCGGGAGGACGTTGAGCAGCAGGCGCTCGGAGCGGTCCTGCTCGGCCAGCAGCAGGCCATGCTCGACGGCCAGGGCGCGGCGGCTGCGCACCGCCTCCCCCAGCAGCAGCACCGCCGTCAGCAGCGCGACGTCCGAGACGGCGCCGAGGGTCAGCTCGGCGGCATAGCCGCCGGGGAGGTCGGTCACGGCCAGGAAGATCAGCGGGGTGCCGCCGAACCACGCGGCCAGCAGCAGCGCCCAGACGCGGTAGCCGGCGGCCCAGCACGTGGCCAGGGCGACCGACAGCGGCACCGCCGAGAACAGGCCCGGATAGTCGAACTGGTTGTAGACGAACAGGGCCACCGCCGAGGCCAGCAGCACGGCGAGCGGCCAGCGCCGGCGGAACAGGGACAGGGCGGCGATGGTGGGCGCCAGCGCGTAGGCGAGCGCGTCCGGTTGCTGGCCCTGCTGGGGACCCACGGTGATCGCGACGGCGACCGCGACGCCCAATGCCACGGCCAGGCCGACGTCGACCACCGGCGCGGGAACCCGCCGGAGCCTCCGCCACCAGGTCCCTGCGTCCATGCCCTGGGACCTTACCCTCGCCCGCCTCAGCGGCGCTGCAAGACTCCGCGAACGTACGCCGCCTGGCCGGCGTGCTGAAGGTCGTCGGCGATCACGCTCACCAGCCGTACACCCAGCGACACCGGCGGATCCCACGACCGGTCCACGATGCGGGCAAGGTCGGCGTCCCCGAGCCGCTCCACGTAGCGGATCGTCTGCTGGTGAACCGCCTCGTGGTAGCCCACCAACAGCTCCCCAGACTCCACCTGTACGGCCGCGACCTGTTCGGCTCGGTGTCCGTAGCCCGTCGCCATGGGGTCGAACGGCAACCCGAACCGCTCGACCCAGCCCTGCGACGTCCAGACCTGTTCGGTCTGTGCGGCATCCGCGACGTGGTCATCCTGGATGCGGGTCAGGTGCCACACCAGCCATGCGATCGAGTTGGCCTCGCGATCGACGCGGAACGCCAGCTGCTCGGCCGTCAGGCCGTCGACGGCCCGGTGGACGACTCCGCGGATCATGCCGAAGGCGTCGACAAGCAGATCAGCACTGGTCACAGGCGACTCCTGGTGGCGTGCGGACGTGCTCACGCCGCCAATTACAGCACTCCCCTTCGGCGGCACGCCGCCGGGCGATTGAGTGGGTGACGCACGGCCCTCGGCGCGCCGGTCGAACTGGCCTTCAGCTCACCCGGCCCGGTCGCGGTGGTCGGCGTCCAGCGCAAGGTCCAGCAACCGGGCGGCGATCTCCTTGCGCCCCCACGACAGCGTGTCCAGGACATGGTCGGGGGTGACCAGCCGGCGGTCGACCATCTCGTGCCGGGGCTCCCAGGGGTCGAGCTCGACCCGTGCCCACCAGCGCGACTGGTAGTAGCTGGGGATGCCACCGGGGTTGAGCGGGTCGGCGACGTGCTGGCTGGCCAGGTACTCCGAGCGCACCACGCGGGCGCAGGCCTCCTCGGCGACCTCCCGTACCAGCGCCTGCTCGACCGACTCGCCGTCCTCGACGGTGCCGCCCGGGAAGCTCCACTGCCGGCCGTCCCAGGTGACCATCACCACCAGGCCCTCGGCGGTGAAGCACAGCCCCAGCGCCTGGGTGACCAGCTCCACCGGTGGCATCCACGCGGGTGCCATCAGGGTGAACCGGCCCGGCCGCGCCACCTCCTCGACGGGCAACGTGGGCGCGGTCGGATCCACCGGACCATCCGATGAAGGCAACGGCAGGCTTGTGGTGTCACTCATGGCCCGCCGCCAGCGTGCGACGCAGAATGGATATCGGCCAGCGCCATCACTCACACCTCGACTCCGGACGCGGCGTGCACGTGGTGGGAGGCACCGTAGACCTTCCAGTACTCGGGAAGGTCAAGCCGGCCTATGCTTGCGCCGAGGGGTGGGCCAGGTCGGCCGAGGGCGGCCGCCGGCAGGATCGGCCCACGGCGGGAAGGGGGCACGTCGGTGCCGCCGGGCATGGTCAGCCGAGCGGGCGCGTGGCGGGCGCGGCTGGCGGGCTCGGCGGGCGCCGCAACGGTCCTGCTCCTGGTGGCTGCCACGCCGGCCGACGCGCACATCACCGGCACCAACGCCGCCCCGACCAACTACCACACCCGCATCCTCGGGTCAGCCCGCCGGTTCCGGGGCTGGTGGTCGGGGTGGCGGAGGTCGGCGGGACGCTCGAGCTGGTCAACCACACCGGCGACCCGGTGGTCGTGCTCGGCGGCCAGTTCGAGCCCTACCTGCGCGTCGGGGCGGACGGCTCCGTGGAGGAGAACCGCCGCTCGCCGACCTGGCTGGCCAGCCCGCCGCCTGGCAGCGTCAGGCCCCGGTCGGCCAGGGTCGACGCGGCAGCTCCGCCCGACTGGCACCGGATCGGTGGCGGGGCGCGGGTGGTCTGGCACGACCACCGTACCCACTGGAACGGTCGTGACCCGCCGGCGGTCCACCAGGCGCCCCGGCGCCGCCAGGTGGTGGTCCCCCAATGGCAGGTCCCCCTGCTGGTCGGCGGCCGGACCGTCCTGGTCACCGGTGAGGTCGTCTGGGTCCCGGGGTCGTCACCGTGGCCTTGGCTGGCGCTGGCAGGCGCCCTGGCGGTGACGGTCGGCGCCGCGGGACGGCTGCGGCGCTGGCGCGTGCCGGTGGTCGTGGCGGTGACGGTCGCGGTCGCCGGTGACGTCGCCCATACCCTCGGTGCTGCGCTGGCCTCGGTCGCGCCCGTGCTGGTCAAGGTGTACGCCTCGAGCCTCTGGGCGATCGCTGGGTGCTCGGCGCCGCGGTCGCCTACCGGCTGCTCCGCGGCCGTGGCTCCGAGGCCGACACCTACCTGCTGCTGGCGACGGGGTTGTTCTTCGCCTTCGCCAGCGGCCTTGGCGACGTGTTCACGCTGAGCCGCTCGCAGGTTTCCACCGCGCTGCCCCTGGTGGTCGCGCGCGCCACCGTCGCGGTGAGCCTCGGCATCGGGGTGGGCCTGTTCGCCGTCGCGCTCCTACTGGTCTCCAAGCCTGTTGCCGCCCGGCGGTCCGAAAGGACCGCCGGACCTGCCGGCTGAGGTGCACGTGGTCCCTCCTCGGATCAGGCTGGATCGAAGCAGCGTCACACCAGCCATGGCGAGTTCGTCATTTCGTAACGGGATGCTTGGCAGGGAACGGTTGCGAGCATGGAGCCGAAAATGATCAAGAGGGCGGCCGGGCGGGACAACGTCGAGCTCATGGGCGCGATCTTCACGGCCATCGAGCGCCGGGACGCACGGCGGTTCAACGAGCTGGTCCACCCCGACTTCGAGATCCACTGGCCGTCGTCGCTGCCGTATGGCGGCTCCTACCGCGACCTCGAGGTCGATGCCCGGCAGGGCCGTCCCACCTGGGCCGAGACCTGGGACCCGCTGCAGCCGACGGCGGCCGAGCGGCGGATGGATCCACGCATCGTCGCCGCCGACGACGACAGCGGGGAGGTCGTGGTGCTGTGGTGGCAGCGGGGACGCAGCCCCTCCGGCGAGCGCTTCGACTGCCCGGTGCTCGGCCTCTACCAGGTCCGTGACGGGAGACTTGCCCAAGCACGAATGTTCTACTTCGACACGGTTGCGCTGGCTTCCTTCCTGCGGACCGGTGGGCTGCTGGGCAGCGGATGAGCCGTCATTCTCCGGCGGACCTTCGGAGGTCTGCCGCCGCGATCGCCTCGTGGTCGAACCCGAACGCCTCCCGCAGCACGAACACCACCCGCTCCGCCGGGCGCCGCCGCGAAGGCTCAGGTGGATGCCGTCCAGCACATCACCGCGATCACCACGAAGACCAGGTGCTGGTCGTCCCAGACCGCAACCGTTCCCTTGGGGGAGAGGTTGGGCGTCCCGTCCGGGCAGACGGTGGCAACGAAACCGAGGCGCTGCTCGGCGACAACCCTTCGCATGTCATCCGTCAGCGTCCCGCTGGTGTCGCCGCGGGCATGTGTCCTCCTTCACATGGCAGGCCGTCAGGCTTCACAGTCACGGGACATGACGAAGTCGCCGCCGCGTACGTGACATGACTTGGCAAGAGGAGGCGCCGCCGTGGCCATGCCAGCACAGGGCGACAGGACGAAGCCAGACGACGTGGCGTGGTGGCGTCGGGGTGGCCGCCCTGGTGTGGTGGACGCAGGCGCTGGTGTAGGTGCTCGGCGGGCCGCCGACCGCGTTCGTGGTGACGTTCGACGAGCAGGGGTACCTCGATGCCCACGGCGTGCTGCACCCGCTGGAGTTCGACCCTGCGCCGTTCGACCACGGCGCCAACGGGGTCAGCGTCAGCCGTGCCAAGTGGGTGGTCGACTTCCGGGAGGATCTCTCCCCGCAGGAGCGAGGGTCGCTGGAGAGCTACCTTCGTGGCCTGCCGGCAGTGACCAGCGTCCGGCCGTGCAACACCCGTCGGGTGTGCAAATGATCTGAGCGTCGTGACGCTCCGTTGCCAGGTAGGACGATGGCCGGCTCGACATGCACCTCGGTGTGGCGCACAGTTTCCGGATGAGCGGCCCGGTCGGCATCGTCGACGCGCCTCCCACCGAGGCGCGGGCGGGCGCGGTCCAGCCCGCGTGCGTGGAGGTCGCTCCCAGCCGCGAGTCCGTCGTCGGCCGCATGCACGTGCGGCGGGCGCTGCCGCGCAGGGAGCGGCGGACCGTCGGCGCCTGGTGCTTCGCCGACCACATGGACCCGGAGCTGGTGACCGAGACGCAGGGCCTCGACATCGGCCCGCACCC
>DASUZB010000198.1:0-7948 GCA_036377075.1 Actinomycetes bacterium | reverse complement strand
TGAGGTCGGCGTCGAGGTGCTTGGGGCCGTCCTGCCAGGTGGCGCTGCCCTCGGCGGCGAGCGTGCCGTCGGCCCAGACCTGCCAGGTGGCGTCGCCCGCGCCGGACTTCTCGTCGTCGATGCCGTAGTCGGTGCTCAGCGAGGAGCACTGGCCACCGAGGTAGTAGACGATCTCGCTGTTGGCGTGCGCCCCGATGCCCTTGGCGTAGGTCACGCCACCGATGGTGATCGTGTGCCCGTCGTGCGCACCGCGCTCGCCGTTGCTGCGGTCCAGCTCGACCGGGCCCCAGAAGCTGGTCGCCGAGACCCAGGGGACGTCGCTGAGCGCCTGGACGCCCGTCGGCGGCGGGTTGGGCACCAAGGCGGTGGCGGTGGACTCCGCGGTCGCCTTCCTCGCCCGGCCGTCCTCGTCGTACCAGGTGAAGGTCGCCCTGCCGGTGAGGGGGTAGAGGCCGGGCGCGGTGTCCGCCGGCGGCGTCACCGTCCACCGGGTGGCGAGCGCCTCCTCGGTGCGGACCTGCTTGGCGGTCGACGGCGAGGCGGCGGCCACGGTCCAGCCGGGGGCGTCGAGCGAGACCGAGACGGCGTTGGCGGAGGCCTTGCCGTGGTTGGTGAACGCGGTGGCGAGCGGGTTGGCGATGCCCGGCCGGACCACCGAGATGGCGGCGCCGGGGTAGGCGGTGGGCAGGTCGACCGAGAGGTCGGTCGAGGGGGCGCTGTTCGCCCAGCTCTCCGAGCGGCCGGCGCGGTAGACCACGGTGCCGTGCGCGGGCACGTAGGCGCTGATCACCCCGGCGGTCTCGGTGGTCTCGTGCTGCCAGACGTCGCGCAGGGTGTAGGCGGGCGCCTTGCCGAGGCCGACGCCGGCGGCGGTGGTGCGGATGACCGCGCCGAAGTCGGACTCGTTGTGCAGCGCCACCGCCCGGTCGCCGTTGGACAGCGGCCGGGCGAGCACCACGTGCCCGTTCGCGTCGGCGATCGGCTTGGCCTGGACGCCGAGGGGGTCCTGGTCGATCGCGATGACCTCGCGGTTGAGCAGGATGTTCATGGTCGCCGGGGTGGCCTCGCGCAGGTCGGTGCCGATCAGCAGCGGCGCCGCGAGCATCGCCCACATGCCGAAGTGGGTGCGGTACTCGTCGTCGGTCATGCCGCCGTTGCCGACCTCGAGCATGTCGGGGTCGTTCCAGGCGCCCGGCTTGGCGAACGGGTACAGGGCGAAGTTCTGCCGCAGGATGCCGCGCAGGCTGCTCCAGCTGTCGCCGATGTCACCGGTGGTGCGCCACAGGTTGCCGACCTCCGGCGCCCAGGTCCACGGATCGTTGACGCCCCACTCGCAGATGCTGTACACGATCGGCCTGCCGGTCCGCGCGAGCGCGTCGCGCATCGCCGAGTAGCGCGCGACGTACTGCTCCTTGGTGGTGCTGCCCGCGTTGTTGCAGTTGTCGTACTTGAGGTAGTCGATGCCCCAGTCGGCGAAGGTCTGCGCGTCGACGTCCTCCTGGCCGAGGCTGCCGGGGAAGCCGGCGCAGGTCGCCGTGCCGGCGTCCTCGTAGATGCCGAGCTTGAGCCCGCGCGCGTGGACGTAGTCGGCGAGCCAGGCGATCCCGTGGGGGAACTTGACCGGGTCGGGCACCAGCCGCCCGTCGGCGTCGCGCTCGTGGGTCATCCAGCAGTCGTCGATGTTGACGTACTGGTAGCCGGCGGCCTTCAGGCCGCTGGAGACGAACAGGTCGGCGGTCTGCGTGATCAGCGGCTCGCTGACGTCGCAGCCGAAGGCGTTCCAGTCGTTGAAGCCCATCGGCGGCGTGCGCGCCAGGCCGTTGTCGAGCGCGTAGGCGGGCCGTGCCCTGACGGCGTCGATCGCCGTGGCGGCCACGGCGGAGCCGAGCAGCAACGTGGCCGTTGCGATCGCAGCGAGGAACCTTCGCATGGTCACCCTCCCGGAGGCTGGAACCGAAACCTGGAATCGGGGCCCACATGAGGACGACCAGGCGTCCCGCTCCGGACCGCAGCCGACGCACGCGATGCTGGATGTTGGTGAAAAGTGTGCGAACTCTACCCAGGTGCGACTAGATCCAAACATATCGTCACGAGCCCGCCCACAAGCGCAAGCCTTCGCGGACCTAAAGTCAACACGATCGAAAGGGTCTGCACGGTGGACCCGGCTCCGCTACGATCCCCACCTCGCGCCGGCACGGATGGCGCGGTGGACGACACGGAGGTCACGGTGGCGGACGAGGCTCGCGGCGCGGTCGACGCCTCCATCCCGAACGTCGCCCGCGTCTACGACTTCATGCTCGGCGGGAAGGACAACTTCCCCGCCGACCGCGCCGCCGCCGAGCAGCTCCTGGCGGCGTTCCCCGAGGCACGTGAGGGGGTCAGGCAGAACCGCGCCTTCCTCCGCCGGGTGGTCGAGCACCTCGCCGGGCCGGCCGGCATCCGCCAGTTCCTCGACATCGGCACCGGCCTGCCCACCCAGAAGAATGTTCATGAGGTCGCCCGGGCGGTCGCCCCGGACGCCCGCGTCGTGTACGTGGACAACGACCCGGTGGTCTGTGTCCACGGCCGCAGCCTGCTGGCGGACGACGAACAGGTGGTCATGGTCGAGGCCGACCTGCGCCGGCCGGAGGAGATCCTCGCCGACCCGGACACCCGGCGGCTGATCGACCTCGACCAGCCGGTCGCCCTCCTGCTGGTGGCGATCCTGCACTTCGTCGCGGACGAGGACGACCCGTACGGCATCGTCGCGCGGCTGCGCGACGCCTTGGCGCCGGGCAGCTACCTGGCGATCGTGCACATGCTCGACGCGGAGGAACGCCGCGCCGACGCCGACCAGGTCAGGCAGGTGTACTCGCGTTCCAGCACCGGCGTCTACCCGCGCACCCGCGAGCAGGTGATGCGTTTCTTCGGCGACTTCGAGCTGCTGGACAACGACCTGTTCATCTCGCGCGAGCTGATACAGCGATTTGCCGGGCTCGGCTGGGGTGCCGTCGCCCGCAAGCCCATTCCGTAGGGGCCCGTCGGCGACGGCGCCCTCCAGACCCTCGATCTCTACCGCACGGTGAGCGTCGCGGTGGCCTGGTGGGCGAGCGCGCCGCTGGTTCCGGTGACCCGCAGCGTGAACGTCCCGCGGGTGGTCGAGCCGGTGGTCGTCACCCGCAGGGTAACGCTGCCGGGCGCGGTGACCGGGTTGCGTGACCAGCTCGCCGAGGCACCAGACGGCAGGCCGGTGAGCGACAGCGACACGCTGCCGGCGAAGCCGTTCAGCGACGAGACCGTGACGGTGTACGAGGCGGTCTGGCGGCGGAGGACCGAGACCGACGACGGGCTCACCGTCAGCGAGAAGTCGCGGGCCGACACCACCAACGTCGCCGCCACGCTGTGGGTGGTCGCGCCGCTGGTGCCGGCGATCGTCAGCGGGTAGGTCCCGGCTGGAGCCGTCGCCGAGGTGGCGATCGTGAGCGTCGAGCTGCCCGCCCCGGTGACGGTGGCCGGCGTAAAGGTGGCGTCGCCGACCGCGGCGGGGAGCCCGCTCAGCGACAGCGCGACCGTGCCGGTGAAGCCGTTCAGCGAGCTCACCCCGACGGTGTAGCTGGCGGTGTCGCCGCTGAAGACGCTGCGCGAGGCGGGCGAGACGTCGACCGCGAAGTCCGGCGGCGCCGGCACCACCAGCGAGGCCGTCGCCGAGTGGCTGGTCGCCCCGCTGCTTCCCGTGATCGTGAGCGGGTAGGTCCCGGGTGCGATGGAGGCGCTGGTGCTCACCGTGAGCTGCGCCGTCCCCGAGCCTCCCTGGACCACCGGCGGGTCCGCGCTCCAGCTCGCCTGCGACGGGGAGAGCCCGGCGAGCGAGAGCGACACGTCGCCGGCGAAGCCGTTCACGCCGGTGACGGTGACGCCGTAGGTGACGCTGCCGCCGGCCGCGGTGGTCTGCGACGACGGCGACACCGCGACGGTGAAGTCGGGCGTGGTCGCCAGCCAGTGGTAGGAGGCGAGGACGTCGAGGCGGCCAGTCCCGTAGTCGGGGTCGGTGCCCGGCGGGCCGAGGTCCACCGCGCCGGCCTCGAGGGCGGCCTGCTGCCGGTCGGCCGAGATGCCGGGCGCCGCGGAGAGCAGCAACGCCAGCGCGCCGGCGACGTGCGGTGCCGCCAGCGAGGTGCCCGACGCCTCGATGTAGCCGCCGTACAGGTCGGAGGTGCGGATACCGACCCCCGGGGCCGCCAGCTCCGGGGCGACCGAGCCGGCGCACGCCGACGGCCCGCGGCTGCTGTAGGGGTCCACCACGTCGGCGTCGTCGACCGATCCGACCGCGAACGCCTCCGGGTTGTTGGCCGGGCTCAGCACCGTCCCCGCGGTGGGGCCGTAGTTGCCGGCCGAGAACACCGGCAGGATCCCGGCGGCGCGCAGGTTGGCGAGGTCGGCCTCGAAGTCGAGGTTGCAGCCGCCGACCGACATGGTCCACGAGTTGTTGACCACGTTGGGCGCGTCCGCGGTCGCCGGGTTCCCGTCGGGGTCGAGCAGCCACTGGAAGCCGCGGTGGATCACGGTCGTGGAGGTCGAGCCCCGGTCGTTGAAGATCTTCACCGCGACCCACTTGGCGTCCGGGGCCACGCCGATGGAGGTGCCGCCGGCGTCGCCGCCGACCATGACGCCCATCGTCCAGGTCCCGTGGCCGTTGACGTCGGCCGGGGTGCTGTGCTGGCCGTTGGGGTCGTACCAGCTGTTGCTGCCGCCGCGCCAGCGGCTCGCCAGGTCGGGGTGGCTGTTGTCCACGCCGGTGTCCATGTTGGCGACCACGACCCCCTGGCCGCGCAGCCCGAGGTCCCACAGGGCCGGCGCGTTGATCCGTGCCACGTTCGCCTCGGGGGTCCCCACCGTGGCGGAACCCTGGACCGCCGCCGGCGGCGCCGGCGCCTGGATGGTGACGTTCGGGCGGATCGCCTGGACGTCCCTGCGTGCCGCCAGCTCCTTGATCACCGATGGGGTGGCCCGCACCGCCACCTCGTTGACGATCCAGAGCGGCTCGACGCCGGCGACCAGCCGCTGCGCCCGCCTCCTGGCGAGCAGCCCGAGCACCCCTCGCTGCGAGGCGGCGGCCTTGGCGCGCAGGGCGCCCTCGACCGCGGCGAGCCGCCGGGACCTCCTGGTCTCCCTGATCCTGCTCAGGTCCGCCTGCGACCTGAGCACCACGAGCGCGTCCACCATCGCGCCCCGGCGCGCCCCCGCGAGCTGGTCAGCCAGGCGCGGGTCGACGCTGCCGGGCTCGGGCACGGGGCTCGCCGCGGCCACCGCCGCGCCGCCGACCAGGACCATCACGAGCCCGACGGCAACCGCCAGGATCGTCCGCTTCATCGCATGCCCTCCAGGACTCGGTCGGCGGGTTGGGTCGGGTGGTGGACCACGGGGACGGCGCGCCGGCGGCGCCGGCGCGCCAGCAGCAGCCAGGCGGCGGTGCCGGCCGCCGCCCCGGCGAGCAGCGCCAGCGCCGCGCCGTCGACGATGGGGGCGAGCCGGCGGCTGGCCGGAGGCGCGGGGGACGCCGCCTGTGCCGGCGGCTCGACCCGCCACGAGAGCGGCGCGGCCACCCGCTCCCGGCCACGGTGCACCACGGCGGTGAGCCGCACCCGGCCGGCGCGGCCGAGCCGGCCGGTGCCGAACCAGCGGCCGGGCGCGACCTGCTGCAGGGCCACGGAGTCCTTGGCGCCGCCCTGGACGAGCCGCAGCGCGGCACCGTCGATCGGGGCGGGCGGCGGCCGCCGCGAGCTGGCCGCGAGCACGGTGAAGCCGTTCACCCCCGGCCGGTTCGGCGTCACCGAGACGGAGACCACCAGGTCGGCCACGACGGCGCTGCCGGTCCGCGCCTCGCCGGTGGCCTGCGCCGACGCCACCGGCGGCGCGCCGTTCGGCCCGCGCGCCGGCACGCTCTCGACCAGCAGCCCGACGGCGACCAGCAGAAGCGCGCCCACGGCGGCCTCGGCGGCGACGAGCCGGCGCGAGAGCGGGGCGGCGCGGCGTGCCCGGGGGCCGCGCCCGGCCAGGCGCCAGCCATGGAGCCGGGTCATGTTGGCCACGCCGAGGCCACCGGCGACCAGCAGCAGCGCGCCCTTGGCGAGCAGCGCGCGCCCGTAGGTCGTGCCGGACAGGCCGCTGACGGCGTCGACCTCGCGGCCCGCCTCGTAGAGGCCGGTGACCACCACCAGGCCGACGCTGGCGGCGGCCAGCAGGCTGAGCGGTCCACGGCTCGCCCTGAGCAGCTCGCCGGCCTGCCCGCCGGCGCCGCGCCCGTGCCAGAGCAGCAGCAGGAGCGCCGGCAGCATTCCCAGCCAGACGCAGGCCGTCAGGATGTGGAGCGCGTCGGCCGCCACCGCCACCCCCCTGCCCGACTCGAGCGCCCACGCGTGGCTCCCCGCGGCCTCGGCCACGACGACGGCGAGCAGCAGCGCCGCCGCCGCGGCCCCGAGGGCCGCCCGGAGGCGCCGGCCGGGGGGTGCCACGCGTTGGACAGGGCGGCCGGGCGCGGCGGCGAGCCGCGCCAGGACGAGCGCGAGGGCGAGGAGGGCCGCCTCGCGCACCAGCCAGAGCTGCCCCCAGCGGGTCCCGGTCAGGAGCCGGCCCAGCGACGCCCAGAACCCCTCGGCGGCGGGCGCCTGCCTGGCGGCCTCGACGGCCGCGTCGACCAGGTGGGCGGCCGCGGCGAGCGCCGCGCAGGCGCCCGCGAAGGCGAGCAGCCGTCGCCGGGCCGAGCGGATCGCATCGGCGAGGGACCGGCCGGACCGGGCCGGGCCGGTCAGGCCGAGCCAGGCCGGCGCGTCGAGCGGCCGGGCAGCAGCCTCCGGATCGCCCAGGCCGAGGCGGACCGGCACGTCGAGCGGCGGCTCGAGCCTTCGCGGGCGAGCCAGCCCCAGGGCGAGGGCGACCGCCAGCGCCCCGACCAGCCCGGCGAGCAGGCACAGGCCGACCCAGCGGCGGGTGACGTCGAGCGCGCCGGCGCGCTGCGGCGCGCCGGCACCGGCAGGCTGCCCGAACGACGCCGGCGCGGCCGGCGGCCCGGAGGCCGCGCCGACGTTGAACACCACCACCCCCCTGGTGACGTGCCCGTCGTTCTCCGCCAGCGCCTGCCACAGCACGGCGTAGGCGCCGGCGCGGAGCGCCGGCAGCTCGAGCACCAGGCGCCGCGGGTCGCCGCGCCGGGCGGCGACGGCGGCCCCGGCGACCGGCCGGCCGCCGCGGTCGACCAGCTGGGCGGAGCTGAACCGGGGCGAGATGGCCTCGCCGAAGCGCAGCTCGACGCTGCGGGGCGCCCGCGCCAGGGTGGCGCCGTCGGCCGGGTCGGAGCCGACCAGCACGGCGTGCGCCGCCGCCGGCCACCCGGGCAGGGCGAGCACGAGCAGGGCGCCGGCGAGGACGACCGCGCCGCGCGCGGCGGCCGGCGCCAGGGCGCGCTCACGCCACCTTGACATGCTCCACCTGGGCGTTCCCCAGCAGGACGGTGACCTCGCTGCCCCGGTGCACCCAGTTCCCAGGGTTCTCGAAGACCAGGTAGTAGGTGACGCCGACCTTGTAGGAACCGTGGTGGGAGTGGCCCATGAACAGCGTGTGGACCACCAGGCCGGTCCGCTCGTCCACCAGCGCCGGCGGCGTCGCCTTGTCGTGCAGGCTGTCGGCCTTGTCCGGGTCGAGCACCTGGTAGCGCAGGTCGACCAGGCCGCCTGCGCCGGTCACCGCCACCCGGGTGAGCTTCACCCCGCTGCGCTCGGCCAAGCCGGCCTTGGAGACGACCGGCCGTGCCCAGGAGGCGGGGACGTTCGCCGCCGCCGGCTGCCGGCCCTGCGGGTGCGGCAAGCCGAGCGCCAGCGCCACGACGCCGCCGGCAAGGGCCACGCCGGTGAGGTAGCCGAGCAGGCGCGGCCGGGTCGGCAGCCGGCGGCGGCCAGGGTTTGCGGTCGCGGGG
>DASUZB010000197.1:0-2876 GCA_036377075.1 Actinomycetes bacterium | reverse complement strand
GCGGGCCGTTCCGCAACTCGCGGCTCAGCCGCGACCAGGCCCTCCACCCCGACACCCTGCTGGCGGTCGAGCTGAACGGCGAGCCGCTCGACCTCGACCACGGCTCCCCGGTGCGGCTGGTCGCGCCGAACCGGCCAGGGGTGTCGCAGACCAAGTGGGTCGGGAGCGTGCGGGTCGAATGAGCGCCGGCGGAGCGGGGCGGCCACTCCCGGAGCAGCCGGGTGGATGGTGGTTCTGGGCCGCCGCCGGCGCCGGCGGGCTGGTCCTCGCCTACGGGCTGGTGGGGCTGCTGCGCCACGCCGCCGGCACCGTGCCGGCGGCGTGGGCGCGCTGGCTGCTCGCCGTGCTGCTCGCCAACGACCTGCTGCTCGTGCCCGCGGTGCTGCTGGCCGGGCGCCTGCTCGGCCGGACCGCGCCCGCCTGGCGGCGGCCGCTGCGGGCCGCGCTGCTCGCCTCCGGCGTGGTGGTGCTGGTGAGCCTGCCGGCGTTCCTCGGCCACGGCCGCGCCACCCAGCCGGGCAACGGCTCGGTGCTGCCCAACGACTACGCCGCCTCCCTGGCCACCGTCCTCGCCCTGGTCTGGGCCGCCACCCTGCTGCCCACCGCCATCGCCGCCGCGCGGCGCGCCCGCCGCCGCACCCGGCGGCAACCGCGCTGACCGGACCGGCCGGCACCTTCGAGGCGGCTGGTCAGGCGTCCTGGGGGCGGTCCGCCGGGAGCAGCAGCGCGGCGAGGAGGTCCTCGAGCCATGCCTCGAGGTCGGCCTGGGTCCAGCCACGCTCCTCGACCAGCAGCGCGACCGGGTGCCAGGTGACCAGCGCCCAGATGGTGTCGGTGGCCCGCCGCGCGGCGAAGCCGTCGCGCAGCGGCGCGTTGGCGGCGATCGCCTCCACCAGGCGGCCGACGTCCTGGTGGCGGCGCCGCTGGTACTCGCGCCAGTGGTCGCGCAGACCGGGATCCGCCGACGCGGCCTGCTCGAACGAGCGGTACAGGCGGAACAGGCGCAGCAGCATCCTGGCCCCGAGCCGGGCGGTGAGCTCCACCTGCCGGCGGGCGTCGGCGGCCTCGAGCACGGCCCGGGCCTCGGGGCGCTCCGCGACCGGGACCGGCGCGTCGTCACCCGCGATCGTCTGGTCGAGCGCGAGCAGCAGCAGCTGCGGCTTCTCGGCCAGTGTGTAGACCGACTTCACCGCCACGCGGGCCTCCTCGGCGATGGCGGCCATGGTGGTGGCGTGGTAGCCGCGCTCGGCGAAGAGCCGGGCGGCGGCGCCGACGATCGCCTGGCGGGTCGCCGTCGCCTGCTCCGCGCGCCGCGGGGAGTGGTAGGGGCGGCTTCCCCCTGTTGACGTCCCAGCTTCCTGGCCTACACTCATGGTGAGTTCATCTTAGTCTAGCTGAAACGAACTCAGCTATCCTGAAGCGAAAGAGGAACGATGCTGGTCGTCACGGTGGTGTTGTCGGTCCTGCTCGCGGCGGTCCTGGCCGCGTCCTTCGCCCGCAAGGTCAGCGGTGCCACGAGCTCGCTGGAGCTGCGCGACCGCCTGCGGATCGCGCCCGCCGGCTGGCAGGCGATCGGCGTCCTGGAGCTGCTCGCCGCCGCCGGCCTGCTCGCCGGCATCGTGCTCGCCCCGCTCGGGGTGGCGGCGGCCGTCGGGACCGCGCTGCTGATGGCCGGGGCCGTCGCCGTGCAGCTCGCCAGGCGCCTGCTGGGCTCGCGACTGCTCTCCCCGGCGGTCCTGCTGCTGCTCTCCGTGGCGGCCGCCGCGTCGCGGCTGGCCAGCGCCTAGGTGGCTGCTGTCCACGATGCCGCGCGGCTACCTGGCGGCGAGGTAGCGATCCAGGATCGCCTCGACCGCCGGGGACGAGGGGCCGTCGCGCGTGAGCTCGTGGCGCTGGAAGCCGAACCGCACGACCCGGCCGTCGCTGCGGCGCACGACCAGGTCGAGCTGGCCGACCGCGGCCATGTTGTTGCCGGCCACGGACAGGATCGTGGTGCCGACCACCCGCGGCTGGTCCAGGTAGCCGTACGGCTGCGGGCCCTCGTGGCTGCCGAGGATCGCGTCCACGCCGTCGACCTGCCTGGCGACCTGCTCCATCTGCTCGAAGACCAGGTGCGACAGGACCACCACGACCTGCGCGCCGGCCGCGCGCATCCGCGGCACGACCTCGCGCAGCGCCGTCACCGGGTCCAGCAGGGTCACGGTCGGCGCGAGTCGCGCCGCGTGGGCGCCATCGCCCAGCACGAAGTCCGGCGACACCACCCCGGTGATGCCGACCCGGACGCCACCGACCCGCTTGAGCAGCCACAGCCGCGCGCCCTGCTCGGCCGCGAACGCCTCGGACGGGCGGCTGCCCTCGCGCACGTTCGCGCTCACCCACGCAAACCGCGACCGCGACACCAGGTCACGGAGGTGGTCGGTCCGGTCGGGCACGTACATGTTCACGTCGAAGCCGTAGGTGTCGGCGTCCAGGCCGGCGGCCGCGAACGCCTCCAGGACGTGCCGGCTCTGGGTGTGGATCGTGCCGCCGCCGAAGACCGCCGGGACCTCCAGCTCGTCGCTGAGGTCGTCGCCGTTGCCCACGAACAGGCTCGATCCGGGCGGGAGGCGCCGTCGCTGCTGGTCGAGGACCCCGGCGTAGGTGGCGAAGGTGCGCCCGTCGGCGGGGACCAGCCCGCTCAGGCTCTGCTGGTCCTGGCCGAGCAGCGCGCCGTGCGTGTGGGTCTCGTGGAACAGGGTGATGGCCACCTCGCCGCGGCCGGCGTGCAACCGCGGCACCAGCGCCGGCGACGTCGTGGTGGCGGTCGCGGGCGCGGCAGCGCCATGGGACGGGGCGGACTGGCCTGGTGGTGCTGGCCGCGCGCAGGCGGCCAGCAC
>DASUZB010000196.1:0-24408 GCA_036377075.1 Actinomycetes bacterium | reverse complement strand
CTCGCCGATGCCGGTCTGGTTGAAGGCGCTGTTGCGGCCGTCGGTCCACACCGGGTAGACCGCCTTGTCCGAGGCGGCGATGCCGTTGTAGTCGCCGATGAACGCGCCCGAGGTGAAGAAGCCGAGGTCCGGGTTCCACGACGTGGTCGAGATCCGGAAGGTCTTCCACGAGCTGCCGTCGTTGCCGGAGGTCGCCTGCCAGGTGTCGATGTCGTGGTTGGCCGGGTCGCGGCGCCGGTCGAACCAGATCGCGTGGAAGGTCCCCGACGCGGTCGCGTCGATCCAGGGGAAGAACTGGTCGTTGGGTGCCGCGGCGCCGCCGCTCGCGACGCTCAGCACCTTCGCGTCCGACCAGGTCAGCCCGCGGTCCTTGGAGACCTGGTAGGTGACGTCGCCCCCGGAGGAGGCCCGGTTCAGGTAGTTCGTGTAGACGAACACGATCGCGCCGCTGTGCTCGTTGATCGCGAACGCGAGCGTGTTGGGCGCGCGGAACGCGGTCGGCGGCAGCAGGTCGCCGGGGTCGGGGTTGTCGGCGAACTGGCCCGGCTTGTCGATGTGGACCGGGGACGCCAGGAAGGTCGCGCCGCCGTCGGTCGACTTCTGGAAGCGGAAGCCGTGGTCGATCGAGGTGTTGCACTCTTCCAGGATGTAGCCGACGTCGAGGGTGCCGTCCGGCTCGACCTTGGGGACGCTGAACTGGTTGGCCGACTCGCCGAGGCCGCCGCTGCCGGGGGCGTCGGGCACCACCGAGGCGCGGGCGAACGTGGCCAGCAGCGGGTTGGTGGTCGGCACCGAGTCGGTGGTGGCGACCTGGATCGGGCAGAAGTCGCTGGACCCGTCGGCCAGCAGGTGGAACTTGGTCCAGGTCACGTAGATCCGGCCGTAGTGCGGGCTGCCGGGGTGGTTGTCGACGGTGAGGAACTCCTTGTCGTGGAAGACCGACTCGTCGACCGTGCCGTTGGCGTAGTCGAAGTTGGTCACCACCCGCGCCGCCTGCCGGCCCGGCGTCCAGGTCTTGCCGTTGTCGACCGACTTGAACAGTTGGACCTCGGAGAACGGCAGCGCCCGGAAGAAGCACAGCTGGGTCAGGTAGAAGGCGTGGTCGCGGCGGCTGTAGGCGACCGAGGGGTCGCCGCCCGAGCAGAAGTCGCGGGTGCCGCCGAACTGCGGCGTGACCCTGGTGGTCTTCCAGCTCTTGCCGCCGTCGGCGGTGCGCATGACCGCCACGCCGCCGCTGACGTAGTCGTTGGCGGCCGCGACCGCCACCAGCGGGTTGGCGCGGCTGTAGTCGACCGCGGTCTCGTTCTGGGGCATCGGCGGGAAGGAGTCGTCGTTCATCTGCACGTTGCGGAGCCCGGCCGAGCTCGCCGCCACGCCGGCGGCCTGGCCCTTGACGCTGGCGCTGCGCACCGTGGTGGCGTTGGGTGCCTGGGCGCGGACGCCGTTGGAGATGCCGCCGCTGAACCTCTCGACGTGCGTCACCCAGCGAGGCGTCTTGACGTTGGCGGGGGTGGGGGGAGCGGCCGAACCGGACGACGCCACCAGCGCCAGCACGACGGCGAGGACCGATACCACGGGCAGGACGATTCGCAAGCGCGGCATGCGCTGCTCCTCTCGATACAGACCAGATCAGACGTCGGGAGCGGTCGCCCGCGGCGGCGCGCGGGTGCGCGTGGCAGCCGCGGGGCTGCGTCGCCCTGGCCGGTCGGGCACGATCCCCCCCAGTTCGCCCAAATGAGCAGGACGGCATCCTATGGCCCCGCAAACGCGACAGGAAGCCCCAATTCGCGGACCGTTACGCCCCGGCGCAACGGCGCGCTGGCCCGCCCGCGCCGCCGCCGACCTGCATCGTCGCTGGCGTTCAGCCCATCTTCACCTATTGGACGCATACCGGGACGGTAGGCTCGATTTACGAGCGGAGCGTCAATGCCGATAATTCCCGCGGCGTGGCGCGCCGCGCCGTGCGCCGGTGGGGCTGGCTCGGCGGGGGCTTGGCTGAGGAGGTACTCCAAAGTGGTCGGATCCGTGCGTCGCCATGTCCGGTATGCGTTGGCCGCCGGCGCGGTTGGCGCCCTCGCCCTGGGCGGGCCGGCGGCGCCGGCCCGCGCCGTCAACGCCGCGGTGGGCTCCGGCCCGGCCGCCGCGGCCACCACCGCGATCCACGACGTCCAGGGCGAGGCCCACCGCTCCCCGCTGACCGGCCAGGCCGTCACCGGCGTCACCGGGATCGTCACCGCCGTCACCGGCAACGGCTTCTACCTGCAGGACCCCAACCCCGACCGGCGCCCGGGGACCTCGGAGGCGCTGTTCGTGTTCACCTCGTCGGCGCCGACCGTGGCGGTCGGCGACGCCGTCGGCGTCGACGGCCGTGTCTCGGAGTTCCGGCCGGGTGGCAGCGGCGGCGCCACCAACCTGACCACCACCGAGCTCACCGGCCCCACGGTGACGGTGACCTCCTCGGGCAACCCGCTGCCGGCGGCGACGGTGGTCGGGGCTGGCGGCCGGGTGCCACCGAGCACCGTGATCGAGGACGACGCCACGGGCGACGTGGAGACCAGCGGTACCTTCGACCCGCGCTCGGACGGCATCGACTTCTACGAGAGCCTCGAGGGCATGCGGGTGCGGCTCGACGACGCCGTCGCGGTCGGGCCGACCAGCTCCTTCGGCGAGATCCCGGTGGTCGGGGACGACGGCCGCCGCGCCAGCCTGCGCAGCGCCAGGGGCGGCGTGGTCGTGCGGCCGGACGACTTCAACCCGGAGCGGGTCTTCCTCGACGACTCGCTCGCCCCCACGCCGACGGTGAACGTCGGCGACCGCTTCCCCGGCGCGGTGGTCGGGGTGCTCGACTACAGCTTCGGGAACTTCAAGCTCGAGGTGACCTCGACGCCGGCGACCGCCTCGGGCGGCATCCAGCGCGAGGTGACCGCCCCGGCGGCGGCGCTCCAGCTCGCGGTGGCGACCTTCAACGTCGAGAACCTCGACCCGAACGACCCCCAGTCCAAGTTCGACGAGCTCGCCGGCCTGATCGTGCACAACCTGCAGGCGCCCGACCTGGTGGCGGTCGAGGAGATCCAGGACGACAACGGCGCCACCAACGACGCCGTGGTGGACGCGGACGTCACCTTCGGCAAGCTGATCGGCGCGATCCAGGCGGCCGGCGGCCCCACCTACGAGTTCCGCCAGATCAACCCGGTCGACGACCAGGACGGCGGCGAGCCGGGCGGCAACATCCGCGTCGGCTTCCTGTTCCGCGGCGACCGTGGGCTCGCCTTCGTCGACCGCCCTGGCGGCACGCCGACCGTGGCCACCACCGTCGAGGGCTCCGGCGCCGGCACCCACCTGTCCTTCAGCCCCGGCCGCGTCGACCCGACCAACAGCGCCTTCAACGCCAGCCGCAAGCCGCTGGCCGGCGAGTTCACCTACAACGGCCGGCGCCTGTTCGTGGTCGCCAACCACTTCAACTCCAAGGGCGGCGACCAGCCCCTGTTCGGCCACTTCCAGCCGCCCGCCCGCCCCAGCGAGACCCAGCGCAACCAGCAGGCCCAGATCGTCCACGACTTCGTCGCTCAGATCGAGCAGGCCGACCCCGGCGCCAACGTGGTGGTGCTCGGCGACCTCAACGACTTCGAGTTCTCCAGCGCCCTGGCCACCCTGCGCAGCGGCGTGCTGACCGACCTGATCAGCACCCTGCCGGCCAACCAGCGCTACACCTACGACTTCGAGGGCAACTCGCAGTCGCTCGACCACATCCTGCTCAGCCCGGCGTTGCTCGACCAGCGGGTGGCCTACGACGTGGTGCACGTCAACGCGGAGTTCGCCGCCCAGGCGAGCGACCACGACCCCCAGGTCGCCCGCATCACCCTGCGCTGACCCAGCCACCTCGGCCACGCCGGCGTGGCCGAGGCCCAGGAAGCCACCGGTGCGCGGTGGTCGGTTCTCGTGTCCTCGACCCGGCCCCGCGTGCCGGTGGCTCCGTCAGCCCTCGCGTCAGGGGTAGGCCGCGGGGACGAAGGTCTGGTCGGTGATCGGCGGGCGCACGTACTTGCCGTGGTCCTGCCGTGGCGGTAGCTCGATCGGCTCCGGCGTCAGGTCCTGGTAGTGGATCATGCCGAGCAGGTGGCTGATGCAGTTCAGGCGCGCGTGGCGCTTCACGTCCGCGTTCACCACCCACCAGGGCGACTCCTTGGTGTCGGTGTGGGCGAACATGTCGTCCTTGGCCTTGGAGTAGTCGAGCCACCGCTCGCGGGACTGCAGGTCCATCGGGCTGAGCTTCCAGCGCCTGGTGGGGTCGTCCAGGCGCCGGTGGAAGCGGCGCTCCTGCTCCTCGTCGCTGACCGAGAACCAGTACTTGATCAGGATGATCCCCGAGCGGATCAGCATGCGCTCGAACAACGGGCAGGAGCGGAAGAACTCGTCCACCTCATCCTCGGTGCAGAAGCCCATCACCCGCTCGACGCCGGCGCGGTTGTACCAGCTGCGGTCGAACAGGACCATCTCCCCCGCCGCCGGGAGCTGCGCCGCGTAGCGCTGGAAATACCACTGGGTCCGCTCGCGCTCGGTGGGGGTGCCGAGCGCGACCACCCGGCAGATGCGCGGGTTGAGGCTCTCGGTGATGCGCTTGATGGTGCCGCCCTTGCCGGCGGCATCACGGCCCTCGAACAGCACGACCACCCTGAGGCCGGCGTGCTTGATCCACTCCTGCAGCTTGACCAGCTCGATCTGCAGCCGGGCGAGCTCCTCCTCGTAGGCCTTGCGGCTCATCACCGCCTGCTTGGCCGTCTCCGCCGTCGCCAGCCCGGCGCCGGCGCGGACCTTCCCGTCGCGCTTGGACGCCTTCTTGGTCGCCTTCGCCTTGCGCTCCGCCATGGTGGCTCCCGTGGCCGTCCGCCTTTCGCTGCCGGCTATCATCACCGCCAGGCGCGGGCGTGTCACCACCCGCCCGGTCTACGAGCCGGCCGGGGCGCGCCGGGCGGTACGCCACATGCCGAGGACCTCGTCGACGGTGGTGGCGTCCTCCGGGGCCTTGTCGTCGCGGTAGCGGCCGGTGAAACGCGGGAAGCGCAGCGCCAGGCCGGAGTCGGCCTGCACCTGGTTCCACCCGGCGGTGTGGTTGGGCGACACGGTCAGCTCGGCGGCGAGCACCTCGAGCACCATGCCGGGCTCGAACCAGACGTCGGGCTGCAGCCTCGCGTCGACCCTGGCCGGGCGCTCCGGACGCTCGTACGCCCGCAGCTTCTCCGGGAACGCGGCCAGGTCGGCGTCGCTGAACCCGGTGCCGCACTTGGTCACCGTGCGGAACTGGTCGGCGGCCGGGTCGTACGCGGCCAGCAGCAGCGCCCCGTAGATGCCGCGGCGCCGGCCGCGGCCGTAGAACGCGCCGACCACCGCGAGGTCGAGGGTGTCCGACAGCTCGGTGCGGTAGTCCCGCTTGAGCTTGATCCACTGCCAGCCGCGCGCCCCGGCCTGGTAGCTGGCGGTCGGCGCCACCGACTTGCACAGCAATCCCTCGCAGCCGTCCGCGACCGCCTGCTCGAACAGCGCCTCCAGCCGGTCCTCCTGGTCGGCCTGGGCGGCGGTCGACAGGTGCAGCCGCGACGAGACCGCGACCGCCTGCTCCAGGCGCGCGCGCCGCTCCAGGTAGGGCAGGCGGGTGAGGTCCTCGCCGTCGGCGTAGAGCAGGTCGAAGCAGAACATGCTCACCGGCACGTCGGTGACCGCCTCGGCGATGCCGTACTTGCGGCGCCTGAACATCACCTCCTGGAACGGGCGCAGCTCGCCGGAGACGGGGTCGGCGGCGACCACCTCGCCCTCCAGGATCACCTCCCGCGGCGCCATGCCCGCCTGCAGCAGCTCGACCACGTCGGGGAACTGGTGGGAGACGCGCTCGAGGCGGCGGGTGAACAGCTCCAGGTGGCCGTCGCCGGTGCGGTGGGCCTGCACCCGCATGCCGTCGTACTTGTACTCGGCCGAGCAGGTCCCGCCGAGCTTGGCGAGGATCTCGGCGCTGCTGGAGAGCCGCTGCGCCAGCATCGGCCGCACCGGGTTGCCGGGGCGGACCTCCATCGCCTCCACGGCGCCGAGGCCCTCGCCCACCAGCGTCGCGGCGACCAGGCCGAGGTCGGAGCAGATGTTGTAGGCGCGCTCCAGCAGCTTGCGGTTGGCGCGGCCGCCGGCGTGGACCTCGGCGAGCCCGTCGAGGATGGTGGCGGTGCCGATCCCCAGGCGCAGGTTGCCGGTGGTGGTGCGGACCAGGTAGCAGGCCTCCATCGGGGTCGCCTGCCGCAGCAGGCCGGTCAGCAGGGCGAGCTTGCGGGTCTGCGAGCCGGTCCCCTCGGCCGCGGCGATCTCGTGCAGGGTGTCGAAGACGACCCTGACCTCGAGGGTCGCCGGCCTGTCGGCGGCGACGGCGCCGAGCAGTTGCTCGGCGGTGTCGCCCAGGTCGCCGGTCTCGCGCAGGGTGGCGAGCACCTGCTCGCCGCTCATCTCGGCGGCCTCGGCGACCGCCCGCGCGGCCAGCTTCTCCGCCAGGCCGATCTCGATCCCGGTGAAGTCCGGCGCGATCTGGCCCTGGCACAGCATGGCCACGATGGGCAGCAGCTCGCCGGGGGTCTCCCGGAACAGGCCGGCGATGCGCTCGATCAGCTGGAGGCGCGCGCTGGACCGTTCCAGGTCCCGGTACGCCTCGGCGACGATCTGGTAGTGCACCCGCGCCCCCTCACTCCCGTACCCGGCAAGTCCTAGCAGGGTAGTGGATCGGCTGGACAGCGTCGCCATCGCCCCGCCTGCGGGGCATCCGTGGGATGCTAGCGGGCATGTTGCTGAACCTGACCCCCGACGAGCTGCTCTCGACCACCCGGGCGGTGCGGCGGCGGCTCGACGTGACCCGGCCGGTGGAGCGCGAGGTGCTGGAGGAGTGCCTGCGGCTGGCGCAGCAGGCACCGACCGCGAGCTACGCGCAGAACTGGCACTTCGTGGTCGTCACCGACGCCGGCGAGCGCGCGGCCCTCGGCGAGCTGTGGCGCGACGTCGCCGGCCCCTACCTCGAGTACCGCGCGGCGGCGGCCGCCGCCGACCCGCGCGTCGCCCGCATCGGCGAGGGCGTGCGCCACCTCGCCGCGCACATCCACGAGGTGCCGGTCCACGTGATCCCGTGCGTCGAGGGACGGACCGACGGCAAGCCCGGTGCGGCGCAGGCGTCGCGCTGGGGCTCGATCATCCCGGCGGCGTGGAGCTTCATGCTGGCCGCCCGCGCCCGCGGCCTCGGCACCGCCTGGACCACCTTCCACCTGCGCCACGAGCGCAAGGCGGCGGAGATCCTCGGCATCCCCTACGACAAGGTCATGCAGGCCGC
Source organism: Actinomycetes bacterium (assembly GCA_036377075.1). Classification (GTDB taxonomy): domain Bacteria; phylum Actinomycetota; class CALGFH01; order CALGFH01; family CALGFH01; genus DASUZB01. Next base: position 17,057 of record DASUZB010000196.1, on the reverse strand, counting down.
CATGATCCCGGTCGCCTACACCGTCGGCACCGACTTCAAGCCCGCGGCGCGCAAGCCCCTCGACACCATGGTCCACTGGGACCGCTGGTAGCGGGCCAAGAGGCATTCCAGGGCCGCCCGGCATGCGCGCCCTGCTCTCCCGGACCACCGTGACGAGGACCGCATGATCCGGACGCCGCCCCGACCGGTCGACGTCGCGGCCGTGTTCCCGGAGCTTGCCGGCCAGGAACGCCCCACGGTGCGGCTGCACCCGCGGCGCGGCCGCCCAGGCCCGCGGGACAGCTCGGTCGGCGGCCCCCTGCTGTGGCCGGCCGCCGAGCCCTGGCCCCGCTGCGACGCCGGCGACCGTCACACCATGTTCGCGCCGATCGGCGCCGGCCCCGTCGGTCGCACCATCAAGAGGCTGACCAGTGACCCCCGCCGCCCGGCCACTCCGATGGTGGCGGTGGCGCAGCTGTTCGCCCGCGACGTGGCGGGCCTGCCGTGCCCGCCTGGCACCGACGCCTGCCAGGTGCTGTGGTGCCCGAGGATGCACGAGCCGGACTACGGCCCGCGGGTCCGGGTCCACTGGCGCGCGTCCGCCGCGGCCCTCGGCGGTGAGCTGGCGGTGGCGCCGCCGCGCGACCCGGAAATCGCCATCCACGACGATTGGATCCCCCAGCCGTGTTCGGTCTCGCCGGAGCGGACGATCGACTACCCCGACTGGTGGGAGCTCACCGAGGAGCTGCGCCGGCGCATCGAGGCGTGGGAGCAGGACAGCGGCTGGATCTACGCCTACCACCTGGGCGCCGCGCCGGGGACCAAGGCCGACGGCTGGCCGGAATGGGTTCAGGACCCGGAATGGCCCACCTGCGCGCGCGGCCACGCCATGGACCACCTGCTCACGGTCGCCAGCTGGGAGTACGACGCCGAGTCGCGCCGGACCTGGCGGCCACTTGGCCAGGCGGACGACGAGGGGTACGACGATGCCGGCCTCATGCTGGGCGACGCCGGCGACGTGTACGTGTTCACCTGCGTGACCTGCGACGACCGGCCCAGCGCGAGCGTCCTGCAGTCGTCGTAGCCCGTGGCCGCGGGGCTGGCCTGAAGCACGCAAACGCCACGTCCGACGACGCCAGCAGCGGCGGTCTCGGCCAGGTCACCCTCGAGCCCCTCGGCAACGTCACCACCAGCGTCCGGGTCCGCGACCTCCCCAGGCCCGGCCGAGCCCCGCCGAGGTAGGCTGCCGGGTCGGACGCCGGCGGGAGGTAGGGGCATGGCCTTGTGGCGGGTGAGGACGGCGCTGGGCGAGCGGCTCGCGCGCGGCCCGGCCGGGGCCGGGCCGGAGGAGCTGCTGCCCGCCGGGCTGACCGTCGACGGGCTGCTCGGCGGCCCGCCGGGCGCGCTGGCCGCCGCCCTGGCCGGGCCCGGCGACGGGCCGCTGCCCGCCGGGGCCGGGCCGCTCGTGCCGGTCGCCGGGCAGGAGGTCTGGGCCGCCGGGGTGACGTTCTGGCGCAGCCGGGAGGCGCGCATGGAGGAGGCGGAGGCCGCCGCGCCGGACGTCTACGACCGGGTCTACGAGGCGGAGCGGCCCGAGCTGTTCCTCAAGGCGGCGCCCGGCCGCAGCCGCGGCCCGGGCGAGCCGGTCGGCATCCGCGCCGACTCCGGCTGGGACGTGCCAGAGCCGGAGCTGGCCGTGGTCGCCGACCGCCGCGGCGAGGTCGTCGCCTACACCATCGGCAACGACCTGTCGTCCCGCTCGATCGAGGGCGAGAACCCGCTCTACCTGCCGCAGGCCAAGGTCTACCTGGGAAGCTGCGCGCTCGGCCCGGCGCTGGTGCCGGTCGCCGAGGCGCCGGCGTTCGAGGAGCTGGAGATCCACCTGGCGGTGCGGCGCGACGGCGGCGAGGCGTTCGCCGGCTCGGTGGCGCTCGCCGACATGCGCCGCTCCCCCGCCGAGCTGGTCGACTGGCTCTTCCGCGCCCAGGAGTTCCCGGTCGGCGCCGTCCTGCTCACCGGCACCGCGATCGTCCCCCCGTCGGACTTCACCCTGCGCCCCGGCGACCTGGTGACCATCACCGTCGCCGGCCTCGGCGAGCTCAGCAACCCGGTCGAGCTGGTCCCCACCTGAGGCAGCACGACCCACGTTCGATCGCCCCGCCCCGGGCCACCGGCTACGGCCCGGCGGCGGGCTGCCGCCGGGGGCTGGCGCGCTGCAGCCAACGAGCAGCGACCAGCTTCGGCGCCGCCGGGTCGCGGTTGTCGACCACCACGTCGGCGTGCTCCCGGGGCCGGGCCGCGGCGAAGTAGAGCCGCTGGCCGGGGACGTAGCGCTGCCGGTAGCGCTCGCGGACGGCGTCGGCCGAGCCGAACAGGTCCCGGTCGCGCGCGACGGCGCGGCGCAGCGTCTCGGAGAACGGGACGTCGACGAAGATCCGGAAGTCCCAGGCAGGATCGAGCTCGGGGCCGAGCAGGAACACGCCGTCGAAGACCAGGATGGCGTCCTCGGGAGCCACCCTGACCGGCGCGGCCCGGGGCCGGTCGCGGCGGAAGTCGAACGTCCGGGTGCGGTAGCGGCGGCTGCCGCCCGGGCCGAGCGGGTCCAGCAGGCTGGCGCGGATCGCCTGGTGGTCGAAGGAGTCGAGCCAGTAGCCTTCCGGCGACCGCTCGCCGCGCCGGTAGCGCTCGGCGCGGGGCCGGTGGAACCCGTCGACGGACGCCCGGACGACCGTGCGGCCGCGGGCCTCCAGGACCGTGGCCAGCTCGTCGGCCAGGGTGGTCTTGCCGGCGGCGTCGGGCCCGTCGACGGCCACCCGCACCGGGTGGGGCCGCCGCAGCGCGGCGACCAGCTCGGCCAGGCCCTGCAGCAGCGCGGCCCTGGCCGGTGGGGCCCGGCCGGCGGCGCTCACCGTGGCGGCGCCGGCGCGGCGAGGAAGTCCACGATCGCCGGCGCGAAGGCCGGGTTCGCGACCGCGCTCAGGTGGTCGCCGTCCAGCAGCCGGAGCCGCGCGTCGGCGATCGCCGCGACCAGCACCTGGGGGCGTGTCGCCAGGATGTCGTCGCGGCCGGCGAGCACCAGGGTCGGCGCGGCGATGCGGTCGAGCGCGATCGGGCTGGCGTGCACCGCCCGCGCCTGGGCGGCCAGGGCCGCCCGGTCGGCGCCGAGCGCGTCGGCGAACTCGCGGAACTGCAGCACCAGCGGGTCGGTCACCGTGGCCGGGTCGTCGGCCAGCAGCGCGGCCGCCATGTCGACGTCCGGCCTGACCCGGGTGTCGACGCCGCCGAGCTCGACCGCCGCCGCGCCGATCCCGCCGACCACCAGCCGGCGGACGCGCCGCTCGGCGGCCGCCGCGATCAGCGCGACGATCCCGCCCATCGAGTAGCCGACCAGGTCGACCTCGTCGGCGCGGACGAGGTCGAACAGCACGCCCAGGTCGCGCGCCATCCGGTCCTCGCCGTAGCGGGCCGGGTCGTGCGGCTTGGCCGAGGCGCCGTGGCCGCGGGCGTCGGGCGCCACCACCCGGCGGCCGGCCGCGACCAGGGCGTCGACCACGCCGGGGAGCACCCAGTTGACGTTGGCGTCGACGGCGTAGCCGTGGTGCAGCACCACCGGCGGCGCGCCGCGGTCGCTCCCCCACTGCTGGTAGGCGATCTCGGTGCCGTCGAAGGAGACGAACCGCTCCACGTGGACCCCGCTCAGCTGCCGCCAGGCGCAGTCGTCGGTGCCTGGTCGCCACCGATCATAGTTGGCCGCCGCCGGCCGGCCCGGTCAGGGCGTGCCCGCCGGCCGGACGCGGACCTCGAGGAGGTGCTCGGCGACCGGCGCCGCGTCCGCCCACGGCTGCGCCAGGCGCAGCCGCCAGACGGCGCTGCCCGGCGCGAGCGCGTGGACGACCAGCACCTCGGGCACGCCGTGCGCGGCCGGCGGCGGCCCGCCAGGGGCGGCCGGCGGCGGCGCCACCGGCTCGAGCTCGACCAGGACGTCGGCGCAGGCCCGGTCGCCGCCGACCAGCTCGACCCCCCACCTGCCGCCGGCGCCGGCGGCGGAGGGCAGCCGCTGGCGCCGGCGACCGCCCGCTTCGAGCGCCAGGACGGCGGGGAGCCCCGCCGTCCAGCGCCCGCCCACGTCAGGCATGCCTCACGCGGGGCCGACCACGGGCCCCTCGTGCCAGCCGGCGCGGTCGCGCCAGTAGTGCTGCAGCTGCCGGTCGTTGCGCAGCACGACCACCTCGAGGTTCATCCCCCAGGAGCCCTCGCACAGGCCGGTGACCGCGAGCACGTCGTGCCCGAAGGTGGCGCCGAGCCGCCACTGGCCGTCGCCGGAGTTGTCCCGCCACCAGTGCTGGACCCGCTCGCCGGCGGCGACGCACAGCTCGAAGTTGCCGTCGGGGCCGCGCTCGTCGACCATGCCCCACTGGCCCTGGATCATCACCGGCGAGCTGGCGATCCCCGCGCCGAACAGCGCGCCGGCGTTCCACGTGAAGTTCGACTCGTCGCGCCAGAAGTGCTGCATCACCCCGTCGGTCCGCACGGCGACGTACTCGAGGCTGCCGTGCGGCGTCCCGTGGGTGGTCTGCACCAGCGTGGGCCCGGAGTAGGCGAGCCCGCTGCCGAAGCGTGGCCCGTCGTGCCAGCCGTCCTCGTCGCGCCAGACGAGCTGCAGCTCGCCGTCGCTGAGCAGCACGACCACCTCGAAGTTCCCCGGCGTGCCGTAGTCGGCCTGCACGAACCCGGGGACGCCGGCGCAGTCGGCGGGGCCGAAGACGCCGCCGTCCTTCCAGGGGCCGCGGCCGCCGCCCTCGGTCCACCAGTGGTGCAGCCGCCCGCCGCTGGTCCGGTAGACGAGCTCCAGGTTGCGGTTGTAGGTGGTGCCGATCAGCGTGGGGCAGGCGGCGGCGTCGTCGGCGAAGGCGTTGGCGGTGCCCCAGGTCCAGGGCGGGCCACCCTCGCGCCATCGGTGCTGCACGCGGGTGCCGTCGGCGCCGGCCACCTCCAGGTTGCGGTGCAGCTCGCCGTTGCCGCTCTCGTAGAGGTTGCCGTTGTGCAGCCGGCGCTTGGTCCACGGGTCGGGGTTGACGTTGCGCACGCCGGCCTTGGCGTAGAGGTTGACGTTGGCCTCGTCGTAGCCGATCCAGCCGAACCCGCCCATCCCCCAGCCGGTGCCCCAGCTGTTCTTGACCAGCCACGCCTGCCGCGCGTCGTCGTAGCCGACGACCAGGACGAAGTGGGTGCCGCGAAGGCTGTTGGTCGAGGCCGTGCTGCGCTGGTAGACGCCCGAGGTGTAGCCGTCGAAGTCGCTCCAGACCTCCATCCAGGCGATCAGCGGGCCGACCGTGTCGAGCCAGTCCTTGCACGCCTGCACCGTGCCGGCCCACTCGAAGGCGGGCCCGCGCACCGAGCGGCCGCTGCGGTCGGGCGTCGGGTCGTACGGCGGGTCGTTGGTCGACCACGGGAACGAGCCGGGGTCGCAGATGCCGTGGTCGGCGAAGAACTTGGAGACGTTCTTGAGGTTGCCGTAGTCCGCGCAGGTCGCCCCGACGCCGCGGTGGACGTCCCCCTCCGACAGCCGCGTCCACATCGCGTGCTCGATGCGCATCATCGCCTCGACCAGCGCCACCCCGGTGAAGGCCCAGCAGGAGTTGCACGGGTTCTGGTTGCGCACGCTGGTGATCCAGTTCTGCCCCCAGCGGTTGCGCCAGTCGACCGCCGGGGCGGCGCCCGCGTCCGGCGGCGCCCCCGCCTCCCTCGCCTCCAGCACCCCGAAGAGGCCGAGGTGGCGCAGGGTCCGCTCGGGCACGGCCGCGCGCACCTCGTCGGCGGTGACGATGCCGCGCTGCAGGCGCCGCACCGCCAGGTACGGGTTGGGCCCGACGCCGAACTGCCGCAGCTCGGGCGCTGCCACCTCGTCAGCCTGCGGCAGTCCCTCGGAGCTGGCCCCCAGCCCCCACTCCGGGACGGCCTCCTCGTCGGCGTCGTGCCGCGTCTGCCACCCGAGCGGCTGCTCCTCGAGCATGCGACGCAGCTCGCCGTAGGTCGCCATCGTTGCACACCCCCCACCGCGGTCACCCCGGGTCGCGCGCTCACCACGTCGAAGGACCGGGCGCCCGGGCTGACGATGCGCTGACTATGCTCGGCCGCCTCGCGCGGGGTCAATGCCGCAGGGACGTGCGTTTGCCCGATGTGGTGGCGAGGTGGGACGTCCCCGCGGCCCTACGCGCCGAAGCGGCCGCGCGCCTCGACCGGGATCAGCGGCTTCTCGGCGCGCGCCCTCAGCTCCTGCACCGCCCAGGTGTTGCCGTCGGGGTCGGCGAAGCCGAAGAAGGTGCCGCCGTCCCGCTCGTCGAACCTGGTGATCTCGCTCGCCTCGACGCCACGGTCGACCAGCTCCTGGCGGGCGGCCGCGGCGTCCGGGACCACCAGCTGCAGGCCCTTCATCGAGCCGGGCTCCATCTGGTTCTGGCTCGGCAGGTCGCCGAAGACGATCGAGCAGCCGGAGCCGCGCGGCGTCAGCTGCACCACGTGCATGTGCTCGTTGGTGGTGTCGTGGTCGAGCTCGAAGCCGACCTGGTCGCGGTAGAAGGCGACCGAGCGGTCGATGTCGCTGACCGGGAGGATGACGACCTCGAGGGTCCAGTCCATCTGCTTGCCCATGGTGCTCCCTTCGCGAGGGTCAGCGCCCGCGCTCGGCCTGGCGGGCCTTCTGGGCGCGCTTGGCGGCGCGGCCGCGGGCGGCCGCGTCGAGGACCTGCTTGCGCAGCCGGATCGACCTGGGCGTGACCTCGACCAGCTCGTCGACGCCGGCGCGCTCGATGGCCTGCTCCAGCGAGAGCTGCCGCGGCGGCACCAGGCGGATCGCCTCGTCGGCGGCGTGGGTGCGGATGTTGGTCTTCTGCTTCTCGCGGGTCGGGTTGACGTCGATGTCGTCCGGGCGGCTGTTCTGGCCGACCACCATGCCCTGGTAGACCTCGGTGCCCGGGCCGACGAACAGCTCGCCGCGCTCCTGTAGCTGGTCGAGCGCGTAGGCGGTGGTGGTGCCGACGCGGTCGGCCACCAGCGCGCCGCCCGTACGCTGCCGGATCTCGCCGGCCCAGCGGTCGTAGCCGTCGAAGAGCTGGTTGAACAGGGCGGTGCCCCTGGTCTCGGTGAGCAGGGTGGAACGGTAACCGATCAGGCCGCGCGCCGGCACCCGGAACTCCAGCCGCGCCCAGCCGGTGCCGTGGCTGACCAGGTTGGTCAGCCGTCCCTTGCGGCTGGAGAGCCCCTGGGTCACCACCCCGACGAACTCCTCGGGCAGGTCGAGGGTGACCGCCTCGTAGGGCTCCTGCAGCTGGCCGTCGACCGTCCTGGTGATCACCTCCGGCTTGGACACCTCCAGCTCGAAGCCCTCGCGCCGGATCTGCTCGACCAGGATGGCGAGCTGCAGCTCGCCGCGGCCCTGCACCTCGAAGGTGTCCGGCGAGGCGGTCGGCAGCACCCGGATCGAGACGTTGCCGACCACCTCGCGCGCCAGCCGCTCGCTCAGGTGCCGGCTGGTCAGGTAGGTGCCCTCGTTGCCGGCGAACGGCGAGGTGTTGACGCCGAACCGCATCGAGAGGCTGGGCTCGTCGATCGAGACCACCGGCAGCGGCCGCGGGTCCTCGGGGTCGGTGACCGTCTCGCCGACGGTCACGTCGCCGAGCCCGGCGAGCGCGACGATCTCGCCCGGCCCGGCGTGGTCGAGGTCGCTGTGGGACAGCCCGGTGGCGCCGACGATCTTGGTGACCTTCGCGCCGACCAGGGTGCCGTCCGCCTTGACCACGGCGACCTGGTCGCCGAGGCGCACCTCCCCCTGCCACAGCCGCCCCAGCGCCAGCCGGCCGACGTAGGGGTCGGCGTCCAGGTTGGTGACCAGGAACTGCAGCGGGTGCCCCGGCTCGTAGGAGGGCGGCGGCGTGGTGGCGACGATCGCCCGCAGCAGCGGGCCGAGGTCGCCGGCGAGCGCGTCCGGGCGCGGCCCGGCGCGCCCGGCGCGGGCGTCGCTGTAGAGGATCGGGAAGCCGATCTGGTCCTCGTCCGCGTCGAGGTCGAGGAAGAGCTCCTCCACCTCGTGGACGACCTCGGCGGGGCGGGCGTCGGCGCGGTCGACCTTGTTGACGCAGACCACCACCGGCAGCCGCCGGGCCAGCGCCTTGCTGAGCACGTAGCGGGTCTGCGGCAACGGGCCCTCGCTCGCGTCGACCAGCAGCAGGACGGCGTCGACCATGCGCAGGGTCCGCTCGACCTCGCCGCCGAAGTCGGCGTGGCCGGGCGTGTCGACCACGTTGATGCGCACGCCGCCGAACTGGATCGCGGTCTGCTTGGCGAGGATGGTGATGCCCTTCTCGCGTTCGAGGTCCATCGAGTCCATCACCCGGTCGACCACCTCCTGGTTGGCGCGGAACGCGCCGGACTGTCGCAGCATGGCGTCCACCAGGGTGGTCTTGCCGTGGTCGACGTGCGCCACGATGGCCACGTTGCGCAGGTCGTCGCGGATCACGGGCACGTAAGGTCCTCCGAACGGCGGGTGGGGTGCCTCGGCGCGGCTCGCGCTGGGGAGCCCCTGCCTCGGCTAGACGGTCAGAATGGTAGCGGTCGCCGGCTCGCGCCGCCGCGTGCCCCTCCGCCGGCCCCGGCTGCCCCGCAGGCATGGCGGCCACGGATCCGGCATCGTCCCGCGACGGTGGTGCTAGCCTCACCCTGCCATGCAGCCTTACGGCATCACCATCCCGTTCGACGGCGTCCCCCTGCACCGGCAGCGCGACCTGGTGGCCGCGCTGCCCGACCTCGGCTACACCGAGGTGTGGTCGTCGGAGTCCGCCGGCGCCGACGCGTTCACGCCGCTCGCGCTCGCCAGCGCGTGGGCGCCGAGGCTGCGGCTCGGCACCGCGATCGTGCCCGCCTACACCCGCGGCCCGGCGACCATCGCGCAGTCCGCGGCCACCCTCGCCGCGGCGGCGCCCGGCCGCCTCACCCTCGGGATCGGCACCTCGACCGCGGTGATCGTGGAGCGCTGGAACGGCGGCGAGTTCGACCGGCCCTACGAACGGGTGCGGGACCTGGCCCGCTTCCTGCGGGCCGCCATGGGCGGCGCCAAGGTGAGCGAGCGCTACGAGACGTTCGCGGTCGACGGCTTCCGCCTGCAGCTGGTGCCCGAGCAGCCACCGAAGCTGCTGATCGCCGCGCTGCGCCCCGGGATGCTGCGGCTCGCCGGCCGGGAGGCCGACGGCGCGATCCTCAACTGGCTGGCCCCCGACGACGTCCCCACGCTCGCGCCGTACGTGCGCCAGGCCGGCGCGGACAAGGAGCTGGTGGCGCGGATCTTCGTGGCGGCCGGCGACGACCCCGAGGCGGTCCGCGCGGTCGCCCGCCGGGCGATCGCCGCCTACCTGACCGTCCCGGTCTACCGCGCCTTCCACGAGTGGCTCGGCCGCGGCGACCAGCTCGCCCCGATGTGGCACGCCTGGGAGTCCGGCGACCGCAAGGCGGCCCTGGCCGCCATCCCCGACGAGGTGGTCGACGCCCTGGTGGTGCACGGCCCGCCCGCGGCCTGCCGCGAGCGGATCGCCCGCTACGTGGCAGCCGGCGTCACCACCCCGGTCCTCGCCCTGCTCCCCACCGGCGGCGACCCCACCGAGCTGGTCCGCGGGCTGGCCCCGGCCGCCGGCTGACGGGCTCCGCCGCCAGCCCTCGCCTGCCAGCTTCACCGGCTGGCTGCTGCCTCCTCGGCGGCGCCGCCGAGGTGCAGGGCCGCGTAGGCGCGGTCGCGCAGCAGGTTGGCCTCCTGGTCGGTCATGGTCCGTTCCAGGCGGCGCAGGACCATCCGCACCAGGACGTTCTTCTGGCCGGGCAGCATCCCGAGCCGGGCGGTCGCGCTGGGCGGGAGCCGCTCGTAGGGCGTCTCGGCGAGCACGGCGACCTCCTCGACGGCGTCGGCGTCGGCGCCCAGCGCCTCCCTGACCCGGTCCCCCAGGTCCTCGGCCGCCGCGTCGGCCTCGACCGCGACCGACAGGTCGCGCCGGATCGGCGGCATGGCCGACACCGGCCGGTATGGCGCCAGGTCGGTCATCTGGCCGGCGACGCGGGGATCGGTCGAGCGCAGCTGCCGGATGTCGGGGATGCCCTTGCGGAGCATGAGCAGCCGGTCCAGGCCCATGCCGACGGCGAGCCCGCTCCATCCGGCCAGCCCGGCCCGCGCGAGCACCGCGGGGTGGGCGAGGCCGCACTCCCATACCTCGACCCAGTCGCCCTCCGAGCGCACGTCGACCTGGCGTCCGCCGAGGGTGTAGGGATGGACGCGGGCGTGCCAGCGGTACTCCCTGCCCGGCACGAGCGCCCTGACCAGCAGGGCGACCATCTCGTCGAGGTCCCCGCGGTCGAGCGGCCGGCGCGCGGCGCGCCACAGGTCGAGCTGGTGGGGCGTGCCGGTGTGGAGCCGGTCGATCGCGTCGCGCCGGTAGACCACGCCCGGGCAGACGAGGACGACGTCGTCAACGGGATCGGCCGCCAGTGCCCTCAGGGCGGCCGGGACCATCGCCGTGGAGTGGCTGCGCAGCATGCGTCGCTGGTCGACGTAGCGGGTGTAGCGCGCGTCCCGGCTGACCGCGTCAGGTGAGACGCGGAGCTGGTCGTAGTTCTGCTCGACGGGCACGATCCGCGGACCACGGTGCCGGCGGACCTGGCAGCCCCAGGCGGCGGCGAGCGTGGCCGCGGCGGCGTCGACCAGGAGCTGGATGGCGTGGGCGCCTTCGCCGGGATCGGTGAGGTCCCGCACGGCGAGGTCGCGGGCGAGCTGACCCTGGGAAAGCGTGGTAGCCGTGGACGACACGGCGGTCTCCTTCGTTCGGCGAGCGGGCTGGGAGCACACCCCCCGACCCGATGGCTCGCCTGAAGGTCGCCGGCTAGGCCATGCCGGATGCCCCCGCGAGCCCAGGACGGCTCGGGGGGCGGCGGAACCGGTGCGTGGCAGCAGTCGTCATGGTTCGGAGCTTAGCGGGTCCGAGCAGGACCGGCAGCCCAATTCCCGACCACCGCGTCACCCGGGCTGGACGGGTCGGGGCGCTACCCCGTGGCCTGGAAGCCGACCGGCAGGCTCGACAGGCCCCGGAGGGTGACGGTGTCGCGGCGGACCGGGGTGCCGGCGAGCTCGATGTTGGGGCAGCGTTCCAGCATGGCGGGGATGGCGGTGGCGGCCTCGACGCGGGCCAGCGGGGCGCCGAGGCAGAAGTGGATGCCGCCACCGAACGCGACGTGACGGTTGGGCTTGCGGGCGAGGTCGAGCTCGTCGGGGTCGGCGAACTGGGCCGGGTCGCGGTTGGCGGCGCCGAGCACGCCGACGACCGTCTCGCCGGTGCGGACGGGGCGGCCGTCGATCTCGAAGTCGGCGAGCGCGTGGCGGCTGGTGAACTGCACCGGGCTGTCGTAGCGGAGCAGCTCCTCCACCGCGCCGCCGGCCAGGGACGGGTCGGCCTTCAGGCGCGCCAGCGCCCGCGGGTGGCGCAGCAGCGCGATCGTCCCGTTGGCGATCAGGTTGACGGTCGTCTCGTGGCCGGCCACCAGCAGCAGCACGCACATCGACACCAGCTCGGGCTCGCTGAGCGCCTGGCCCTGGTCCTCGGCCGCGATCAGGGCGGTGAGCAGGTCGTCGGCCGGGTGGGCGCGGCGCTCGGCGATCAGCTCGCGGAGGTAGCCCCGCAGCCCGCGCCGCGCCTCCAGCGCCTGCTCGAAGGCGTCCTCGGCGACCAGCGGGTCGAGCAGGCGGACGAGCCCGCGTGACCAGGTGCGGAACCGGTCCCAGTCGGCCTCGGGGACGCCGAACATCTCGCAGATCACCGTGACCGGCAGCGGGTAGGCGAGGTCCTCCACGACGTCCATGGCGCCCGCCCCGGCGACCCGGTCGAGCAGCCCGTCGACGATCTCCTCGACGCGCGAGCGCAGCCGCTCCACCGCGGCGGGCGTGAACGCCTTGTTGACCAGCGTCCGCAGCCGGGTGTGGTCGGGCGGGTCGACGAACAGCATCGACGGGGCGGCCTCCTCCTCGTCGAGGAGCTGGCCGACCTCGACCGACGCGCGTAGCAGCTCGACCCGCTCGGAGCTGCGCGGGTCGCGGCTGGTGCGCGGGTCGCGCAGCAGCGCGAGCACGTCGGCGTGGCGGGTGAGCACCCAGAAGCCGATCTCGCTGCGGTGCACCGGGTCCTCGCTCCGCAGCCGGGCGTACAGCGGGTACGGGTCCTCGTGCACCTCGGGCAGGAACGGGTTGAACGCGAGCGCGTGACTGCTGGTGGACATCGCAAGCCTCGCTTGGGATCTGCAGAAACGGTCGGTGGGCCGTGGCGGCGCGGCTCCCACCATGATGCCGCAGACTGGTACGTTTCGGTACCACGGGTGCCGAAACCCGGGCTCGGGCCGGTGCCGGCCCGCCGGCGTCAGCGGCGCTCGGCCAGGTAGGCCCGGCCCAGCTCGCGCAGGCGCCGGTGGGCGCCGCCGTAGAGCTCCCTGGCCGGCAGGAGGTCCTTGCGCAGCTTGGACACGAACGTGTAGTTGGGGTCGACCACGTTGGCCACCGGCGCCTCCACCGCCTGGGTGAGGAGCTGGTAGGCGTCGAGCCGGTCGAGGCCCCAGCCCTCGCCGAGCCACTGCACCAGGTCGACCTGGGAGATGCGGAAGGCGTCCTCGAGGGGGCGCGCCGACCCGGTGCTCATCAGGTGGCTGTCGCTCTCGAGCCGGGGCCAGGGCGTCGCCGCCCCCTTGACCAGGTCGACGGCGACCACCGTGTCCATCGCCGCCTCGACCGCGACCCCGCAGCTCTCGCCCTCGCCCTGCCGGCAGTGGCCGTCGCCGATCGAGAACAGCGCCCCCTCCACGTTGACGCCCAGGTAGCAGGTGGTGCCGGCGCGCATCTCCGGGGTGTCCATGTTGCCGCCGTGGGCGTCGGGCACCAGCGACGAGCGGGCCTCGAAGGAGGCCGGTGCCACCCCGACCGTCCCGTGCATCGGGTCCAGCGGCAGCTCCACGCTGAGCTCGCCGTGCCTCGCCTGGAAGGTGACCGTGCGCCGCTTGCGGTCCACCTCGTAGATCCAGACCACCTCGGGCAGCGGCTCCTGCAGCAGGGCGGTGGCGTGGGTGCCGGTCAGCGCCCCGAACAGCGGCACGGTGGTGGAGGCGGCCCAGTCCCGCGACGGCTCGATCGAGACGAAGTGCACGGCGAGCGTGTCGCCCGGCTCGGCCCCCTCGACGTAGAACGGGCCCGTCTGCGGGTTCACGAAGGGGAACTCGACCACCCTGGAGACGAGGTCGTCGGGGCCGCGCACGCGCCCGCCGAAGGCGTCCTCGGTCCACAGCTCCAGGACGCTGCCCGCCGCGACGCGGCGGACCGGCGCCACCCCGCCGAAGGTCCAGGCGAACTCGGCCGGCTCCGGCCGGTAGCTCAGCACGTCCATCCTCTCGCCTCCTCGGTGTACGCCGATCGCGCACCAGCTCAGATCGGCGTGGTGGCCTCGGCGACGTGCTCCTCCACGAACACCCGGCCGGTGTCGCGCACCCGCTGCGGCCTGGTGGCGAGCAGCACGACCAGGAGCACCACGCCGAGCGCGTACCAGATCCCCACCACCGGTCCGACCAGGCTGATCGGGTACGGCAGGGCGCTGACGAACGAGAACGCCTGGATCCCCACCGCGGTCAGGAACGCCGGCACGAACGCGGCGATGCCGAGCACCGGCACCACGCCGTGCAGCAGCCAGTTGAACTCGCCCCGCCCCTCGCGCAGGTAGAAGACCAGGCAGGAGAGGTTCACCACCATGTAGATGGCGATGATCACCGCGGTGACGATCGTGCCCACCAGCGCGAACGCGGTCAGCGGCGTGTACTGCAGCCCGAGCCAGAGCGACACCCCGACGCCGACGACGAACTGCACCACCACCGCCACGTCGGGCACCCGCCAGTGCGGGTTGACGTGGGCGAGCGCCCGGGGCAGCAGGTTGATGCGGCCCATGGAGAACCAGGTCCGGGTGGCCGCGTTGGCGGCGGCGTTGGCGTTGGCGATCGCCGAGTTCGCCACCGCCAGGAAGACCAGCACCCAGCCGGCGCCCCAGGCGCCGCGCGCCAGGAAGTCCCAGGGGTTGCCGTCGCCCGCCTTGGGGAAGCCGGCGAACCCGGCCGGCCCGAAGCGCACCGCGGCGGCGTAGGTGGTGAGGATGTAGAAGACGCCGATGCCGAGGCAGGAGTAGATCACCGCCTGCCGCACGGTGCGGCGCGGGTCCACCGCCTCCTCGGCCAGCGGCGCGGCCGCCTCGAAGCCGATGAACGCCAGGATGGTGTAGACCGAGCCGGCGATCACCCCGGAGAAGCCGTGGAAGCCCTCGACGGTGGCGTAGCGGGTGCCGAACACCGCCAGCGTGTTGCTGCCGCCGGCCTTCACGATCAGGGTCACCGCCAGCGCGGCGAACACCAGGATCTCGAACAGGCCGAGCAGGGTGCCCGCGCCGGTGCTCAGCCGGACGCCGAACCAGCCGAGGAGGAACACGGCCACGGCGGCGACCAGCGCCGACACCACCCACCAGGTGTCGTAGCTCCAGCCGAACTCCTGGTTGAGGGTGCTCGCCACCACGTTCCCGAAGATCAGGAACAGCAGCGGCGCGACCAGCGGCTCGACGAACGCGTAGCCCCAGCCGACCAGGAAGCCGACCCACGGGTGCAGGCCGCGCGAGGCGTAGGTGTAGAAGCCGCCGGCCGACGGCAGCCGCCTGGCCAGCTGCCCGATCGAGACCGCCACCAGCAGGCAGCCGACCAGGGCGAGGATCACCGACAGCGGCAGGGCGCCCGCGGCGAAGTTGGCCCCGACGATGATCGAGAAGGCCACCGCCGCGGCCGGGGCCATGTGGGTGATCGACTGGAACAGGACCTCCCTGAGCCCGATCGCCTCGCGTGCGAGGCCGGGGGACGGACTGCTCTGCGCCACGGCGCGCCTCCCTTTCCGCCAGACATCCCACCAAGACAGCCACCGGGAACGTTGTACCGGCAACGGGTGGGAAATCAAGCTCGGCCGGCCGGCGGCCGCCCGGTCAGCGCTTGCGCAGGCGCAGCGAGGTCCAGCCGGCGTCGGCGGTCCAGCCGCCGTCGACCGGCAGGGCGACGCCGTTGACGAAGCCGCTGTGGGCCGGGTCGGCGAGGAACGCGACCGCGGCGGCGACGTCGTCCGGGGAGGCGAACCGCGCCAGCGGCACCTGCCCGACGACGTCGCCGTCGGTGTAGCCGCCGCCGGCCTGGTCGGCCGCGTCCATCCCGGTCTTCACCCAGCCGGGGCAGACGGCGTTGACCCGCACGCCGCGGCCGCCCCACTCCGCGGCCAGCGTGCGGGTCAGCCCGACCAGCCCGTGCTTGCTGGCGTTGTAGGCGGCCCGGTCGGCGAAGCCGCGCAGGCCGGCGATCGAGGCGACGTTGACGATCGAGCCGCTTCGCGCCCGCAGCATCGCCCGGCCGAACGCCTGGCAGAGCAGGAACGGACCGGTCAGGTTCACCTCGAGCACCCGCCGCCACTGCGCGGGGGTGGTCTCCTCGGCGGCCGCGAGCAGCGAGATGCCGGCGTTGTTGACCAGGACGTCGACGCGCCCGAAGCGGTCGGCCACCCGCGCGGCCAGCGCGGCGACGTCGGCCTCCGCCGCCACGTCGCCGGTGACGCCGAGCGCCTCGGCGCCGCGCCCGCGCACCGCGTCGAGCGCCTCGACGGGCTCCCGCAGGTCGGTCAGCGCGAGGGCGTAGCCCTCGCCGGCGAGCACCTCCGCCACCCGCCGCCCGATCCCCTGCGCGGCCCCGGTGACCACGGCGACCCGTGCGGTCGAACCCATCGGCAGCTCCCCTCGTCCGGCGACAGGGCATTCTGCCGCGTTACGGCCTCCGGGCGGCTGCCGTTATCCTCGTGTCGACCCCGGGGGGCTCGGTGGCGGGCTGCGGCGCTCGGGCTTGCGCCGCCACCGTCGAACGCGCGACGTCGGTGGCCGGGGCGACCGCCGCGCGCTGGAGGGTGACATGGCTCGTCCGCTGACCCTGCTCGGCTGCTTCGCCCATCCCGACGACGAGACCTGGTCCATCGGAGGCTCCTTCGCGCTGCTCGTCCCCAAGGGCGTCCACGGCGCGGTCTGGACGGCCACCAGGGGGCAGGCCGGCGAGATCGCCGACGGCTCCGGCGCGACCCGCGAGACGCTCGCCGCGGTGCGTGAGGGCGAGGAGCGGGCGGCGATGGCGCTGGTCGGCGTCGCCGACGTGGAGCTCGGCGAGTTCGTCGACGGCCAGGTGGGCGACGCCGACCCGGCGGCCCTGGTCGCCGCCGTCCAGGGCGCCCTCGAGCGGGTCCAGCCGGACGTGGTCGTCACCATGGAGCCGGGCGGGGTGACCTCCCACCCGGACCACGTGGCGGTGTCCGCCGCCGTCCAGGCGGCCTTCGCCGCCTACGCCAGCACGCCGAGGGAGCGCGAGCCGCGCCTGTACTACTGGGGCGTGCCGGTCTCGCAGCTGGCCCGGTTCCGGGAGCTGGCCGCCGAGCAGGGCGTCGAGATCCCGGCGGAGGACGAGCCGTACGGTCCCCGCGGCACCCCCGACGAGCAGTTCACCTGCTGGGTGGACACCGCCTCGGTGGCCGAGCAGGTCTGGCGGATGCTGCAGGAGCACCGCACCCAGTCCGGCGACCCGTTCAGGCCGCTGCTGCGACACGGGGACCGCTGGCGTGAGGTGTTCGCCACCACCGCCTTCCTGCGCGTCCACCCGTCGCCGCTGCCCGGGGAGCCGCCCGAGGGCTCGCTGCTGGACGCGTTCGCCGCCGGCGCCTGAGCGCGGGCTCCTACTCGATCATGTGGAAGTGCGGGTGGTGCAGCCATGCGCGCAGGAAGGCGGCGTCGACGACGTGGTAGAGCCAGGTGCCGCCTTCGACCTGGTAGCGGACCTCGTGCACGACGCCGGGCATGGCCGCGACGTACTCGCTGATGGCGTGCGGCGCCGCGGCGCCGCGGTCGGCGCCGTCGCCCACCGCGCGGCCGCGGTCCAGCTGGTGCCACCACCGCCACGGCATCCCC
>DASUZB010000195.1:0-3129 GCA_036377075.1 Actinomycetes bacterium | reverse complement strand
TGGGTCTCGCTGGTCATGGCATCAGTAGACCACCTCGCCGTACGAGCCGGATGCTTGGCGTCGACCTGGACGACACCAGCCGGATCGAGCCTGCTCACGTTGGATGCCCCGTCGGCCTCGGTACCCTGACCGGCCTTGGGTCCGCGTCCCACAGACGATGCGGCAGATCCGTCCCAGCTGGCTGGCCGACCGCAGCCCAGCCTCGATCTCGCAGACGGCCATCGCAAGCCCTGGCGATGCTGGCCGGGTCGGCCAGGGCGCGGCGGGCGGGCAGACCGGGCATGCTCGTGGCACAGGAGCTCCTCGTCGCTGAGTTGGGCGCAGAGCGGGGTTGCGGGCATAGGCGCTTCCCCGGGGCGCTCGGGCGGGCACCACCACCGCGACCGGTCGCTCTGGCGGTCGCCCGCTACCTCAAGCAGGCACCAGGGAGGAGGTGCCCGCGGTGGAATGTGTAGCCGTCTCGACGGCACCCGGCCCGGTTCAAGGCTCCTTGCCGGACCCAGGGGCCGGGTCCCGGGTGCCGGCTGGGTGTTGCTGATTGACGCCGCAGGCGCCGTCACAGAACGGCTGGGTGCTGGTCTGGCCGCAGCCGCAGAGGGCGGCTCGGGTCTCATCAAGTGTTCCGTCGGGGGTGTCCAGGTGTAGGTCGCCGCGGACCAGCAGCGGCCCGGCGGGGTCGCGGGTGATCGTGGTCGGGCGGGCCGGCTCCTCAGGAGCATCGGCGACCAGGCGGTAGTGGAGGGCACCGGTTGGGCAGCGGCGGACGACCTCGGCCACGGCCTGGGCGTCGGCGAGGTCGGCGCGGATCCAGGGCCGGCGGGTCGGGTCGAACACCTCCGGCAGCCCGCGGACGCATTCGGCGTAGTGGCGGCAACGGCCCCGGTCGTAGAACACCGTGACCTCCGGGGCCGCATAGGCCCGGCCAAGCCGGTTGTCCTCAGGTGGCCTGTCCATGGTCACTGGGGGACGACCGGGTCACCAGCGACCAGGTCGGCCTGGTCGGGGTGGCGGCGCAGGTAGGCCCGGACGAACGGACAGATAGGAACCAACTTGAGCCCACGGGTGCGGAGGTCGGCCAGGGCGCCGGCGACCAGCCGCTCGCCCAGCCCCTGGCCCGCCAAGGCGGGGTCGACCTCGGTGTGGACCAGGAACACCACTCCCGGCTTGGCCCGGTACTCGATGAGGCCGGCGCGAGTCGTTCCCAGCCAGAGTTCATACCGCAACGCCTGGGGGTTGTCGGCGACTCGGGGTTCTGTCGCCGTGGCCATCACCTCGATGATCCTGGTCTCGGGCTACCGCCCGAGCGGCCGCCCCGGGTGCCGCCGTAGGGGCGCGGGTGAAGCCGTTGACGTCCAGGACCAGGGTGACCGGCCGGGTCACGCCGTGCAGGGTCAGCTCGCCGTCGACGTCGAAGCCGTACACGGTTGCGGTCTGCTGAGTCCATCACCTTGCTTCCTCGTATTCGGAGGCGAACAGGTAGCTCACCGCGAGGCTCCGATACGGTCGCCAGCGCTCCGCGAGCTGCACCATTTCGTCCTGGGTCGGAAGGTGGTCGAAGCCGTAGGTCCGTCTGATTGCGCGCCGCAGTACGAGGTCGCCGGAGAGGAGGACGTCGGGCCGATCGAGCGCCACGATCAGGAACCCATGCGCCGTCCAGGGGCCAATTCCCGGGACTTCGGTCAGGGCCTCCTCGACCTCGTCATCCGGCATGCCAGACAGGGCCTCGTCGCTCAGGCGTCCGTCGACGAACCGTTCCGCCAGCGCCCGTAGTGTCGCGCCCTTGCGAGCCGAGAAGCCGCTGGCCCGAAGCACTTGGGGATCCGCTGCGAGCAGCTCGGCCGGTGACGGCAGACGTCCCCCGAAGCGCTCCTGGAGGCGGGACAGGATCGTCCGTGTCGCGCCGACCGAGAGCTGTTGGCCGGCGACCTGAAAGATGAGCGTCCCGAAGGCATCAAGCGGGGGAAGTTCGGCCATCCAGGCGCGTGGACGGAAGTCCGGCCGCGCGTCGATCAGCCGCGCGAGAATCGGATCCGCCTGTCGGAGAAACGCTCGCGCCTTGGCGTCGGCGATGGCGGCCGCCCTGCGCCGGGCGTCGACGCCGCCCGGGTCGCGCTTGGCTCGACCGGCCGTCACTACGTCAGTCATGGCCTCTCGGTCCAGTGCTTGTCTTGGTCAGACCACCGTCTGGTGGATGAACGGATGAGCGATGCCGCTTCTTCCCGATCCACGACGCGGCCATGCAACCTACCGAAGGGACGCAGGTCGCCACC
The DNA here is from genome assembly GCA_036377075.1 of Actinomycetes bacterium. Classification (GTDB taxonomy): domain Bacteria; phylum Actinomycetota; class CALGFH01; order CALGFH01; family CALGFH01; genus DASUZB01. Next base: position 859 of record DASUZB010000195.1, on the reverse strand, counting down.
GACCTCGATTCGTCGCCGATTGGGTCGCGTACGGGCAGGCTGGCCATCAGGGGTGCACCAACGAGCCGTGGCCGAGGTCGAGGCGGTTCGACTGCATCACCTGGAAGGTCGTGCTCTCGGTGAACACGTCGGCCGCCGCGAGGACGCCGGTATACTTCTCGATCACGGGCGCGGCCGCCGTGGCGGCGATCTCGTCCAGGTAGCCCTTCAGCGCTGCCCAGACGTTCTCGCCGTACTTCGCGAAGTAGGGCGTCGGGTCGACACTGTCGATCGCCTTCCTCGAGCTGTCCGCGACGTCCGCCATGTACTGCTGGTGCAGCGTCACGTCGTCCCGCGTGCCGAGCCGGCCCATATGGCCGCCGATGAAGTGCTTCCACGAGTAGGCGAGCGCGTTCGCCGACGCCTCGAGGTAGCCGGGGATGTCCTCGGTCAGGTTGGACTGGTAGATCGGCGCCCAGCCCGGATTGACGATGTCGATCAGCATCAGCGTGTCGTGGTCGGGCAGGTGGATGACGATGTTGTCGGGCGAGTGGTTGGGGCCGTGCCAGGCCAGGTCGATCCGCTCGCCGCCGATCTCGAGGGTGCGGTTGTCCTGGAACGTCTCGTCGTTCGGCGGCCGAGCCGGGTCGTCGTCCCGCAGCAGCAGCCGCCGCGTCTCCTCGTGCCCGATGCGCGTGACGTTCCTGTCGAACAGCGAGGCCGCGCCGACGTGGTCGGCGTGGTGGTGGGAGTAGACGAGGTAGTCGACCTTGTTGCTGACGCCGTTCGCCGCAGCGACCTCGTCGATCGCCCGCTGGATGTTGTTCCCGATCGTCGGCGGGGCGTCGAGCACGACGACGCCGTCGGGCGTGGTCAGGAA
>DASUZB010000194.1:0-14474 GCA_036377075.1 Actinomycetes bacterium | reverse complement strand
GAGGAACGCATGCCCGCGGCGGAGGGGCCCGGCTACCTGACCGTACGGGTGGTCCTGAACACGGCTTCCTTTGACGCCGAGGTCGACTTCTGGACCGGCGCGATGGGGGCGCGGCCGGGGCCGTGGTGGCGTGCCAGGTGGCCAGCCCGCAGGCGGTCGACGACCACCACCGGCGCCTGCTGGCGGTCCTCGGCGAGGCGGCGGTGCTCACCCCGCTCGGCGACCGTCCCTGGGGGCACCGCTCCTTCTCGGTCCGCTCGCCGGGCGGCGCGGAGGTGGCGGTCTACGCCGAGCGGCCGTCGGGCGACAGGAGCCAGTAGACCTCGGTCGTCAGCTCCGCGGGGTCGTCGCGGTGCGGCCCGTAGACCTCCCACCGCGGGCCGGCCAGCCGCCGCCCCTGCGCGGCGCAGAAGTCGAACACGGCCTGGTGCGCCGCTGCCAGGCCCGCGTACGGTCCGCGGTGGACGGTCATCGCCACCTCCCCCGCGGGCAGGGTCGAGGCCACCACCCGCCCGCTGAGCGGGCACGGCCGGCGCAGTTCGACGCCGACCTCGACGTGCGGTACGTCGTCCCGGTACAGCATGACGTTGGGGCAGCCGCGCTGGATCCCGCCCGCGCGCAGGCACGCCCACACCTCGTCCAGCAGTGCCCTCCACAGCGTCGGGAACTCCTGCCAGGTGGTCGTCGCGGCGACGACCGCGGTCGGGCGGGCCTCGACGTCCGCGACGGTGACCTGGTAGCTCATGTCCCCTCCTTCAGCGGGCCGCCGCGCCAGGTCGGCACGGGCCGGCGGCCGGCGGCGACCTCGAAGGCGGCGCGGGCCAGCAGGCGGGTCGAGTCCAGCGTCGGCAGCGGTGAGGCGTCGGGCGTCAGCAGCAGCGGGATCTCCGTGCAGGCCAGGGCGACGGCGTCGCAGCCGCGCGCCGCCAGTTGCTCCACGACCCGGACGTACTCGCGCCGCGATGCCGCGGTGAAGACGCCGTTGACCAGCTCCTCGAAGATGACCTCGTCGACCAGCTGGCGGTCGCCGGCGTCCGGGAGCTCGGCGGCGATCCCGCGGGCGCCTAGCGCCCTCGGGTAGATCGGGCCGTCCATCGTGTACCTGGTGCCGAGCACGCCGACGCGGGCGCGGCCGTCGCGGGCGGCCTGGTCGGCGACCACCTCGGCGATGTGCAGGCCGGGGAGGGCCAGCGGCTCGCCGGGTCGCTCGAGGGCCATGTGGGCGGTGTTGTCCGGGCAGGCGAAGAAGCCCGCGCCCGCGCGGGCGAGCCGCTCCACGCTCACGCCGAGCGTGGCCCGGACCGCGTCGTGGTCGCCGGCGTCCCACGCGGGCATGCTGCGCGCCAGGGCGATGCAGTCCAGGGTCACGTCCGGGTGGTCGTGGGGGCCGAGCTCGCCGAACCCCTCCTGGCAGAAGGCTCGGAAGCACAGCGCGGCCCCCTCCGCGCTGTGCGCCAGGATGCCAAGGTGCTCCATGCCGGCTCCGTGCCGCTGGGAGGTCGTCCGCGGCAACGTTACCGGGATGACGCACGGAGGGATGGACACCCTCGGAACCCTCTCCTCACCCAGCTGCGCGGCTCCGCGCGTGACGTCCGGCGCATCCTCGCCGAGGCCGAGGAGCACCTGCGCGACGCCACCGCCGAGGCGGCGGCGACGGGCATGAGCGAGCAGGAGGCGCAGCGGCAGGCGATCGCGCGCTTCGGCGACCCGCGGACGGTGGCGCGGCGCTTCGCGCCGCGGCTCTCCCCGGTCCCGACCGCGGCGCTGCTGGCGGCGCTGCTGCGCGCCGCCACCCTGCTCGGCGCGGTCGCCCTGGTCGCGATCGGGGTCAGCGGCCTGATCGCCGAGCTGTTCGGCGACGTGTTCGGGGCCAAGTTCGTCTCGGGTGACCTGCCAGGCACCACCTACACCCCCGCCCGCTGCGCCGACTTCCTCGAGTACTTCCCGCGCGCCGGCAGCTGCGCCCACGCCGCCGAGCTGCACCACTGGGGCGAGGTGGTGCAGTACCGGGTGGCGGCCGGCGTGCTCGGGCTGCTGGTCCTCGGAGGCTACGCGCTCTGGCACCGCCGCCGGCGCGAGCCCCGCTACCTGGGCGTGCTGCCCGACGGCTTCACCGCGACGGTGGCGACCGCGCTGTACGGCGTGGCAGCGGCCGGCCTGCTGCTCGAGGGCCTCAACGGGCTGGTCGAAGGCAGCGGCAGCGGCCAGTTTCTCAGCGGCGCGATCGTCTCCCTGGTCATGGCCGCCGTCTACGGGGTGTCGCTGTACCGGACCGTCCTGGCCCGCGGCGAGCTCACCCCGGCCTGAGCCGGCGCGTCAGCGCCCCTGCCCGGGCTGCTCGGCGAGCGCGGCGAGCAGCCGGTCGACGAGCTCGGCCTGCGCCGGGTTGAGCTTCTCGCGGGCGGTCGGCGGGTCGAACCACCCGGCCCGGTCGACCTCGGGGAACTCGCGCTGCGTCCCGGAACGGGGCGGCCACTCCATGGTGAAGGTGTTGCTGGTGGTCGCGGCGGCGTCGAGGTCGCCGGCCAGCGCCCAGGCGCTCAGCACCTTGCCGCCGCGCTGCCGGATGGCGCCGAGCTCCAGCGGCCGCCCGCCGGCCGGGCGGTGCCCGGTCTCCTCCTCGAACTCGCGCAGGGCGACCGCGAGCGGGTCCTCGCCCTGCTGGTACTCGCCCTTGGGGATGGACCAGGCGCCGAGGTCCTTCTTGGCCCAGAACGGCCCGCCCGGGTGCACCAGCAGGACCTCCACCGTCCCCTGGCCGACCCGGTACAGCAGGATCCCGGCGCTCTGCTTCGGCAGTTCCCCGCCCTCCCGTCTCGTGCCGCTCGTCCCGAACGGTAGCGCGAAGCGGCGACGGTCGGGCGGTTGCTCGACAGGCGGCAGCGCGTGTGGTTGCGTTGCTCCAGGGTCGAGCCGAGGGGGGCGCCGTGGCGGCCGTTGGTGACGTGCTGGAGAACCCGGTGACGGGGGAGCGGTTCACGGTCCTGGCCGTGCCGCGCGACGACGAGGACTGGGGCCGGGCCGAGATCCTGCTCCCGCCGGGGGCGAAGGGCCCGCCGCGCCACGTCCACCAGCGCACCCAGGAGCGGGTCTCGGTGCTCGACGGGATCCTGACGGTGAGCCTCGGCGGCCGGCGCGACCGGCGCGAGCTGCGCCAGGGGGAGACCCTCGAGCTGCCGCCGGGGGTGCCGCACCGCTTCTGGAACCCGAGCGACGCGCCCGTGCGCCTGGTGGGGGAGGCGCGGCCGGGCGCCCAGCTCGGCGTCGCGCTCGAACGGCTCTGCCAGCTCGCCCAGGAGGGTAAGGTCACCAGGCGGGGTGCGCCGAAGGACCCGCTGCAGGTGGCGCTGCTGTTCGAGCAGTCCGAGATGTACCTCACCGGGGTCCCGCTGGCGGTCCAGCGCCCGCTGCAACGCTGGCTCGCCGGCCTGGCCCGCCGCCGCGGGTACGAGGCCTGAGCAGGAGCAGCTCGGCCGCGGACGGGGGAGGACGAGATGGTCGCGGTCGACAGGGTGGTCGACGAGGGCCTCGGCAACACGGCCTGGCTGCTCGACCTGGGCGACGGCCGCGCGCTGGTGGTCGACCCCGCCCGCGACCCCACGCCCTACCTGGACCTGGCGCGGCGCCGGCGGCTGCGGGTCGCCTTCAGCGCCGAGACCCACCTGCACGCCGACTTCGTCTCCGGCAGCCGCGAGCTGGCCGCGCGCGGCGCGGACGTGCTGGCGCCGCGGGCGGCCCGGCTGGCCTTCGCGCACCGCGCCGTGGACGACGGCGAGGAGGTGGGCCTCGGCGGCCTGTCGCTGCGCGCGCTGGCGACGCCGGGGCACGCGCCCGAGCAGGTGGCCTGGCTGGTGCTCGACGGCGGCCGGCCGGTGGCGGTGTTCACCGGCGGCGCGCTGACCGTCGGCGGGGTCGCCCGCACCGACCTCACCGGCGAGGCGGGGCGCACCGAGCCGCTGGCGCGCGCCGCCTGGCGCTCGATCCAGCAGCGGCTGCTCACCCTGCCCGACGACCTGCCGGTGTACCCGACCCACGGGGCCGGGTCGTTCTGCGCCACCGCCGGCAACGCCGACCGCGCCACCACCGTCGGCGCCGAGCGGCGCGGCAACCCGCTGCTCGCCGCGCCCGACGAGGACGGCTTCACCGAGCGGCTGCTCGGCGGCCTCGGCAGCTTCCCCCCGTACTTCCTGCGCCTGCGCGAGGTCAACCGGCGCGGCCCGGCGCTCCTCTCCGAGCGCGACCTCACCCTGCCGCGCCTCCCCGCCGAGCAGGTGCGGGGCGAGCTCCGCGAGCTCGGCGCGGTCCTGGTCGACGTGCGGCGCGCCGAGGCGTTCGCCGCCGGCCACCCGGCCGGGGCGCTCTCGGTCGCGTTGCGGCCGCAGTTCGCCACCTGGCTCGGCTGGCTGGTCGAGCCCGAGCGGCCGCTGCTGTTCGTGCTCGACGACGACCAGGACCGCGCCGAGCTGGTGCGCCAGTGCCGCGGCATCGGCCACGAGCGGCTGCTCGGCGAGCTGGACGGCGGCATGGCGGCCTGGCGCGCCGCCGGCCTGCCCGAGGGCCGCGTCGAGCTGGTCGGTCCGGAGCGCGCCGCCGAGCAGCCGCTGCTCGACGTGCGCCAGGCGAGCGAGGTCGCCGGTGGCCGCGTGCCCGGCGCGCTCGCGGTGGAGCTCGGCGCGCTCGGCCGCGCCGGGGCCGCCGCGCCGGACCTGCCGCCCGGGCCGCTGACGGTCATGTGCTCCCACGGCAACCGGGCCATGACCGGCGCCAGCCTGCTCGCCCGTGCCGGCCGGGGCGACCTGCGGGTGGTGGTCGGCGGCGGCGCCGAGGAGTGGAGCGCCGCCACCGGCCGGCCCCTGGAGCGCTAGCGGCGCGCCCTGCGGGGGAGGCCCAGCGGGCACCCGCGCAGGAGGCGGCGCCTCAGCCGAGCGGCGCGAGCGCGGCGAGGCAGCGGCGCGAGGCGACCGCCGCGGTGGGGAGGCGGACCAGGCTGGCGGAGGCAGCCACGGCGGCGGGGACCGCCGCGACCGCGCCGGGCGCGTTCGCCGTGACCCAGGCGAGCGCGGCAAGGGCGCTGAGGTCCAGCGTGGCGCAGAGCAGGCCGGCGGTCGCGGCGGCGTAGCCGGCGAGACGCACGCCGGCGCTGCCCTGCCGCGCTGGGCCTGCGCCGGCCGCCGCGAAGGACCGGCGGGCCAGGGACAGGCCCAGCCGTCCGGTGGCCGCGAAGGTGGCCACCGCCGCCAGCCAGACGACGGCGACCAGCAGCCCGACCAGCGGGAGGGCGACGGTGAGCGGGCCGGCATGCGGGCGGTGCCACGGTGTGACGCCGCTGGCCAGCAAGGTCGCGCCCCAGCACAGCCCGAGCAGCGGGCCGGAGCGCAGCAGTCCGGCGACGGTGGCGCGCGCCTGCCTCGCTGCCAGTCCCGGCTGGAAGGCCGCCGCGACCGTGGCCGGGTCGCCGAACTCGGCCAGCGCCGCCGCGCCCGCGGCCGGCTCGGCCAGCCCCGCCGCCACCCGGACCGCGACCGCTTCGAGCAGCCCGTCCTCCAGCTCGGCCAGCACGGCGGCGCGCACCCGCCGTGGGGCGGCCAGCCTGGCATCCAGGGCGGCGAGGTAGCCCTCGACGGACCCGGCCGGGGCGGCCGTGCGGCCGCCGGCGCGAGCCGAGCCCGACCGGGCGGCGCGCCCGAGCCGGCCGGGTGCTAGGTCGCCGCCGGCCATGGCGCGGGACCCAGCAGGGTGGAGACGGCGGTGGCGAATTCCTTCCAGGCGCCGCGCTCCTCGCCGAGCGCCCGGCGGCCGGCGCTGGTCAGCTCGTAGGTGCGCCGGCGGCGGCCGCCGACCGTCGACCAGTGGCCGCGCACGAGCCCGGCGCGCTCGAGCCGGTGCAGCGCCGGGTAGACGGTGCCGGTGGGGAGGTCGAAGCGGCCGGCGCTCGCCGAGCGCAACGCCTCGATGACCGCGTAGCCGTGGCGCGGCCCCTCCTCGAGCACGGCGAGGAGCAGCGCGTCCAGGTGGCCCTTGAGCACCTCGGCCCTCATAGGTAGGGATGCTACAGCAACGGCCCTTGCCGCTCCATCGGCGCCGTGCTATAGCTAGTGATACTACATATCATCGGGCCGGCTTCAGTTTCGGGTGGCGTGCGATGGCGGTCGAGCAGGGACCCGCGGTGGCGGTCGAGGGGCTGCTGGTGGTGCGCGGCGGCGCGCGGGCGCTCGACGGGCTCGACCTGGACGTGCGCCGTGGCGCGGTCACCGGGCTGCTCGGCCCCAACGGCTCGGGGAAGACCACCTTGATGCGCTGCGTCGTCGGCACCCAGCGCGTCACCGCCGGCCGGGTCCGCGTGCTCGGCCTGCCGGCCGGCGCGCCGCCGCTGCGCGCGCGCATCGGCTACCTGACCCAGAGCCCGTCGGTCTACGCCGACCTCACCGTGCGCGAGAACCTGCGCTACTTCGCCAGCGTCCTGGGGGTACCGCGCGGCCGCGTCGACCGCGCCATCGCCACCGTCGCCCTCACCGACATCGCCGGACGCCTGGCCGGGAAGCTCTCGGGCGGCCAGCGCGCCCGCGTCTCGCTGGCGGTCGCGCTGCTCGGCGAGCCCGAGCTGCTGGTGCTCGACGAGCCGACCGTCGGGCTCGACCCGCTGCTGCGCCGGGACCTGTGGGCGCTGTTCCACCGGCTCGCCGCGGCCGGCACCACGGTGCTGGTCTCCAGCCACGTCATGGACGAGGCGAGGCACTGCGAGGAGCTGGTGCTGCTGCGCGACGGCAGGCTGCTGGCGACCGGCACGCCCGACGGCATCCAGGCCAGCGTGGGGACCCAGCACCTGGAGGACGCCTTCCTGCGCCTGATCGAGCGGGAGCAGGCCGTCCGCGGAGCCGTCCGGTGAGCCCCCGGATCACGCTCGCCACCGCGCTGCGGGTGCTCACCCAGCTGCGCCACGACCCGCGCACGATCCTGCTGCTGGTCGGCGTCCCCTGCCTGCTGGTCTTCATCCTGTACGAGCTGCTGCCCGCGCCGTTCTTCGACCGCTACGGCGGCGTCGGGCTCGGCCTGTTCCCGTTCGTCGTGATGTTCGTCATCACGGCGGTGACCACCCTGCGCGAGCGCGTCTCCGGCACCCTCGAGCGGTTGCTGGCGATGCCGCTGCGCAAGCTCGACCTGCTGCTCGGCTACGCCATCGCCTTCGGCGCCGTCGCCCTGGTGCAGGCGGCGGTCGTCTCCTGGCTGGCGTTGGGCCCGCTCGGCCTCGACGTCGCCGGCGGCGCCGCGCCGCTGATCGGCGTCGCCATCCTCGACGGGCTGCTCGGCATGGCCCTGGGCCTGTTCGTCAGCGCCTTCGCCGCCACCGAGTTCCAGGCGGCCCAGTTCATGCCGGCCTTCGTCCTGCCGCAGGTGCTCCTCTCCGGCCTCCTCGGGCCGCGCGAGGCCATGACCCCGTGGCTGCGCCACGTCTCCGACGTGCTGCCCCTCACCTACGCCGTGGACGCGATGCAGCGCGTCAGCGTCTCCCCCGACCTCACCGCCACCATCCGGCGCGACCTCGCCATCCTCGCCGGGTGCTGCGCGCTCGCGCTGCTCCTCGGCGCCGCGACCCTGCGCCGCCGCACCGCCTGAACCGCTGGCGCCCGGGCGGGCTGAACTAGAATCCCTGCCGGCGACGCGGCCGGGTCGGCCGGGGGGCTCGAGTAGCGAAGCGGTAGCCCCCCGGTCAACAAGGGACGAGCCTGCCGTGCGCCGTTGCCCGCCAGCGGCGCGCGGGCGGAAGGGTCGATGCGATGAGGTCCACGCTCAGCCCCGGTGAGCAGGCCGCCGCGGCCGCGGCGGCCAGGCCGCGGCGGTGGGTGCTCGACCAGCGGCTGGTGGTCCTGCTGCTGCTGGTGGCGCTCGGGTCGCGCGGCATGCTCGGTGGCTCCCTCGGCGGGGTGGCGCTGCGCACCTGGGCGACCGTCTTCGTGGCGATCACCGTGCAGGCGCTGCCGTTCCTCGCGCTCGGCGTGCTGGTCAGCGGCGCGATCGCCGCGCTGGTGACGCCCGCGGCGCTGGCGCGGCTGCTGCCGCGCCGCACCCTGCTGGCGGTGCCGGCGGCGGCGCTGGCCGGCACGGCGCTGCCCGGCTGCGAGTGCGCCTCGGTGCCGGTCGCGGCGCGCCTCACCGCGCGTGGGGTCGCCCCGCCGGTGGCGCTGGCGTTCATGCTCGCCGCGCCGGCGGTCAACCCGGTGGTCCTGGTCGCGACCGCGGTCGCCTTCCCCGGGCAGCCGCGCATGGTCCTCGCCCGCTTCCTCGGCTCGCTGCTCACCGCCGTGGCGGTCGGCCTGCTGTGGTCGCGCGTCGGCGGCGACGCGCTGGTGGAGCGGGTGGTCGCCCGCGCCGAGGACGGGGGCACCCGCTGGCAGGCGTTCACCGCCGCGGCGCTGCACGACGTCGGCGAGGCGGGTGGCTGGCTGGTGGTCGGCGCCGCCGCCGCGGCGACCCTCCAGGTGGTGGTGCCACGCTCCGCGCTGCTGGCGGTCGCCGACCGGCCGGCGCTGGCCGTGCTCGCCCTCGGCCTGCTCGCGGTGCTGCTGGCGATCTGCTCGGAGGCCGACGCCTTCGTGGCCGCCAGCCTGCGCGAGTTCTCGCTGACCGCGCGGCTCGTCTTCCTGGTGGTCGGCCCGGTGGTCGACGTCAAGCTGGTCGCGATGCAGGCGGGCGTCTTCGGGCGCCGCTTCGCCGCCCGCTTCGCGCCGCTCGCCTTCGCGGTCGCGGTCGCCTGCGCCCTGCTCGCCGGACGGGTGCTGCCATGACCCCGGGGGGCTCGAGCGCGGGCGGCCACGCAGAGCCGAGCGGTAGCCCCCCGGTCAGCAGGCGGACGGCCAGCCTGCTGGTCGTGGTGCTCGGCGCGACCGCGGTGTGGGTGTGGGCCAGCGGCGCCGCGCTCAACTACGTGCGGCCGGCGCTCACCCCCTACCTGCTGGCCGGCGGGGTGGTGCTGGTGCTGCTCGGCCTGCTGCCGCCTGGCGGGCTGCTGGGCCGGGCGCGGCCCGGGCATGGCGGCGAGCGGCCGGGCGGCGCCGCGCGGGTGAGCTGGCTGCTCCTGCTCCCCGCGCTGGTGGTGGTGCTGGTCCAGCCGGCCGCGCTCGGCGCCCACGCGGTCTCCAGCCGGGCCGCCGTGCCCGGCGGCGGGGCCGACACCTACCCGCCGCTGGCGCCACCCGTCCGCGGCGCGGTGCCGATGACCATGGCCGAGTTCATCACCAGGGGGCTGCGCGACCGCGACCGCTCGCTCGAGGGCGTGCGCGTCCGGCTGGTGGGGTTCGTCGCGCCGGACCGCGGCGGCGCCGGCTACCGGCTGACCCGCTTCGTGATCTTCTGCTGCGCCGCCGACGCCGAGGCGCTGCAGGTCGAGGTCCACGGCGACGCCACCCGCCGTGCCGGCGACCAGTGGCTGGAGGTCGAGGGCCGCTGGCGGCCGCGGCCGGTCGCCGCGGCGGACGACCCCAGCCCGCCGCCACCGGTGCTGGACGTCGACGCCGTCCGCCCGGTCGCCCAGCCGCGCCACCCCTACGAGTACAGCATCCAGTACGCCGGCTGAGTGGGGTGGCGGCGGGCCGGAGCGGGCCGACCATGTCTCGGTCCGCTCCGGCCCGCGGTCGTCAGGCTGGCAGCGCCGGGCGCAGGGGGACGCTCGGGTAGTGGGTGGTCGGCGCCGCCACCTGGTAGAGGGCTTCGAGGTCCTCGACCATGCGCGGCAGGTCGAAGTGGTCCAGCGCGTGGCGGCGGCAGGCCTCGGGCTGGAGGTCGTCGACCGCGGCGATGGCGTCGGCGAGCTCGTCCGGGTGGTCGCACAGCCAGCCGGTGACGCCGTGCTCGACGATCTCGGCGGCGGGGCCGCGGCGCAGCGCCACCACCGGGGTTCCGCAGGCCAGCGCCTCGACCATCGCCAGGCTGAAGGGCCACGCACCGGTCAGCGGCGCGACCAGGCAGCGCGCCCTGGCGATCCGCTCGATCCGTTGCGTGGCGCTCTGTGGGCCGGTGAGCGCGTCGCCGGCGACCAGCAGGCTGGCCAGGCGCGGGTCGACCGGCTCCGGCCGTCCCGGCACGGTGCCCGGGCCGACCACCACCGCCGGCCGCCCGGCCAGGTGCGCGGCGCAGACCGCGGCCTGGGTGTCCTGGACGTCGCCGAGCTCGTCGAGGATCACGCAGGAGCCGTCGCGCTCGCCGCCGAACGGGTACGCGTCCACGGCGACGGCCGGGTGGACCGTGCCGAGCCATGGCCGCTTGGGGGCCAGCGTGCGCTGGTGGTCGGAGACGGCGACCAGCCGCAGCCGCAGCGCGCCGCCGGCCGGCAGCACGCCGACCGTGTCGGGTACGGCGCCGTACACCGTGTGCAGGGTGGCGGCCTGGTGGCGGTGGACCAGCAGCGGGCCGGTGAGGGTGTGGTCGTGGACCACGTCGAAGTCGCTGCCGTCGAGCAGCCGGTCGACGTTGACCGAGTGCAGCGCCTCGACCAGGAACGGGTCGTCGCGGTTGGTGGTGGACCGCCTGGTGTCGACCCAGTCGTAGACGGCGCGTGGCGGCGGGTCGGGCTCGCCCGTGCCGAGCACGGTGACGTCGTGGCCGCGGGCGGCCAACCGCTCGGCCAGCCGGCAGACGAGCTGCACACTGCCCCCCGCCACCGGCGGCTGGACGCCATGGACCGGGGCGATCAGCGCGACCCGTAGCGCGCGAATCGCCGTGTGCGATGTCTTCACGCGCGCTATCATCGGACATGCCAAGTGCGGATGCAACTGCCAGATGCCAAGTGCAGAGGGCAAGTGCGGGCCAGTAAGTCGGCGGGGGGAAGGATCCTTCGGGATCGGAACGAGGGGATGGGTGAGACCATGCCTGGGGAAGTGGCGCCGATGAGGTACAACGGCATGCCCGCCAGCCAGCTGCGGGGGGCACGCTGGCGGAAGAGCGTGCGCTCGAGCGCGCAGGGCAACTGCGTCGAGACCGCGCGGCTCTCCAACCACGAGGTCGCTGTCCGGAACTCGCGGCACCCGGAGGGGCCGGCGCTGATCTTCAACGACGCCGAGGTGCGCGCGTTCCTCGAGGGTGTCAAGGACGGCGACTTCGACGACCTGCTCGGGTAGGGCACGGCCGGGGGGCGCCCTGACCGGGACCAGGACTTGCGGCCGATCCGGCCACGTGGCAGGCGCTACACCGGGTCGGCCGCAAGTGCGCCTGGGGAGTGGCCTTCGTCTACAGCTCGTCGAGCTCCTTGAGGATCACGTGGAGGATCCCCAGGGTCTGGTCGGGGGGCGCGGCACGGACGCAAACGCTCTCCATGACGTGCAGGTACTGGTCGACGTCCTCCAGCTTGTTCAGGTACAGGGCGCTGGTGAGGTGTTCGAGGTAGACGACGTCGGGCAGGTCGGCGTCCTCGAAGCGCAGCACCGTGAACGCCCCCACCATCGCCGGGTGCGCGCCGGCGCTGAACGGCAGCACCTGGAGCGTCACCTGCGGCAGCGTGGCCGCCTCGACCAGCCGCTCCAGCTGCGCGCGCATCACCGCCCTGCCGCCGACCGGCCGTCGCAACGCCGCCTCGTCGACCACCGCCCACAACCGCGGCCCGCCCTTGGTCGACAGCATCTCCTGGCGGCCGAGCCGCAGCGCCACCCGCCGCTCCACCTCCTCGGCTGGCTCGTCCAGCAGCGCCCCGGCCACCACCGCCCGGCAGTAGGCCTCGGTCTGCAGCAGGCCCGGCACGAACTGGCCCTCGTAGGCGCGGATCAGGGTGGCGGCCTGCTCGAGGTCGACGAACGCGCGGAACCACGCCGGCAGGAGGTCGCCGAGGTGCTGCCACCAGCCCGGCAGGTTGGCCTCGCGGGCCATCAGCACCGAGGCCGCCACCGCGCCCGGGTCGGTCACCCCGTACAGGCGCAGCAGGTCGACGATGTCGCGTTCCTTGAACGAGACCTGGCCGTTCTCCAGCCGGTGGATCTTCCACTCCGAGGCCCGGATCGCGGCCCCGGCCTCCTCGCGGGAGAGCCCCGCCTCGGTGCGTAGCCGGCGCAGCTGCGCGCCCAGCAGCATCCGGCGGACGGTCGGACCGCCCGTACCGCCGGCCTGGACCTCGTCGCTCACGCGCTGCCTTTCCCCGCCTCACTTCGCCGGGACAGTCTGCCACTTCGGCCGGGTTGGTGGCTCCCCCCGCCCGCGGCGGGAAGCCGGGCACAGGTACCGAGGAGTCCGCCGGCTGCGGGCGTGACCAGGGAGGATCGTCGCCGGCAGGCCGGGCATCAGAGGTTCCATGGATCGGCGGCCCGGAAACCGCATACTTCGGCGTGACCGGTCGCGCCCGGACCGCGCCGCCGCGGCCCGGCCCAGCCAGCGCGGGGGAGACAGTGGACGACCCGCAGGAGCCGGACCATCGCTTCACGCTGGCCAACGAGCGCACCCTGCTGGCCTGGGTCCGCACGGCGCTGGCGCTCGACGCCGCCGGGCTCGGTGTGATCCGCTTCGCGCCCCAGCTCGGTCCTTCGGGCGGGCGGGAGGTCGTCGGCATCGCGCTCGTCCTGCTCGGCGCCGTCGCGGCCGGGGTCGGCTACGGCCGCTGGGCCAAGATGGACCGGGTGCTGCGCTCCGGCGGCCCCCTGCCGAGCTCCGCCACCCTCAGGCTGCTCGCCTACGGCCTGACGGCGCTGTCGGTCGCGACCGTGGTCCTGTTCGCCGGCCGCCAGCTCCTCGGCGGCTCGTAGGGTGCGCTCCGCTACGCGGCCTCGGCCGCCCGGGCGGGGACGCGCAGCGGCCACAGCAGCATGGCGAGCGCGAGCAGGGTCAGGCCCGACCAGATCAGGGTGCCGCCCCAGACCTCGGCCTTCCAGCCGAGGCCGCCGTCGTGGAGGCCGACCCCGCCGAAGTAGACGCCCCAGAAGACCACCGGGGCCAGCGCGCAGAAGGTCCGCAGGCGCCAGCCGCCGGCCGGGGAGGGGCGCAGGCCGGCGAGCAGTCCCTCGACGGCGACGGCGCCGATCAGGCCGAGCACGGCGATCCCCGCGTCCTCGAACCCGGTCAGCGACTGGATCAGCACGCACTGGACGCCGAGCACGATGAGCGCGGCGCCGAACGGGAGGCGCCAGCGGCGCAGCAGGAACAGCAGCGGGCCGAAGAGGAAGGCGGTGCTGAGGATGAACCCCGGCACCCCGGCCTCGATCGCGAGCCGGCCCACGTACCGGGGCGGGAACGCGTCCTGGCTCAGGAACTGGGCGTGCTCGATGCTGACGACGTTCTCGAACATCGGGTGCAGGTACATGAAGAAGAAGGCCACCCCGGTCCCGGTCATCATGGCCGCGAGCACCGCCGGCAGCAGCCGGCCGAGCCCCGCCCGTGGCCCGAGCCCCTCGTCGGCCCAGGCGGAGCGCAGCGCCGTCGTGGAGATCAGGAACCCGCCCGTGAACAGCCCGAGGTGGGTCGGGCTGAGCAGGGCCGCGATGTCCTGCTCGATGCCGAACGCGAGGTGCCAGCTCATGTCGCCGAGCCCGGAGAGGACGAAGATGGCGAGGCCGGCCAGCCCGAGGCCGTAGCCGGCCGGCACCGACGCCCGCCACCTCGCGCCCGCCCGGCGCCGGGACCACACCAGCCAGGCCATCCAGCCGGCGGTCGCGGCGAAGCCCGAGTAGAACGCCGCGTGCCACGGGGTGAAGAAGGTCTCCAGCTGCGGGCGGTTGTTGTGCGCCCAGCCGTCGAGGAACAGCCCGAGCATCAGCCACGCGGTCAGCGCCACGGTGACCAGGTCGTCGCGCCAGCGCACCCGCGCGGGGGCGGCCGGGCGCCCGGGGCCGGCGGGCTCGCCGGCCAGCGGCGGCGCGACCGCGGACGGGCTCGGGCTGGACGAGGATCGCATCTGAACCCCTCCCTGGGTACCGGTCACCCACGACCGCCGACAGGCGGCGTCACCCCGGTACGCGGCCGCCCACCCGGTCGGTTCCCGTCGCCGCCACCACCGATCCTGACACCGACGCGCCAGTTCCGGAACCCACCGCGGGCTGATGCCACCGACGTCCCGCCCGAGGGCGACGGGGCGGTCACGACGACATGGCCGGCACGATCCCGAGTTGCTGCAGGAGGCCCAGGTCGTCGGTGCGGCCCCAGCGCTCCACCACCTTGCCGTCCTGGACGCGGAAGATGTTGATGCCCGCCAGCACGACCTGGCGCCCGGTCGGGGGAACGCCCATGACCTCGCCCTGGTGGGTACCGCGCGCGGTGAACCGTTCGGTGACCAGGTCGTCCTCGGCGATCAGGGCCTCCAGTCGGCTGTGCCAGTCGGGGAAGCCGTGCCGGAAGACCTGCCCGATGCGGCGGAACCCTTCCCGGTCGGCCGCGAAGCCGGGGAAGGGGTCGTGGTTGACGAACCCGGGCGCCAGGTAGCGGTCGACGAGGAGTTCTCAGCCCGCCGAGGTGCGTGGTGGCTCCGAAGGTGAGGCTGGCGGCGCGTCGCGGCTCGGGGCGGCGAG
>DASUZB010000193.1:0-7735 GCA_036377075.1 Actinomycetes bacterium | reverse complement strand
TGTTGGCCGACCCTCGGCCCACCTGGTCTATACTGGAGGTATATATCATGCCTGCCGTTCTGGAGGGCCCTCCCATGCCCGACACCCGCATCGCCAAGCTCTTCCGCAACGGGCGAAGCCAAGCTGTCCGGCTCCCCCATGAGTTCCGCTTCGCCGGAGACCGGGTCCGCATCCGCCGCGTCGCACGCGGCGTCCTGCTGGAACCGTTGGTAACCGACGTCCACGAATGGTTCGCCGAGTTGGACCGCGGCGACCCCGAGCCTTTCATGGCCGAGGGCCGCAACCAGCCCACCACCCCCATCGGGCCAGCCCTTCCGTGAACTACCTGCTGGACACCAACGCCTGCATCGCCCTGATCAACGGCAGCCCACGATCCGTCCGACGGCGCTTGGACCAGGCGCTCGATGACGGCGCCAGCGCGGCGGTCTCCACGGTGGCGGCGTTCGAGTTGTGGTACGGGGCGGCCAAGAGCGCCCGCGCCCAGGCCAACCGCCAGCGGCTGGAGACCTTCTTCGCCGCCCCGCTCGAGCTCCTGCCGTTCGACGACGGCGATGCCCGTCTGGCCGGCGAGGTTCGGGCCGCACTCGAAGCCGCCGGCACGCCGATCGGCGCCTACGACCTGCTGATCGCCGGCCAGGCGCGGCGGCACGACGCGACGCTGGTCACCGCGAACGGGTCCGAGTTCTCACGGGTCGCCGGCCTGCGCATGGAGGACTGGGCCTCGTAGGCACGAATCACGGATCGGGTCGGGGCCTCCACGCGGTGGCTAGGTCGTGCCACCTGGGCCGGGGATGTGGTCGATGATGTCGCCCATCGTGAGCATCCCGACGAGCTGGTGGTGCTCGATCACCGGCAGGTGGTGGACGCCGTGCTGGTGCATCTTCTGCAGCGCGACGTTGACCCGGTCGTTCGGGCTGATCGCGACGACAGCCCTGGTGGCCAGCTCCCGGGCCGTCACCGTCGAGGGGTCGACGCCCGCGACCACCACCTTGGCGATGACCTCCCGTTGGCTGAGCATGCCCAGGACGTCGCCGCCCGGCCCCAGGACCGGCACCTCCCCGGCCTCCGTGCCGGCGAGCCTCTCGACGACCTCCCGCAGCGTCTCGCCCTCGCCGACGTAGGCGGGATTGGTGCGCATCACCGTACGAGCGGGCGGGGCTTCGACCCCGTCCTGCTTCCACCAGTGGTGTCCCATCAGGCCTCCCCCCTTGCCGCCGGTGCGGACGACCGTACTCTACGGAGGCGGACACACGCCGCAAAGCCCCTCGCCGATGCCGACGAGGTCAGCGTCGCCACCACTGGCCGGCTCCAGGCAGGCAGCCTTCCGCCTCGTTCCGGCCCCTGGCCGGCTGCTCGAGGGGGTCGAGCAGGGCGGCCGCGTCCAGACGCAGCAGCCAGTCGGTATCGACGACCAGGCAGTCGGCGACCGCCAGCTCGACCGCGGCACGGTCGCCGCCACCCAGCTGCCGCAGCTCGGCGGCGGCGTCCCTGGCCGCCGTCCTGAGGTTCGCCAGCCGCAGCGCGGCCTCGACCAGCCGAGCCGCGGTGTCCCTGGTCGCCGGTGGGTACCGCTGCTCCCAGCGGTCGTCCTCGACGATCGCGAGCCGGAGCTGCTCCTCCGTCGGGGCTCCCTCGGTGCCTGGTGCCGGAAGGTTCTGCACGCCCCGTAGGTCGGCCCGTTCCATGAGTGCCCCGGTGAAGTCGACGCCGGTCACGTCCAGGCCGTTCAGCACCACACCACGTAGGTCCGCCTGGTGGAAGCTGGCGTCGCGGATGGTCGACGCCTCGAAGCTGGCGCGCCGGAGGCTGGCACGCCAGAACCACCCCTCGGTGAAGTCGCCGCGACCCCGCAGCGACGCCTCGTCGAGGCAGGAGCCGCGGAAGTTGGCGCCAGGGAACTTCGCGCCCACCAGGCTCGCCCGGCGCATGTCGAGGTCGGTCAGGCTGACCCGGATCTCGGCCGAGATCGGCTGGCCGCCGAGGACGGTCAGCGCCGCCTGCGCGTCCGGCGCGCGGTCGCGGAGCACGGGCAGGCTCTCCCCGGCACGGTCACGGCGACCGTCCGGCTTGGGTGGCCAGGAAAGCTCGCCCCGGATCAGGTCGGTGAGGACCACGACCACCGACCCGCGGTCGGTGGGCGAGCTCTTCAGGACCCGGTCGAGAAAGTAGACGCCGGCGATGCGGCCTGCCCTGTCCTCGCCGCGCAGCTGCTCGACGGCCTTGGCGAACCGCTCGCCGGCCTGGGACTCCAAGGTGGCTCGGACCTGCCGCCAGGTGAGGTAGGCGCCGGCCACCACGACCAGCCCACCGAGGCCTTGCAGCAGCGCCGTCCTGGCGTCGTTGCGCGCCTTGAGCCGGTCGTTCTCGAGCTGAAGGCGGTCCTTCGCCTGCCCGACGTCGGCCGGCGAGACGCGCAGCCGCGGCACGAGCAGACCCGGCACGACGAAGACGCACGCCGCGAACAGCGCGACGATCGCAACGGCGAGCAGCACGACCGGCCAGGGGGATCGCGTGACGGCCTCGGTGGGAGGCCGAGGGCGAAGCGGGCTCGACCTCCGGCTGGCACGGCGGTACCGCCACGCCACAACCGCCGCTGCCAGCAGCAGCGGCCACGCCACCCTGGCGGCGCCGACCAGGGCCTCCCGCAGACCGCCGGCCGCCTGCCAGGCGCGGTCCCACCCGAGCCGCTGCAGCACGACCACGGCGGCGGCCAGCACGAACAACCACCAGGACTGGCGGACCACCGAGCCGACGAGCTTCAGCCGAGCCGACATCGCCCTCCCACGGGCCGGGATTCGGCCGGTGATTCTCCCACCGGCCGGCGGGGTGGCGGCAGGGACCCGCTCCGGCGTCACGACCGGTGCGGGCGGACCGAGGCGCGCGGAAGCCTCGGCGCGGCGACCGGCGTCCCGGCTACCCCGGCGTCTTCGCGGGCTGGCGCGCGGCGGAGAGGTTCGCCTTGACGTTGAAGCCGCGGCGCCGGGCGACCTGCGCAAGGTCGGGCCAGTCCTCGCCGCTGTGGGCGTGGGTCGGCAGGAGGCAGCCGAAGGTCAGCGGCTTGGGGACGTCGTAGCGGGGCGCCTGCAGCACCGGCGGGTGCTCGAAGTCGAGGACCTCGGCGAGGTTGTTGGCGGCGGCGTCGCGGACGGTCAGGGGCGACAGGCCGAAGCGCCACTCGATCATCTTCAGCACCGAGGTGTGGTCGTACAGGCCGTGGACCACCTGCCCGCGCCTCGACCGCGGCGAGATCACCAGGCAGGGCACGCGGAAGCCGCGCAGTCCCATGCCGAGGTCGGGGTTGGGGTCGGGCCCCTCCGACGGGACCACGTGGTCGAAGAAGCCGCCCCACTCGTCGTAGGTGATCACCAGCACGGTCCGCGCCCAGTTCGGGCTGGACACGACCGCGTTGTAGACCTTGCCGAGGAAGTGCTGGCCCAGGCGGATGTCGGCGAGCGGGTGCTCGTCCTCGGCCAGGCCGGGCACCGCCTCGCCGAGGAACGCCGGGTCGACGTAGCTGACCGGCGGCAGCGTGCCGGCCGCCGCGGCGGAGTAGAACTCCGAGATCGGGCGGCTGATGCCGAGGTACCTCGTCCCCCACAGCGCGGTGAAGGGCACGTCGCCGAAGAAGTAGCGGCCCTTCACGCCGGCGGCGGCGAGCCGGTCCCAGATCGCCGGCATGGCGGCGACCCTGTCCACCGAGGTGGTCTTGCGGTCGGTCTGCGCGGCGTGCATGAAGAACCGGTTGGGGTAGGTCGGCGCCATCACGGCGGCGAAGTAGCGGTCGCAGACGGTCCAGTCGCGCGCCGCGTGGCCGTAGAAGCCGAGGTCGCCCGCCAGGAAGTAGCCGATGGAGAAGACGTCGTTGGCCCCGGCGCGCAGCCAGCCGTCGCACGCGCCGCCGTTGAGCTCGGTGCGGCCGCCCTCGTAGGAATGGTCGGGGTCGTGAAAACCGCAGCCGTACGGGACGGTCAGGTGGTGGGTCTGGTGGGCGGCGCCGTCCCGGTCGGTGAAGGTCAGGCCGGCCTGCTTGCCGTCGGCGCCGGGCAGCCAGCCGAGGTAGTGGTCGAACGAGCGGTTCTCCATCATCACCACGACGACGTGGTCGATGCCCGAGTCCGCCGGCGCCGGCAGCGCCGCCGCGGCGGTCTGCGCGCTGGACGCCGCCGCGGTCGCGCCCGCCGCGGCGGCCGCCGCCACCGCTCCCGCCGTACCCACCAGGAACTCACGCCGGGTCACTTCAGCCATTCGCCGCCTCCACCGTCGCGGGGGACTCAGAAGGTCGAGGGTGTCCGAGTATGAGGGAGTATGACCGAATCGTGTTACCGAGTGGTAATGCCCAGGAGGCGGGGGTCGTGTACGGCAGGCATGCTCGCACGCGCTGGGATGGCGCAAGGCCGGTCCGGCTCCGCTCGGCGGGCCCAAGGCGCGGAGCCGGTCCGGCCTTGACAAGCCGAGCAGCGGCAAGGATGGTCCATTGGCCAGGCGGCGAGCCGCCCGGCCAGAAGGCGAAGGGACGAGCCCGCGGACCGGTCGGCAGCGACGAGCGGCCGGCGGGGCCGCCACCGGAAAGGCGGTGCCATGGAGGCGACCCGCAAGCTGTACCGCAGCCGGAGCGACCGCAAGCTGGGCGGTGTCTGCGGCGGCCTCGCCAGCTACTTCAACCTCGACCCGACGCTGATGCGGGTGCTGTTCGTGGTGCTGGCCGTGCTGGGAGGCTCCGGCGTCATCCTCTACCTGGCGTTGTGGATCATCGTCCCCAACGAGCCGTAGGCCGCACGCACGACCCGAAGGTCAGGGGATCCGCTCCCGCTCGCGGCGGGTCCCCCGCCGCTCGTGGGCGACGTCGAGGACCAGGTCGAGGGCGGCGGCGATCGCCAGGCCGATGGCGGCCCCGCCGACCACGTCGAGGGGGTTGTGCGCGCCCAGGTACACCCGAGCGACCGCGTTGAGGCTGGCGAGCACGACCGCGACCACGCCCCAGCGCCGCGGCAGCACCAGCAGGAGCAGCCCGGCGATCGCGAAGGTGATGATGGCGTGCCCGGAGGTGAAGCTCAGCCCGCCGGGGTGCACCCCGCGCAGGATCGCGTCGGGGACCGTGGTGCCCGGACGCTCCCGCTGCACCAGCTGCTTGGGGATCCGCTCGAGGCCGAGCTTCAGCGGCACCACCAGCACCAGCGCGGCGGCCAGCCGCCAGCGCCGCGCCGCCAGCGCGCCCAGCGCCACCACCAGCGGCATCGCCAGCACGCCCAGGTACTGTGCCAGCAGCATCGGCCGGTAGAGCCAGCTAGGCAGCCCGTTGACGGCGTGGAACACGGCCCGCTCGGCGGGGCCGACCCGCCCGTTGGCCACCACCACCGCGCAGACCGCGAACACCGCCAGGCTCGCCACCAACACGATGAGGTCACGCCGAACCCGCCCCACGGCCCTCGCCTCGTCCCCGTCGCCCGGTCCTGAACCCTCCGGGTCAAGCGTCTACCAGAGCCCCGACGCTGGGAAGGGTCGGCGTGCCGGACGGGGCCGGACGGGCGACCCCGGTGAAACCCCTCATATGCACGCTGACCTGCGGTTTCTCGTGGCTGGAAAGGCGCAGTTCCGGTACAATGAACACATGAAGGAAGAAGCTGTTACTCCTGTCGCTCAGGCCGCGTTCGCCGATTCCGGCGAGCGTGGATGGCACCCCGCGTACGGGCTCGCCGCCGAGGTCCGCGCCGTCGAGAGCGGGCACAACGCCCGCGTGCTCCCCGACGGGTCGATCCTGGTCAAGTCCGACTCCGTGCCCGGAAGCCACCGCGTCTGGGTGCGCGGCGTGCGCGACGGCACCGTCATGATCGGCTGCACCTGCCGCTCCGGCACCCACCGGGCCTACCTCCCGGTCCCCTGCAAGCACGCCGCCCTCGCCGGCCGCCGGCTGGAGCGCGAGAGCCTCGCCCGCTGGCACGACGGCGCCTGGCGGCTGCCCGAACGCGCCCAGGCGCGCGGCCTCCGCCTGCTGCTCGCCCGCACCGGCGGGCGCCGGCCCGAGGCCGGCGCGGCCGAGGCCGCCTGACGCGCTCCACCCGCACCACGCGGGCGCTCCCGGGGGGGCGCCCGCGCCGTCGTGTGGCGGCCGGTCAGCCGGTGAACTTGACGTGCCAGCGGCGGACGTCGACCTGCAGCAGGCCGCGGGTGACGCTGCGGTCCTCCTCGGCGGCCTGGCGGGCGAGCTCGGCCGCCTGCCGCTCGCCGGCGGCCCGGACGACGGTCATGCCGTCGGCGCCGGACGGTGGCGCGCCGCCGTCGTCGGGGCCGCCGAGCGGCCCGGCGGCGACCAGCACCCCGGCGGCGCGCAGGCGCTCGAGGAACGCCACGTGCTCGGGAAAGTCCGGGTGCTGGAAGATCGAGCCCCGCCGGCGGCGGGCGCGCCCGGTCCGGCCGTGTGCATCAGCGCGAGCCATACCGGCTGCCCGACGGGTGCGCTGGGGTCACGGGGACCAGCATCGGTCATGGCGTGCCTCGCCTCGTCGTCGGGCGGCGCGCCTGGCGCCGCCACCGTGGAGCGACCGCCGCGCCGGCGGCCCCGGGACAGGCCGCGGACCGCGGGTCAGCGCGACACCTGGATGGTAAGGCGGAAGCGCGTGCGAGGAGGACGCTGCGGCGTGGCCCTGGTGCGGGCGTCCGTCGGGGGGCACAGGACGGGATTGGGGTTGTCGGTCGGCGCGCAGACGAGGGTGGGGTTCGCCGCCAGGATCCCCCGGCCGGGCGCGGCGGCGGCGAAGCGGTAGTGGCCGGCGGGCGCCGGCAGCAGCGACAGCAGCGCCTCCGGGTAGCTGATCAGCCGCCACTCGTCGCCGGTCTGCCTGGACGTGCCGAGCCCGACGTCGAGCCGGTCGCCGACCCGGAGGGTCACGGTGCGGCCGGCGTCGCGCAAGGTGACGGTGGTCGTGCGGGGCTGGCGGGTGGCCAGGCTGGCCCCGGAGGGCTGGCCGTCGCCGGCCGGGGAACCCTGCCCGGCGCAGCCCCCGGCCAGGATCGCGCAGAGCGCCACCAGAACCGGCAGCATCCGTCCGCGCAGCGCCCGGCGTCGTTGGTGCATCGCACGCCTCCTGCCGCTCGCGGCACGCACCGGCGTGGTCTGGCCGCTGACCCGTTCGACGCTCTTGCGGCGGCCGAGGTTCCCGACGGCCCCGCCCGAGGGCCGGGAGCGGGCCGTCACCGGTGACGGCCCGGTTCGGTATTCTCGAAAGGCTGGTGGCAGGGCTAGCCGGTTGGGGGCCGGGCAGGCTGAGGAGGGCGACCAACATGGCCATTCATCCTGGCGCGGCACCCCGCGCCGCGGCGAGGATGGCGGCGGGCGGCAGGCTGCGCGTGGCCGCCCTGGCCTGCGGCGCGATGCTCCTCCTCGCCGCCTGCGGTGGGACGCCCGACCACCCGGCAGCCGAGGCGACCACCAGCAGCCGGCTGCGCACCGCCGCCGAGACCTGCGCGCTGCAGGTCGGCTACTGGGCCAACGAGCTGCTCAAGCCCAACCACGACAAGGGCTACGACTACCAGGAGATGGGCCTGACGACCGCCGACTTCCAGCTGGTGCTGGACATCACCAAGGCTGCCAAGCGGCTGGGGCCCAACGCCACCCACGAGCAGCAGCTCGCGTTCGTCAACCGCGAGGCGCAGCGGCGCTGCGCCGGCAGGGGGACGACCACCTGCACCACCGCGACGAACGCGGGCTGGCCCTGCTGACGGGACCGTGCCACCGGTG
>DASUZB010000192.1:0-4401 GCA_036377075.1 Actinomycetes bacterium | reverse complement strand
TGCAGGCGGACATGGCCGCCGGGGACGCGGCGCTTGAGCGTCTCGGGGGCACCCTCGGCGATCAGCCGCCCGTGGTCCAGGACCGCGACCTGGTCGGCGAGCTCGTCGGCCTCTTCCAGATACTGGGTGGTGAGGAAGATCGTGACCCCAGCGGCCACGAGCTCGCGGATGAGCTGCCACATGGTGCGGCGGCTGCGCGGATCCAGGCCGGCCGTGGGCTCGTCCAGGAAGATGATGCGCGGGTCGCCGACCAGGGTCATCGCCAGGTCGAGCCGGCGGCGCATGCCGCCGGAATAGGTGCCGGCCGGCTTTCTGGCCGCCTCGACCAGATCGAACCGGTCCAGCAGCTCGGCCGCCCGCCGCCTGCCCTCCGCCCTGTCCAGATGGCGCAGGTCAGCCATCAGGACCAGGTTCTCTTCGCCGGTGAGCAGGTTGTCCACGGCCGAGAACTGGCCGGTGACGCCGATGACCGCGCGCACCGCGTCCGGTTCCTGGGCCAGGTCGTGGCCATCGACCGCTACCTCGCCCGCGTCGGCGCCGATCAGGGTGGACAGGATCTGCACCATGGTGGTCTTGCCGGCGCCGTTGGGGCCGAGCAGCGCGAAGATCGTCCCCTGGGCGACCTGCAGATCGATGCCGTCGAGAACGACCTTGTCGCCGAATGACTTGCGCAGTCCGGCGACCGCGATCGCGGACCGAGCGGTGGGACTGGTCATGTCTCGTCCTTTCCGGTGTCGTTCGCGACGGAGCGGTTGATGGTGATGTCCCCGAAGGAGGTGCGGGCGCGGACCTCGACCGCGTCCTCGCCCGATTCCGGACGCTCGGCGGCGTCCAGGTCGTTGTGCACGTTGCCGAAGCGGGTGTTGAGGTCCAGCCAGGCGGCGACCCCGTCGCGGATCCCGATCTCGACCTTGCCGAATGCGGTCTGGGCGAGGACGTCGCCATGCGCGACCTCGCCGAGGCGGACGTCGCCGTTGGCGGACTTTGCGGCAACCGTCTCGCGCGCCCGATCGACCGAGATCCGGCCGTTGGCCGCGTTCACCTGCAGGTTTCCGGTGACCTCGCCGATCCAGGTATCGCCGTTGGAGTTCTTGACCACCGCCGCGCCGTCGATGTGGTCGATCCTCACGGAGCCGGAACCCGTGGTGAGCTCGGCATCGCCGTCGGCCTGCTCCACGGTGAGGTCGCCGACGCCGGTCCGGAGTTGCACCGCCCCCGCCTGGTCGAGCTGGATATCACCGACGCCGGTCTTGTAGCGGCACTCACCGAGGCGACCCTGGCAGCGCAGTGCCGCCACCCCGGTCTCACCGCGCAGGTGTGAGCCCGCCGGCAGCTCGACCTGCACGTCGATCGACTCGCCGCCCCCGCGCCAGGTGAGCTGCTTCCAGTTCTTGGGGGCCTTGATCAGCAGGCTGCCGCCGGCGTACTCGACGCGGGTCTGCTCGGCGGCGGTCACGTCCGCCTTCTTGGCGGGGTCGCTCGGGCGCACCTCGACCATGGTGTCGGTGCGGTCGCTGGCCACGATCCGGAGGTCACCGACGCCGAACTCGACGGTGACGGAGATCGGTTCGGGAGTATCGAAGGTAGCCATCTGCAGTTCCCCCTGTGGGTTGGCTAGCGTGCCCAGCCCGTGTAGCGCTGGGCGCCCTGAGAGGCGCGCCGTTCGCGGCGACGGGACGGGCCGGTTCGTTCCAGGGCGGCGGCGGCCGCTCGCACGAGCCAGGCGTTGACCGACAGCCCTTCGCTCGCGGCTGCCTGCTCGATCCGGGCCTTGAGGTGGTCGGGCATACGGAGGTTGATCCGCGACATCGTGCCCTCGTCGCCTTCTGGGAAGGCTGGAGGCCGCTCGGTGGGGTCCTCGGCCAGGTCGTCGGCGGACGTGTCGGACGGCGGTGGTGTCACCACGAACTCGGGGTCGCGTCCGCGCAGGCGCAGCTGGACCGATCCCGGCGCGAGCTCGGTGGTGATCTCCTCCACCGCCGCCGCGAGCGCGTCCTGCACGGTGAGACGGATCGCCGCCTCCAGCGGCGCGACCAGCCGCTCGGCCAGCGCTCGAGCCTCGTCGCCGCCGGCGTCGGCGGCGATCGCGAGCTGGCGGTTGATGTTCTCGACGTACGGTTCCAGGTTCATGGCACCACTTTGGCACCACAAGTGGTGCCACGTCAACTCC
Source organism: Actinomycetes bacterium (assembly GCA_036377075.1). Classification (GTDB taxonomy): domain Bacteria; phylum Actinomycetota; class CALGFH01; order CALGFH01; family CALGFH01; genus DASUZB01. The sequence goes on along the minus strand of DASUZB010000192.1, from coordinate 2,231 downwards.
TATCGGTGCCATAGCGGTGCCAGCCGTCGAGCGATGACAAGATGACGGCATGCCGACCCATGTCGCCCTGCTGCGCGGGATCAACGTCGGCGGCCGCAACAGGGTCGCCATGGCCGACCTGCGTGAGGTTGTGCTGCGGCTGGGCCACACCGAGGTGGCGACCTACATTCAGAGCGGCAACGTGGTCTTCACCAGCGAGGAAGCCGACACCGCGACGATCGCCGCGGCGCTCGAGCGCGCCATCGCCAAGCACCTGGGCGTGCGGCCCACGGTCGTGGTTCTCACCCGCGCGGAGCTGGCCCAGGTGGTCGCGGACAACCCCTTCCCCGACGAGCCCAACCCCAGGTGGGTCGACGCGATCTTCAGGAACGGCCCCCTGGGCCCCGACGAGCTCGCCGCCGTGGCAGCCGCCCAGCAGCGGGCCCAGGACCAGGGCAGCGACGACGAGGCGCGGGTGGTCGGGACCACCCTGTTCCTGCACACCCCCGGCGGCCTCGGCCGCAGCGAGCTGGCAGCCCAGCTGACCCGGCTCGGCGGCTCCCGGACCGCCGAGACGGCCGGCACCGCCCGCAACTGGGCAACCGTGAACAAGCTGCTGGCTCTATGTGACGGCTGACGTCGGCTGGTGCCCCGGCCGCGGGGGTACTGGTCTCGAGCGCCGGGCGCGGCGCCGGCGCCACCGCCGGTGTCTCCAAACGGCCACGCTGCTGAGCGTTGTCCCGGTCCCTGACTGGCTGGTGGCGGAGACAGGTCACACCTCATCCGAGTGATCGACCACCGTGACCGGCTGACGGGCTACTCCGCGTAGGGCTGGTCCTTGCCCTGGGCGCTGTAGCCGATGTCCCAGATGTAGCCGTCCAGGTCCGCGAAGGAACCGCCGTACCCGCCCCACTGCAGGGTGGCGGCGGGCTTGAGGATCGTGGCGCCGGCCTGCTCGGCCTCCGCCAGGATCTCGTCGACCCGCGCCTCGCTGCGGACGACGTAGGTGAGGACCAGCCCGCTGAAGCCGCTGCCCTCCGGGCTCACGCCCACGTTGGCGGCCAGGCCGTCGCGGCCGTAGAAGCCGACGAGCGAGCCGCCGTTCGGCTCGAAGAACACCGAGACGCCGTAGTCCCGCTGGACCTTCCAGCCAAGACCCTCCGTGTAGAAGCGCTTGGACCGGTCCATGTCCCGGACGCCGAGGAGGATCGAGCTCACGTGCGCGTTCATGCCTTGCCACCTTTCCTGTCGGGAACGGTCCCCATATGGCAGCCAGCCTAGGTGCGGCTCGCGGCCGGCGCTTCTCGATTCCTGACCGGTCTGGTCACCTGTTTCGCCACCCGGGACGGCTTCCCCGCCGTCGCGCGTACCGCCTGGCCCAGCATGCCGACGAGGTCATCGGCCTGTTCATCGAGTACCGCGACCAGCACGGCTACAGCGAGGACGCCGCCCGTTATGCCGCCGCGGTCGAGGTCGCCGAGGGCATCGCGGCCGAGGCCGAGCTGCGCCAGGTGGGCCAGCAGCCTGCCTGAGCAGGCCAGCCAGCGGCCCGGCTGTCCACCCCCCGGCGGTCGCGCCGCCGGCGGCTGATGACGTGGCTGATGATCCAGGCTCCCAAGCCGTCTCTGGTTTGCCGGCTTGGCTTCCTGACCAGCGCAACCTTTACTCGTTTTCCCTGCGTTTCCGCCTCGGGCACGTCACGGACTCGACCGCAGGGCGCCGACGGCGTCAGGGAGTGAAGTCGAAGGGTGGGAGCGAGCTGATGCAGCTCGAGTCGGGCCGTCTGGTGGGCGCGTTGAGGAACTGGTCGGTGATCGAGCGCGCGCAGGAGCTGACCGGGTTGAAGCTGGCCAACTGGATGTGCGGCGCGGCGGGGAACTCGTGGTAGAACGACCGCTCCATGGTCGGCGGGATCTGCCGCACGATCAGGGGCGGGACGCCGGCGTCGTACTCGCCGGCGAGGACGAGGGTCGGGATCGAGCTGCGCACCGGCGGTCCCGCAGCTCATCGCCGGAGGTGAGAACTGGCGTACCGTCTCGGGCCGCGCCGGGCATGCCGGCGGCACATGACCCTTGCCACCTACGCCCACTTCCAGGCTGCCCAGGACCCCTGGGACCCGTCGATCTATTACTTGGTGTTCTTGGTGGGGCTTCGGCCGATGAGGTTGGCGAGGTCTGCCGCGGTGGGTGCGGTGATCGGTGCCGGGCGGGGTTGGCGGTGGAGGGCGTCAAGGATCGGCGTCATCTCCAGCA
>DASUZB010000191.1:0-2389 GCA_036377075.1 Actinomycetes bacterium | reverse complement strand
CCGCAGCGGCTGCCAGCGGTACACGTCGTTGACCTGGTCGGGGGTGTTGACCGGGACGTAGCCGCTGGTGTCGGCGTAGCCGTCGGCCTGGTTGGCGCCGTCGTTGGCGCGGAAGCCGAGCACCGCCGCGGCGGCAAGGTTGCCGACGCCGGCGGCGGTGCTCGGGTCCGTCGAGGTGTTGCTCGGGTCGTAGCCGAGCGCCGACATGAACGCGGTGAAGGCGGCCGCCCGGCTGGGGTACAGGTTCAGCAGCGCGCGGTAGGCGGCGAAGCTGATCGCCTTGCTCTTGCGTGCCAGGGTGCGCTTGGCGGGCGGCTGGCGCAGCGAGCCGCCCAGGCGGGTGCCGACCGCGACCGGGTCGTAGGCCGCCCAGGCGTCGTACATGGCGGTGTGGACGATGCCGAGGGCGCGGGCGTTGATGGTCGGCCCCTGCTTCACCGCCCGGATCGCCGCGAGGGTCTGCTCGTCCCACCTGAGCACGACGTTGTCGTCCAGGCGGGGCCCGTAGGCGTCGAGCGGGTACAGCGGGCCCGGACCGATCGGCAGTGCCGGCAGGGGCAGGACGTCGTCGGGGTCGGCGGTGCCGCCGACCCCGAGGACGTCCGCCGCGGCGCTGCCGACGGTCACGGCGACCAGGGAGAAGACCAGCGCGAGGGTGACCGCCAGCCTGCGGGACATCAACCCACACTCCTTCGTCCGATCGGGGCGGCCGTCACCGGCGCGCCGAGCCGACAGGATCAAGGTGGAGGGACGGATGGGACCGGCACCCTGCGTGGTCTGGATGGCCTACCTGGCTGCGAAGGGCCGACGCCGCCCAGCTCGGACCAGCGCACCGCCGGCGCCGAGCAGCAGCAGGGCCGCCAGGAGCTCGAGCCCGCCGTTCGACCCGGTGAACGCGAGCGGCGCCTTGGGCTTGCACGGCGACAGGAAGCGGCTGTGCGCCGCGATCACCAGCGTCCCGCCCTGCGAGGTCCAGACGCTCGACTCGAGCGAGGGGTGCTTGGTCAGGTCGACGTTGACCTTGCGGACGAAGCTGCCGGCCGCGTCGGTGGTGATCGAGACCGGCGCCACCACCGGCTGGCCGCTGCCCAGGTCGAGCAGGTTCAGGCGCACCGTCTGGTTGGCCGGCAGGCCCTTGCCGGTGGCGATCACCTGGGTGCAGACCTTGCAGGTGAGCACGAGCGACTCGGCCGCCCGCACCGGCACGGCTGCGGCGAGCACGAGGGCGACGAGCAGGGCGAGTACCTTCACGACCGATTTCGGACTCATCTGGACGATGCCTCCTTGCGGCAGGTCTGGCTTGCTTGGGTGTAGGACGCGAGCGCCTTGGTGACGTCCAGGCCACGGGTCTTCTTGACCAACATGTCGATGAGGACGTCGGCGCGCTGGGCGGTGACCAGGCAGGACTGCGGCACGCTGCCCGGCGGGCTGGCCGGCGCCGCGCTGCTCGCCGGGGCGCTCGCCGCCGTCTCGGCCTGGGTGGACACGGGTGGAGCTGGGCGTGGGGCCGGTCGCTGCAGCGCGGTGTGGTCCACCGCGAGGCCGAGCACGAAGACGGCCACGAGGCCGGCGAGCCATGGCCACGGCGGCCGGCGCCTGGCCGGTGGCGGCTCGGGGATCTCGAAGGCTGCGTCGCCCACCGGCGCCGGCGGGCCTGGGAGGCGGTACGACTCGTCGACGACCGGCGCGATCCGACGGAGGGTGGCGCGGATCCGTTCCTGATCCGCCTCCTGGTCCGTACCCGGCTTCTGGTCCGCACCCGCCTTCTGGTCCGCACCCGCCTCCTGGTCCGCAGCCGCCTTCTGGTCCGCGGCCCCTTCGGGGTCCGCAGCCGCTTCGGGGTCCGCGGCCGCTTCGGAGTCGGGCTCAGCCTGGACCGACGACTTGGGGAATCCGGCCAGGCCGGGCCGGATCGGCCCGGGACGGGTTCCGAGGCGACGACCGAGCGTTCCGAACGAGCGGCGCAGCTCGAGGATCTCCTCGAGGTCGCGCCTGCGCCTTGCGTCCCCGTCTTCCATCGGCACTGCAATTCCCCCCAAAAGCAGCCGGCGGCGACTCGGACCGGCGGCCACCACGCCGACGCGACTCTCACTCCCGTCCGACCGACCCGGTCGGACGGGGTCGGGGCACAACCACGCAGACCCCTGCTTTCCGGCGCGCGGAGTGTAAATGGAACGAGCGATCCGGCACAAATCCGGAAAACAGGAGTGTTTATTCCCTTTGCGTGTACCAGGCTCTGCAAGCCCTTCGAGGCACATTAGCCGTCGTGCGCAGAAATCGCCACAACAAGGAGACAGCGATCGATCTGTGCGCGATACGCCAACCACCGCAAGCCCATACAGCTAGGTCGCTGGGTATTCCTAGTTGAAGCCGAGTGAGCGGTGACGAC
>DASUZB010000190.1:0-9631 GCA_036377075.1 Actinomycetes bacterium | reverse complement strand
AGGATCGTCCACGGCTCGCTGTCGAAGCCCCACTTGGTGAACGCCTTGACGGGCTTCGACGGGCTCTCCTCGTTCGGGTAGATCTCCACGTGGACGAAGTTGGCCTTGGCGCCGACGTCACGGTAGACCAGGAGCAGCTCGTCGACCGCCGGTCCGCACATCTGGCTGGAGCAGAACAGCGGCGTCGCGAACGAGACCGCCGTCGCCTTGCCCGACCTGATCGCCCGGTCGAGCGAGACCCGGTGCATCGGGCAGGGCGGGTTGCGGGTGCACACCTTGTCCAGGTCGCTGGCACGCTTGGCGACGACCGTCGGGACCGCCAGCGCCTTGCTGCCGACCTGGGCGACCTCCCTGTCGACGACGGGTACGGCGCCGCGCCCGACCCCGCGGCGGCCGCCCTGGTCGACCACGGCCGCGACCAGCCAGTTGCCGGTGGTCGGGAACTCCACCTCGGCGGCGTAGAAGCCGACCAATGGAGAGCGGGGTGACTTGTCGCCGGTCTTGTCGTAGGCGTCCATGCTCAGCCATTCGGCCGCGAACGGGCCCAGCGCCTTGCTGGTCTCGTCCTTGGCCGCCCAGACCTGTGGCTTGCCCTCGCTGACGAGGTTGTTGTCCGGCGTGGAGAGGCCGAAGGTGAACAGTTGCCTGCCGGTGATCAGCTTGCTCTGGGCGTTGATCAGGGAGAGCTGGGTGGCGCCCTCGCCGACCGCGCCGATGGAGCCGGCGGGGTTGGACGGCTGCCTGGTGGACGAGCCGCCCTTGCCGCCGCACGCGGCGAGCAGCGCCGACAGCCCCAGGGCGCCGGCCCCGCCGGCCGCGAGGCGCAGCACCTCCCGCCGCGAGTGCAACTCGGCGAGCTTGACCAGTTTGGCGGTGGTGGCGCGTGGGAACTCTGAACGGTTGGGCATTCTGGCCGGCATCAGGGCTCCAGTCGCGGATCAGCAGCTTCGCTGCAACTTACTGCTCCAAGGTGTGACGCAACCAGTCTGGCAGGGCGGCGGCGACTGCGCCCGGCTTCCGTCGCCGAGGAGGGCTGGGGGATGACCAGGTCGCTGCGAGCCGCCCGCCAGGGCGGCGGCGTGACGGCCTGGAAGGACGTCCTGCTGCGGGTGCGCACCCACCTCCGCGAGGACAACATCTCGCTGCTCTCGGCCGGGGTGGCGTTCTACGCCATGCTCTCCATCTTCCCCGCGCTGATCGCGGTGATCTCGATCTACGGGCTGGTGGCCAAGCCCGAGACCGCCAGGGCACAGGTGCAGAAGCTGGCCGCCGTGCTGCCGAGGCAGGCGAGGCAGACGCTGACCGGCCAGCTCGAGGCGCTCACCCACAGCGCCGGCAAGGGGCTGAGCCTTGGTGCGGTGCTCGGCATCCTGGCGGCGGTGCTGGCCGCCTCGGCCGGCATGCGGGCGTTGATCGCCGGCCTCAACGTGGCCTACGACCGCATCGAGACGCGCAGGTTCCTGCGGCTGCGCGGCCGCGCCCTGCTGCTCACCCTCGGCGCGATCGTGAGCATGGCGGTCGCCATCGGCATCGTCGTGGTGCTGCCGGTGGTCACCGGCCTGCTGGGACCGGTCGGCCGGCTGCTGCTCGCCGTCGTCCGCTGGCCGGTGCTCGCCGGGCTGATGCTGGTCGGCCTCGCGATCCTGTACCGCTACGCGCCCGACCGCGACGACGCCGAGCTGCGCTGGCTGACCCCTGGGTCGCTGCTGGCGACGGCGCTGTGGCTGCTGGGCTCGGGGCTCTTCTCGCTGTACGTGAACAGCTTCGGGAACTACAACCGCACCTACGGGCTCCTCGGGGCGGTCATCGTCCTGCTCATCTGGCTGTTCCTGTCGTCGTTCGTGGTGCTCCTCGGGGCCGAGCTGAACCACGAGCTCGGGCTGCGGGCAGGGCAGGCCAGCGCCGCGGCGCGGCCAGAAGCGACCGGGGGGCGCGACGGGCTCGCCGGCGACCGCGTGACCGCCTCACCGCCGGGCGGCCAGGGCCGCTGACGGCGCCGGTCGCGTGCTCAGGACGTGTCGCTCTTGCCCGGCGAGCGCGAGCTGGACGAGCGGCCGCTGCCGCCCGAGCGGCTCGTCGAGCGGGTGCGGGCGGTGCTGTTGCCCGTCGTGGTCGTGGTGGTGCCGGCCGGTGGGGCCTCGCGCACCTCCTCGACCTTCTCCGCCGCCTTCGTGGCGGTGCCCTCGACGGTCGCGGTGAGCTGCTGCCTCGACGCGCTGACCAGACCGCTGAGCTCGGTCTGGAGCCGCTGCATGCTGGGGTCGGCGGCCAGGCGCTTGGCCGACTGGCTGAGCTGCTCGTAGCGCTCCCGACCGGCCTTGGTGCCGAGCACGTAGCCGATCGCCAACCCGAGCGCGAGTCCGGACTTGCCTCGCATCTTCTCCCACTCCTCCCGGTCGCTTGCCCCCCCAGGCGTACACCGCCACGACGTACGACAAACTACCCGATGCCTGTCACGGAGGCAGGGCGGCGGCGGGCCGTGGGGCCTGCGCCCCGGTGCTCCCGCTAGAAGCCGCGCGGGGCGCTGCCGGCTGCCTCCACCACATGGTGCTCGAGGGCGAAGGCGACCGCCTCGAGCTTGGAGTGGACGCCGAGCTTGACCAGGATGTTCTGCACGTGGGTGCGGACCGTGTTGAGCGACAGGAAGCACTGCTCGGCGATGCGCCGGTTGGACCAGCCGGCGGACAGGTAGCCGAGGATCTCGCGCTCGCGCGCGCTCAGCGTGCGGACCAGCAGCTCGACGCCCGGGTCGCGGGTGGGGCGCGACGGCAGCGTGGTGATCGGGACGTCGTGGCCGCCGACGACCCTACGGATCGTGGTGGCGACCTGGGGGCTCGAGACGTCCTTGGCGAGGAAGCCGTCCGCGCCGGCCTCGATCACGGTGTTCACCGTCTCGCTGCGGGTGTCGGCGGAGAGCACCAGCACCTTGGTCTCGGGCGCGCGCTGCTTGACCTCGCGCAGCACCGCGGCCACGTCGGTGCGCGGCATGTGCGCGTCGAGCAGCAGGACCGCCGGCGGGTCCTGGTCGAACAGCTCGAGCGCCTCGGCGCCGTCCGCGGCCACCCCGAGCACCTGGAGGTCCTCCTCGGCGTCCAGCACCATGCCGAGACCCTCGGCGAACACCTCGTGGTCGTCGGCCAGCACCAACGTGATCGTGCCCTCCATGATCCCCTCGCTCATCAGCGCTCTCGCCCGTGGTCGTCGATCCGTGCCGCGCCAGCGGACGGTTCGGCCCTGCCGGTCGGGGACGGCTCCAGCCGCACGACGGTGCCACCCGTCGGGCGGCCACCCGGCCAGCCCGCGGCGGCCGTGCCGTGCGCGGCGGCCTGCCTGCGCATCGCCCGGTGGACGAGCAGCGCTAGCGGATCTGTTCCGTGCTCACTATGCCAAGAGCTCACGACGCACCTTCCACTGGGTATCGCGCTTCGCACGCGAGGACCGGACCCACGACCGTGCGGCGGTGGCGGCGACCGCTGCCCGCCCGAGCGGCAAGGGGGTCACGACGCCAAGGCAAGGGTACGGCACTTGCAGCAACGTCCTCATCCGAAGAACTGACTACTTGCGATCCCTGGTCCAGCCCATAACGCTAGAGGATGAGCGCCGCCCGCCGATCTGTAGAAGGGGGTCGGGTGGCTGCTCGCGGCCGGCTCGCGTCCCCGAACACGGTATGGGTCAAGCGCCGTAGTCGACCTACCGCGACCGGCGCTGGGGGCTGGTGGTCATGGTGGCGCATCGTAGGGACGGCCGGCAGGGCGCCGGCGGTCTGGGCGACGCCGCCGCTGTGGGCCAGCAGGAGTAGGAGGAGCCGTGGCTCGGGTTTACCTGGCGGACTGCCAGCCGCTGTTCAACGAGGCGCTGCAGGCGCTGATCGAGCGTGACGGGCGCCACGACGTGGTCGGCTCGGGGTCGACGGCCACCCAGGTGATGAGCGCGGTCGCGCGCCTGGAGCCGGACCTCGTGCTGGTCGACGCGGAGCTCGCCCTGGTCGCCAGGCCGCCCCTGGTCGAGGCGATCCTCGGCCGCGACCCCACCACCAAGGTCCTGGTGCTCGCCCAGGAGATGGACCTGGAGCTGCTGCTCGGCGCCGTGCGTACCGGGGCGGTCGGCGTGGTCGGCAAGAAGAGCGGCACCCGCACGGTGCTGCGCGCGGTCCAGGCCGCGCTCGACGGCGAGGGCGTGGTGCCCAGGGCGATGCTGCCGGAGCTCTTCCGCCGCCTGCTCGACCTCGGCGAGCGCAACGCCGACTCGCCGCTGAACCGGCTGTCGCCGCGCGAGCGGGAGGTGCTCGCCCTGCTGGGGCGCGGCTGGAACAACGCCCGCATCGGCCGCGAGCTGTTCATCAGCCCCCACACGGTCCGCACCCACGTGCAGAACATCCTGCAGAAGCTGGAGATGCACTCCAAGCTCGAGGCGGCCACCTTCGCCATGCAGCGAGACCTGGCGCCGCGCCGGCTCGCGGTCGACGGTCAGGGCTCCAGCAACGGCAGCGGCGGCCTGGCTGGCTGAGCGCCGCCCGCCGCCGCGACCCGATCGGGGTATTCCCGTCCCCTGGCGCCGCTAGGGCGCTGCGTACTTTACGTTTATGTCGAGTTTCTCGTCAGTATTTTGACGTAGATTCAAGATTTAGTGTTTAAATACGCAAGGGGGATTAGGAAGGTATGACCGGCTAAGGACTATGCTCCGGTTCGTGAGTCCGCGGTGTCAACCCCCGGCGCCGCGCGGGCCGGACGCGCTGCCGCGTCCGAGCCGCCGCAACCGGAGATGGGGCGGGAACGACCGCCTTCGCGCTCGCGGGCCACGAGGTGGGGTCTGGTCCGCTTCGATGAAGCAGGAGGTGGGGGGATGACGCTCCATCGCCCCTGGTCGTACCCGCGCACCGCCGCCGCGGCGGCGCTCGTGATGATGCTCGCCATGGCGGCCGCGCAGCCGTTCGGTGCCGCCGGCGCGCCGAGCACCGTGCCGGCGTCAACCGTCTCGCGGCTCGCCGCCACCGGGCGGCTGCTCGCCCGCGTGATCGTGCAGGGCACCACGCCCGGGAGCCACGCCGCCGAGCGCGCCGTCGGCCGCGCCGGAGGGCACGTCAACCGCAGGCTGTCGCTGGTGAACGGCGTCGCGGCCACCGTGCCGGCCGCCGCGCTGCCGACGCTGGCCAGCACTCCCGGCGTCGCGGTCACCCCGGACCGGCGCGTCCACGTGCAGGCCATGCCCTCGGCGGGAACGTCGGGCGGCACCGTCCAGTCCGTCTACCCCGTCGTGGTCCGGGCCGACGACGTCTGGAGGGCCGGCAACACCGGCGCCGGGATCACCGTCGCGATCGTCGACACCGGCGTCTCCCCGACCGTGCACGACCTGCAGGGCCGCATCGTCCAGATCACCGACGACCGGACCGGCCAGACCGCGTCCTGCGTGAACCTCTCCGGCGAACCCAACTGCAACGACAGCTACGGCCACGGCACCTTCGTCGCCGGCATCATCGCCGGCGACGGCGCCGACTCGGGCGGGAAGTGGAAGGGGGTCGCGCCGAGCGCGCGCATCCTCTCGGTCAAGATCGCCGGCGCCGACGGCGCCGCCGACGTCTCCAACGTCCTCGCCGCCATCCAGTGGGTGGTCTCCTTCGGGCCGCGCTACGGCATCCGCGTGCTGAACCTCTCGCTGGGCACCGATTCCTCGCAGCACTACGCGCAGGACCCGCTGAACTACGCGGTGGAGCGCGCCTGGGCGGCCGGCATCGCGGTGGTCGTGGCGGCCTCCAACCGCGGCCCGGGCCCACGCACCATCTCCAAGCCCGGCGACGACCCCTTCGTGGTCACGGTCGGCGCCATGGACGACGAGGGCAGCAGGAACGACAACGACGACGTGCTGCCCGACTTCACCTCCCGGGGGCCCACCCTGGCAGACGGCATCGCCAAGCCGGACGTGGCCACCCCGGGGGCGCACATCGTCTCCCTGCGCGCCGTCGGCAGCACGGTGGACACGCAGTTCCCCTACTACGTCGACGGTGCCTACCGGAGGGGCTCGGGCACCTCGATGGCGGCCGGGGTCGCCTCCGGGGTGGCGGCGCTCGCCCTGTCGGCCAACCCGAGCTGGACCCCGGACCGGCTGAAGTACGCGCTGGTCCACACCACCCAGCCGACCGCCTCCACCGACCCGAACGCGGTCGGCGCCGGCCTGCTCGACGCGTACGCGGCCACCTACGCCGCCCCGGCGGGCACGGCCAACCAGGGGCTGACCCGCTCCAGCGGGCTGGGCGCCGTCAGCGGCAGCCGCGGCAGCGTGCAGACGGCCACCACCGACCCCGACACGCTCGGGGTGGTGATCAACGGGCTGCTCACCGCGCAGCTCCTGGTCTGGGATCCGCTCGGCTACACCACCGGCCAGTGGAACACGTCGACCTGGTACGGAACCGCCTGGTACCTGTCGCGCTGGTACCAGCTGGGCTGGTACGGCGCGGACTGGCCAGGCAACAACTGGCGCAACGACAGGTACTGGTACGGAACCCCCTGGAAGGGCGGCGCCTGGTGGGGGGCCTGGGAGTAACGACGAAGAGGGGACGGCGGTGGGTCCCAAACCAGCGTCACGCGGGCCTCGGGCGGGGGGCAGCGTCCCCCGCTCGATCCCGCTCGCCTCGGCCGGCCTGGCGCTGGCCGGCCTGGCCGGCGCGGCCGCGACCAGGGCGATGGTGGTCACGCCGGCCTCACTCGGCGACTGGGTGGCCACGGCCGCCCTGCTCGCCGCCCTGGTCGCCGCCGGCTCGCTGGAGCTGAAGTTCCGCTTCCGCGGCGGTCGCGTCGTCTACGACGACGAGGCGAACGCCGTCGACCTGTTCGAGGCGGCGCTCACGCCGCTGGTGCTGGCCTTCCCCGGCCTGGTCGCGGTCGTGGCGGTGGCCGCGGCCAAGGCCCTCTCCGAGCGCGTGCTGCGCGTCCCGCTCGTGGTCGCCTGCTTCAACGTCGCCCAGTGGATGTGCACCACGGCCGTTGCCAGCCTGGTCTTCGTCCAGCTCCGGCCCGTGCCCGGGCCGGACGTGCGCAACCTGCCCGCGCTGCTCGCCGGCATGGCCGCCGGCTGGGCGGTCAACGTCCTGGCGCTGGTGCTGGTGCTGAGGCTCAACCGGCAGCAGCCGTTGCGGCGCGTCCTGGCCGCGCTGGTGCCAGGGTTCGGCACCACGGCCGCGGTCACCGCGGGCAACCTCGCGTTCGGGGTGCTGTTCGCGGCCGCCTACGCCTGGCTGCCGATCGCGGCGGTGCTGTTCGTCCTGCCGCTGGCCTTGCTGCGCTGGGCCAGCCGGGCCTACGCGGCCGTCCGCGCCGACCGTGCCCGGCTGCAGGGCATGCAGCGGGCCACGCACGCCCTCGGCGTCCCGATCGACCCGCGCGCGGCCATCCCCGAGTTCCTGCAGGAGACCAGGACCTGCTTCGAGTCCGAGGTCGCCGACCTGATCGTGGTCGACCAGGGCTTCACCGGCTCGGCCACCCGCACGGTGCACCGGTCCAGCGCGGGCCAGCCTTCCTACCGCGCCTTCCAGGAGTCGACCGGCAGCGCGACCCTCGCCACCGCCCTGCTCGAGCTGCACGAGCCGGTGCGGGTCGCACCGGGCGCCGCCGACGCCGCCATGGTCTCGCTGCTGCTGGCCGACGGCTGGCGCAACTGCCTGGCCGCGCCGGTGCGCTCCGGCGGCCGCACGCTCGGCGTGCTGGTCACCTACAACCGCACCGGGCTGGAGGGCTTCGAGGAGGGCGAGCTGGCGGTGCTCGCCGCCCTCGCCGGCGAGGCGGCGGTCGCGGTCGAGAAGGGCGACCTGCTCGAGGCGATCATCGAGGAGCGCGCCAAGCTGTCGGAGATCTTCTCCAACACCTCCGACGGCATCGCCACCGTCGACCCGGACGGCACGGTCACCAGCTGGAACCCCGGGTTCGAGCGCATCACCGGCTACGGCGCCTCCGAGGTGGTCGGCACGCGCGGCCTCACCCGCCTGCGCGCGCTCGACGCCGACGGGCGCGAGGCGAGGGTGGAGCGCTGGGCCAGCCTCGAGTCGGGCCTGCCGTCGGTGCTGCGGGTGCTGACCCCTGCCGGCGAGCCCCGCTGGATGTCGTGCGCCTACGCCCGCGTGCCCGGCAGCGGCGGCCGCGCCAGGCGGTTGATCGTCACCACCCGCGACATCACCAAGGAGTTCGAGCTGCGCCGCGCGGAGAAGGCGCTGCGCGACTCCGAGGCACGCTTCCGGGCGCTGGTGCAGAACTCCTCGCACATGGTGATCGTGCTCGACGCGGGCGGCGGCGTCACCTACGCCAGCCCCGCCCTGCGCCGCATGCTCGGCTACCCCGACGCCGGGCGGCTCGGCCACAACATCTTCGACCTGGTCCACCCCGACGACGTCAAGGAGGTCAGGCGGCGCTTCGGCGACCTGGGGCCCGGCGGGTCGAGCGGCACCTTCGAGTTCCGCATGGTCGCGGGCGACGGCCGCTGGCGGCACGTGGAGACGCTGGCCAACAACCTGCTCGACGACCCGTCGGTCGGCGGGGTGGTGTTCAACTGCCGCGACGTCACCGAGCGCAAGCGCGCCGAGGCGCGGCTCGCCGGCCAGGCCGACGTGCTCGACCTGATCGCCAGGGACGCGCCCCTGGTGGAGACGCTCACCGTGCTCGCCCAGGTGATCGAGACCGAGGCCGAGGGCGCCCGCTGCGCCGCCTACCTGCACGACCCGGAGCGCGGCACGCTCACCCCGGTGGCCGCGCCGAACCTGGCCCGTCACGCCCTGGCCGAGCTGGACGCGCTCAAGGTGGGGCCGGAGGCGGGCGCCAGCGGGGCCGCCGCCCACGGGCACGGCCCGGTGATCGTCACCGACCTCACCGCCCACCCGCACTGGCGCAGCGACGGGCGGGTCGCCCGCGAGCAGGGGGTCAGGGCGGCCTGGGCGGTGCCGGTGATCGCCTCGGACGCCGACCGCGTGCTCGGCGTGCTCACCCTGTACCACGACGTGCCCAAGGGGCCGGAGGCGGCCGACTGGCAGCTGCTCGAGCTGGCCGCGCACCTGGCCGACATCGCCATCGAGCGCTCCCAGGTGCAGGCCCGGCTCGCCTGGCAGGCCACCCACGACGCCCTCACCGGCCTGCCCAACCGCCTGTTCTTCCTCGACCAGGCGACCATGGCGCTGGCCCGCAGCCAGCGCTCCAGGGCGGCCGTCGCGGTGCTCTTCTGCGACCTGGACCGCTTCAAGTTCATCAACGACTCGCTCGGCCACGAGGCCGGCAACCGGCTGCTGATCGCGCTCGGCCGGCGCCTGCAGGAGGTGGTCCGGCCCGGCGACGTGGTCGCCCGCTTCGGCGGCGACGAGTTCACCATCCTGTGCGAGGGGATCGCCGACGAGACCCACGCCCTGACCATCGCCGAGCGCGTCGCCGGGGTGGTGAGCACCCCGTTCGCGCTGGAAGACTCCGAGGTGTTCGTGACCGTCAGCGTCGGCATCGCGGTCGGCCGCGGCCCCAGCGACGGTCCCGAGGCGCTTATGGAGAACGCCGACGCCGCCATGTACCGGGCCAAGGCCAAGGGCGGCAACCGCCGCGAGCTGTTCGACCAGGCGATGCGGGCGCGGGCCAGGCGGCGCCTGGCGATGCACAGCTCGATGTGCCGC
>DASUZB010000189.1:0-13258 GCA_036377075.1 Actinomycetes bacterium | reverse complement strand
GAACTGGCTGCGGCCGGCCACGCGCAGCCCGCGCCCGCCCCGCCGCATCTGCAGGTCGTCCAGGTCGAGCGTGGCCCGGTACCGACCGGCGTTGGCCACCAGCACGACCCGGCCCGCCGGTGCCTCGGCCAGCAACGGCAGCAGCCGCCGCACGAGCAGGTAGCGGGACAGGTAGTTCAGCGCGAAGCTGCGCTCGAGCCCCTCGTCGGTCCATTCCGCGACCGTGGACAGCACCCCCGCGCACAGCACGACGGCGTCCAGGCGGTCGGTCTGCCCGGCGATCCGTTCGGCCGCCCGCGCGGTCTCGCGCAGCAGCGCCAGGTCGGCTCGGAGCAGCGCGTGCCCCGCCCCCGGGCTGACTTGGTTCAGCGCCGCCAGCACCGCCGCGCCCCGGTCGGCGCTGCGGCCCACCAGCAGCACCCGATCCCCACGCCGGGCCAGCTCCACCGCGACGGCGCGGCCGATCCCACCGGTCCCGCCGGTGACCACGACCGTGCGCCGGTCACCTTGGTGTCGCGACTCCATCTCGATCATCTCCTCCCACGAGGTGCGCGTACGCACTCGACGGTAGGTCCCGGCGCTGAGACAATCCATGTGTGATCGTCCAGGAAACCACATCATTCGTCTGGCGGTGCCGGCTGGCGCACCCCAAGGGTCCGTTGCCGTGGACGTCCTGAGCCTGGTGCTGCGGGAGCTGCGCTTCGAAAGCGTCGCCTACCGGTGGTTCGACCTCGGTACCCCGTTCCGGCTCGGCTTCGACACCGCCGGGCTCCGCGGCGTGCACGTCGTTGCCCGCGGCCGCGGCGAGCTCGCCTTCCCCGACGGCACCGTCGAACCGCTGACGGCCGGGGACCTGGTGATCCTCCCGCGTGGTGACGCGCACGAGCTGCGCTCCCCAGGCACCGGCGCGCAACCGCCCGTCGTCTCCGGGTTCGACCTTGCCACGCGCACCCCGGGCAGCCGCCTGCGCGCCGGCGGCGCCGGGGACGAGGCCGTCGTGGTGTGCGGCGCGTTCGTCGTCGCCGAGCCCGAGCATCCCGCCCTGCGCGGCCTGCCCCGCACCGTCCACGTGCCCGGCGATGCTGGACGCCCGACGCCGTGGCTGGCCCCCTTCGTCGACGCGCTGGGCACCGAGGCCTTCAACGGCGGCCCGGGCAGCGACCTGGTCATGTCCCGGCTCTCCGACGCCCTGCTCGCCCGTGCGCTGCGCCACCACAGCGACACCGTCGACCAACCCGGCTGGCTGCTGGGGCTGCGCGACCCGTACGTCGCGGCGGCCCTCGAGGCCATGCACAGCGACCTGGCCCGACCCTGGACCGTCGCCAGCCTCGCCGGCACCGTCGGGCTGTCCCGGGCGGCGTTCGCCGCACGGTTCAGCGACCACGTCGGCGAACCGGCGATCCGCTACCTGCTCGCGCTGCGGATGCAACGCGCCCGCACGTTGCTGCGCGACCAGCGGGCGACCGTGGCCGCCGTCGCCGCCCAGGTCGGCTACCAGTCCGACGTCGCGTTCGCGGCCGCCTTCAAGCGCGAGTTCGGGAGCCCACCAGGCGCCTACCGGCGCTCCGCGACCCGGTAGTCGAAAAGCTTCATCGACGACGACAGCCCCCGCCCAACCCCGAAGCCCTGCACCCAACCGGGTCAGGGCGCGAACAGGACCGCGCGGCGTACCACGACCCTCAGACGGTCGCGGCCAGCTCCTCCACCCTGGCCAGGGTCGCCTCCACGTCCTCCCTGGTCGTGCGCGGGTTGACGGTGCACAGCCGCAGGGTGGTCCGGCCGCCGAGCACCGTCGAGCTGAGGGTGGCCAGCTCGTCGACCAGCATGGCGTCGGCCACCCGGCGGTTGACCGCCTCCACCTCCTCGGGCGTCCGGCGGAGGTCGGCGAAGCGGAAGCAGACCAGGGCGAGCCGGGTCGGGGCCGCCACCTCCCACCCGGGCCGGCGCCGCAGCAGCGCCTCGGCGTAGCCGGCCAGGTCGAGGCCGTGCTGCACGGCCGCGGCGAAGGCGTCGAGGCCGAACACCTTGAGCGACAGCCACAGCTTGAACGCGCGGAAGCTGCGGGTGAGCTGCAGGCCACGGTCGGTGAAGTTGACCTCGCGGTCGCCGGCCGCGGCGTCGAGCAGGAACTCCCGGTGGGTGGAGAAGACCGACTCCAGCACGGCCACGTCGCGGACCAGCACGCAGCCGGCCTCCAGCGGCTGGAACAGCCACTTGTGGGCGTCGAGGGCGAGCGAGTCGGCCTGCTCGATCCCGGCCAGCAGCGCCCGGCCCTGCGCGGCCAGGACCGCCGGAGCGCCAAAGGCGCCGTCGACGTGGAACCACAGCCGCTCGGCCCGGCAAAGGGCGGCCAGCTCGGCCAGCGGGTCGACGCTGCCGGTGCTGGTCGTGCCCGAGGTGGCCACCACGCAGAACGGCCGCCGGCCGGCGGCCCGGTCGGCCGCGACGGCCGCGGCGACGTCGGCTGGTCGTAGCCGGAACTGGTGGTCGGCGGGGAGCAGGCGCACCTGCGACGGCCGGAACCCGAGCAGCCCGGCGGCGCGGCCGAGCCAGGAGTGCGCCTGGTCGGAGGCGTACAGGACCGCGCCCTCCAGCCGGTCCTCCAGCACCGCCCGCCTGGCCGCGACCAGCCCGTACAGGTTGGCCGAGGAGCCGCCGTCGACGAACAGCCCGCCGGCCGTCTCGGGGAGACCGAACAGCTCCCGCAGCCAGCGCAGGGTGGCCAGCTCGGCCGCGGCCGCGCCCGAGGCGGCCTGCCAGGTCCCGGCGAACACCCCGAAGCCGGAGGCGAGGGCGTCGGCCAGCATGCCCACGTAGTTGCTGGGGATGGGCACGTACGCGAAGAAGCGCGGGTGGTCGACCCGCATGGCCGGGCCGAGCACGTCCCGGACGGCCTGGCGCAGGACCTCCTCGGGGTCGCCACCGGTCCGCGGGACCGGCTCGGTCAGCAGCCCGGCCAGCTCGTCGGGGCCGGCCCGCCGCGACGGCGGCCGCTCCCCCAGCCCGGCCAGGGCGTCCACCACCAGGTCGACGACCTGGTAGCCGAGCCGCCGCATCTGCTCGGGTGGCAGGGACAGCGGCGGGACAGGGGTGTCGGGCATGCGGGTCCTCTCGGCTGAGGGTCGGCGGCGCTCATCCTACTGATGGCGGCGATCCGGCCAGCGTCGTGCTGAGCCGGATGCCCGCCGGCTCAGCCGGTCGCGTCGCCGCCGAACGGCAGCGGCCCGCCGCGCAGGGGTTGGTCGGCGACCGCGCGGCGCTCGTTGTCGCGCAGGCGCGGTTCGTAGTGGGCGAAGAACACCTTGCCGACCAGGTCGCGGCGGCTGCGCACGCCGGTCTTGTCGAACACGCTCTTGAGGTGCTGCTGGACGGTGTGCACCGAGACCACCAGGCGCTCGGCGATCTCGGCGGTGGAGTTGCCCTGCAGCACCAGCCGGGTGACCTCCTGCTCGCGCTCGGTCAGCCCGTAGGCGGACATCAGCAGCGGCGCGATCCGCGCCGGGTGGGCGGGCTCCACGATGACGGCGACCCGGTGGGCGCCGCCGGAGACCAGGCAGGCTCCGTGGAGCACCACCCAGCCGCCCGAGCGCGACAGCACCCGCGAGACCGCGACCTGCCCGGGCTCGTCCGGGTGCTCACCGGTGCGGAGCGCCCGACCTGCGACCGCCAGCACCGACGACGGCAGCCTGCCGGCGTCCCAGTCGCCGTCGGGCAGCGCCCGCAGCCAGCGCTCCACGCCGGGCGTGGCCGACTCGACCTCCCACCCCTTGGAGAGCACGAGCAGACCTGGCGCCTCCGGACCGTCGGGGTCGACCGCCTCGCCGACCAGCAGCGCCCGGCGGGCCCCCTCGGCCAGCCACGGTGCCAGCTGACGGACGAACGCCAGCTCCGCGTCGTCGAACATCGGCCGCCCCGGCTCGCGGTACAGGCCCAGTGCCCCCCACACCTCACCCGCCTGGGTGCGCAGGACGGCGATCAGCTCCTGGTCCCCACCAAGGGCCATGTTGAAGTGCCAGCGGGGGCTGGTGCTCGGGTCGCCGCCGGTGGCCTCGTGCAGCGTCGAGATCCCGCGCGTGGAGCGTGCGACGTCGGCGAGCTTGTTCACGTCGTCCTGGTAGTACTCGTGGACCAGCCACTGCGGCGGCAACTCGGGGACGCCCTCGTCGAAGTGGCTGGTGACCAGCAGCGAGGCCGGGTCCAGCGTGAACCAGCACGGTGCCAGGTAGTGGGGCACGACGGCGGCGAGCGCCTCCGTCGACGCCCGCCAGAAGCTCACCAGGTCGAGCCCGCGTCCGGCCAGCCTGGCGATCCTGTCGCTGGCCCGCTGCTTGGCGTCCCCGCTCACCGAGGTCATGGCAGCACTGTACGGGCGGCCTTCGGTGCTGCAAATACCACCTTTCTGGAATGGGCGGTCCTGCCGCCGGGCCCTAACGTCGCCGTGACCACCAACGGCAAAGGAGGAACGATGAGCGCCAACTACGAGCTCACCACGGGCGCGCGGGTGCTGGGTCCCAAGGACGGCGAGGTTTCGGGGGCGCCGGAGTCCCGGACCGACCGGTTCATGATCGACGGCGGCGACACCACCGGCAGGCTCTCGGTCGTCGAGCACGCCGTGGCACCGCACGTCCTGGCCGGCCCGCTCCACTACCACACCCGTGAGGACGAGTACAGCTACGTGCTGGAGGGCCGGCTGGGGGCGCTGCTGGGCGACCAGGAGGTCGTCGCCGGACCCGGGGACCTGGTCTTCAAGCCACGCGGCCAGTGGCACACCTTCTGGAACCCGGGCGACGTGCCCACGCGGATCCTCGAGCTCATCACCCCCGCCGGCCTGGAGGACCTGTTCCGCGAGCTCGGCGCCCCCGGCGGCGAGCTCGACCCGGCGACGCTCCCGACGCTGGCGGCACGCTACGGCTGCAAGGTCGACTTCGAGGGCACGGCACCGATCCTCCAGCGGCACGGGCTGCGCTTCTAGGCGTCGTCATGGAATCCGGAGCCCGCACGCCCGAGGAGCTGGAGACCCTCTTGGAGGACGCCTTCATGCTCCACGACCAGCAGGCGCTGACCCACCTCTTCCACCCGGGCGCCATGCTGGTCGCGGGCGGCGGGCTCCCCGAGGCCCGCGGCCGCCGGCAGATCGCCCAGGTCGCCGCCCAGCTGTGGGACTCCCGCCACGTCTACCTCGCCGACCCGCGGCGGATCCTCCAAGTCCGCGACACCGCGCTGGTGCTGGCCGGCCGCGCCACCAACGTGGTCCGGCGCGCCGAGGACGGGTCGTGGCGCTACGCGATCTCGCTGCTCGACCCTTGAGAAAGCCAGCAAGAGCACCACCCGGCGGGAGCCGCTCGGGGAGGGCGCCTGGCCGCCGGATTGGCCTGCGGTGCTGGTGGTGTGGGCTGGGTCAGGGCAGCTCCTGCAGCCCGGCGCCGCTCAGCCGGTACTCGTGGGCGACGCTGGCCGCGTCCGTTCCGACCAGCTCGACCAGGGCGGCGCCGGCGACCTCGGGGGTGACCAGCGGGACCTGCGCCTCGAGGAACTCCTCCACCGACATGCCCTCGCGGGCGGCGTAGGCGGCGACCGCCGGCCGGCCGACGCCGGTCTCCGGCGCGAAGTAGGGGAACACCGCGGTGAAGGTGATGCCCAGGCCGGCGCGGTCGGCCTCGTCCTGGGCGTACCTGGTGATGAAGCGCTGGGTGGCATTGGCGCCGGCGTACCCGCCGCTGAGTGGCGACCCGTTCGGGTTCAGCGCGGCGCCGCTGCTGAACACGACCACCCTGCTGCCGGGCCGCAGCGGCAGGAGCAGCGCCTCGCGCAGCCAGTGGAACGTGATCCGGACGTCGGTGTGCCAGTTGACCGAGAACGTCTCCCACGTCTGCTGCTGCAGCGGGCGCATGTGCGGGGTCGCGCCGGCGACCAGGATGACGACCTCCGGCTCGTAGCGGTCCAGGAGGCTGGCGGCCACCGTGGCGTCGCCGGCGTCGGCGACCTCCGGATGGATGGTGCCGGCGCCGCCCGCCGGCTCGGGGAACGCCGCCTGGGTGCGGGCCACGGCGACGACCGGGGCGCCGGCCCCGGCGAAGGCGGTGGCGATCCCGTGGCCCAGGCCGCGGCTCGCACCGATGACGACGGTGGTCCTGCCCGACAGGTCGCTCAAGGAGTCCTCCATCTGCGCACAGGTAGGGGTCACCTGTTTGACGCACCGCGGCGCAGCGGATCATCGCTCGCTCGCAAGCCGCCCCAAATCGGCGGGTCGGAGCCGTCCATCACCGCTTCGCTGGCAGCGCGAAGAACGCGAACAGCTCCGGCTGCACGAAGAGGGCGATCTCGGCGATCACGCCGTCGTCGACCCGCAACACGCCGATCGCGAACGGGCGGTGCGCCGAGTCGCCGGGCCGTTGCCAGTACAGCGCGAACGCGGGTTGCCGGTTGGCCGCCGTGGGCAGCAACCGCCACCCGGCGCCCATCTCGCCGAAGACGTGCGCGCGAAGGAAGATCTCGATGGCGTCCCGCCCGGCGAGCCACGACAGCCCCGGCGGCATGACCAACCGCGCGTCGGTGCGCAGCAGCCCAACCAGCGCCGTGGTGTCCGATCGCTCCCAGGCCGTGATCAGCCGCCGCAGCAAGGCCCTCTCGGTCGCGTTCGAGCTCGACGTCCACTCGCCGCGACCTCCCGAGAGGTGCTTGGCCAGCGTCGTGCGCGCACGCTGCAACGCGCTGTTGGCCGCTGCCTGGCTCACGTCGAGCGAGGCCGCGGTGTCCTTGGCCGACCAGTCGAGCACGTCGCGCAGGATCAGCACGGCTCGTTGCCGTGCCGGCAGGCGCTGGATCGCGGCCAGGAACGCGAGCTCGATCGTCTCCTTGGACGTCACGACCGCCTCGGGCTCGGCGTCCGGCGGCGCCGGCGCCTCCAGCAGCCGGTCGGGGTAGGGCTGCAGCCAGGGCAGTTCCAGCGGCGGCGTCGGAGCGCTGCTCGGGTCCGCCGGCGCGGACAGGTCCGTCGGCCAGACGCGCGCCTTCTTGCGGCGCAGGGCGTCCAGGCACGCGTGCGTGGCGATGCCGTACAACCAGGCCCGGAACGGGGCGCGACCGGCGAAGCTGTCCAACCGGGCCCAGGCGCGCAGGTAGGTCTCCTGCACGGCGTCCTCGGCATCCTCGACGGAGCCGAGCATCCGGTAGCAGTGCACCTGCAGCTCGCGACGGTACGGCTCCGCCAGCCGCGCGAACGCGCCACGGTCACCCGCGCGCGCCGCCTCCACCAGTGGTTCGTCCACCTAGCTTGGAGCGCCGAGAACGCGGCGGACCTCTCGGGCGATCTGGAGGTCTTCGCGGGCGGCCACGACGACCGTCCGGACGGTGGCGCCCGCCGCGCTGAGGTCGCGGTCCCCCGACCCGCCGGCGTTGCTGGCGGCGTCGATCCCGACGCCGAGCCACGCCAGGCGCTCGCAGGCCAGCCGCCGGACCTCGGGGGCGTTCTCCCCCACGCCGCCGGTGAAGGCCAGCAGGTCGATGCCGCCTGCCGCGGCCGCCATGGCCGCCACCGCGCCGCAGAGCCGGTGCACGTAGACGTCGACGGCGAGCGTCGCGTCCGCGTCGCCGGCGGCCACCGCTTCGATGATGGCTCGCATGTCCGCGTTCCCGGCGAGCCCCTCCAGGCCGGAGCGGTGCTCCAACGCCTCGGCGACCTGGTCGGCGGACTGGTCCTCGTGCTGCAGGAGCCACAAGACGAGCCCTGGGTCGACCGATCCGGAGCGGGTGGCCATGACGATCCCCTCGAGGGGGGTGAAGCCCATGGTGGTGTCGACCGACCGGCCACCCCGCACGGCGGTCAGGGAGGCGCCGGCCCCGAGGTGGCAGGTCACGATCCGAAGCTGCTCGGCCGGCCGGCCGACGAGTTCGGCTGCCCGTCCGGCCGCGTAGGCGTGCGACAGCCCGTGGAATCCGAAGCGTCGCAGCTCCCAGCGCTCACGCCAGGCTCGCGGCAGCGCGTAGGTCGCCGCCGCCGCCGGCATCCCGGCGTGGAACGCGGTGTCGAAGCAGGCCACGGCCGGGACGTCGGCGAGCAGGGCGGTCACGGCGTCCAGTGCTGCCAGTGACTTCGGCTGGTGCAACGGCGCGAGGTCGCTGAGTGCGCGCAGGCGCCGCTCCACCGCCTGGTCGATCCGGACCGGCTCGGAGAACTCGGTGCCGCCGTGGACGATGCGGTGCCCGACCGCCTGCAGGTGGTCGACCTCCTCGATGACCTTCCGCAGTTCGCCCTGGTCGACCTGGCCGTCCGTGGCGGGCAGGTCGCGTGAGGCGACCAGCTCGTCGCCGGGGCCGAGCACGCGCAGCTTGAGGCTGCTCGAGCCTGCGTTGACGACCAGCACGCGCATCGCCCAGCTCCTCAGTCCGGCCAGGTCCAGTGCTGGATCTCCGGCTGGTCCTCGCCGTGCTCGCGGGTGTAGGCGCGCGCCGCGACCCGCCGGTCAGCGATCTGCTGCCGGATGCGTGCCGCCTGGCTCCCCAGCCCAGGGACCCGGTCGACCACGTCCATCACGAACCGGAAGCGGTCCAGGTCGTTGAGCATGACCATGTCGAACGGCGTGGTGGTCGTGCCCTCCTCCCGGTAGCCGCGCACGTGGAGGTTGCCGTGGTTGGCCCGCCGGTAGGTGAGCCGGTGGATCAGCGACGGATAGCCGTGGAAGGCGAAGATGACCGGCCGGTCGGTCGTGAACAGGGCGTCGAATTCGCCATCGGGCAGGCCGTGGGGGTGCTCGGTCGCCGACTGCAGCCGCATCAGGTCGACCACGTTGACCACCCGGACCTTGAGGTCGGGCAGGTACTGGCGCAGCAGGTCCACCGCGGCAAGGGTCTCGAGCGTCGGGACGTCGCCGCAGCACGCCAGGACCACGTCGGGCTCGTGACCGTCGTCGCTGGAGGCCCACTCCCAGATCCCGATGCCGCGGGTGCAGTGCAGCACCGCGTCGTCCATCGACAGGTAGTTCAACGCCGGCTGCTTGCCGGCCACGATCACGTTGACGTAGTGGCGGCTCCGCAGGCAGTGGTCGGCGACCGACAGCAGGCAGTTGGCGTCCGGCGGCAGGTACACCCGGATGATCTCTGCCTTCTTGTTCACGACGTGGTCGATGAAGCCCGGGTCCTGGTGCGTGAAGCCGTTGTGGTCCTGCCGCCACACGTGCGAGGTCAGCAGGTAGTTGAGCGAGGCGATGGGGCGGCGCCAGGGGATCTGCCGGGTGACCTTCAGCCACTTCGCGTGCTGGTTGAACATCGAGTCCACGATATGGATGAAGGCCTCGTAGCAGTTGAACAGCCCGTGGCGGCCGGTGAGCAGGTAGCCCTCCAGCCATCCCTGGCACAGGTGCTCGGACAGCACCTCGATGACCCGCCCCTCCGGCGCAAGGTACTGGTCTGCCGGGACGCGCTCGGCGCCCCACTGCCGGTCGGTCGCCTCGAACACCGCCGACAGCCGGTTGGAGAGCGTCTCGTCCGGGCCGAACAGGCGGAACGTGTCCGGGTTGCGGCGGATCACGTCACGGAGGAACTCGCCGAGGACGCGGGTCGCCTCGCTGAAGCTCGCGCCTGGCTTGGGCACCTCGACCGCGTAATCGCGGAAGTCGGGCATCACCAGGTCGCGGAGGAGCAGGCCGCCGTTGGCGTGAGGATTGGCGCTCATGCGCCGCTCGCCAACGGGCGGGAGTGCCCGCAGCTCGGAGCCCGGCGCCCCGTGCTCGTCGAACAGCTCGCCAGGGCGGTAGCTTCGCATCCATTCCTCGAGCTGGGCCAGGTGCTCCGGGTTGCTCCGCGCCGCGCCGATCGGGACCTGGTGGGACCGGAAGGTGCCCTCCACCGGCTGGCCGTCCACCTCCTTCGGGCCGGTCCAGCCCTTCGGCGTGCGCAGCACGATCATCGGCCAGGTGGGACGCTCGACGGCGCCGCCGTTCGCGCGTGCGTGGCGCTGGATCGCGCCGAGGTCGTCGAGGACCCGGTCCAGGTTGGCCGCCATCTGCTGGTGCATCGCCATCGGGTCGTCTCCGGCGACGAGGTAGGGCCGGTAGCCGCATCCCTCGAGCATGGCGAGCAGCTCGGCCTCGGGGATGCGGGCCAGGACGGTGGGGTTGGCGATCTTGTAGCCGTTCAGGTGCAGGATCGGCAGCACCGCGCCGTCCCGCGCCGGGTTGAGGAACTTGTTGCCGTGCCAGCTGGTCGCCAGGGGACCGGTCTCGGCTTCGCCGTCGCCGACCACGCAGCACACCAGCAGGTCCGGGTTGTCGAGGGCGGCGCCCTGGGCGTGCGCGAGCGAGTAGCCCAGCTCGCCACCTTCGTGGATGGATCCCGGCGTCTCCGGCGCGACGTGGCTCGGTACCCCACCAGGGAAGGAGAACTGGCGGAAGAGGCGGCGCATGCCTTCGGCGTCGCGCGAGACGCTCGGGTACAGCTCGCTGTAGGTGCCCTCCAGCCACGCGTTCGCTACCAGCCCCGGTCCGCCATGACCAGGGCCGATCACGTACATGGCGTCGAGGTCCCGCGCCCGGATGACGCGGTTGAGGTGCGCGTAGATGAAGTTGAGGCCTGGTGTCGTCCCCCAGTGGCCCAGCAGCCGAGGCTTGACGTGTTCCGGCCGTAGCGGCTCCAAGAGCAGCGGGTTGTCCAGCAGGTAGATCTGGCCGACGGACAGGTAGTTCGCCGCCCGCCAGTAGGCGTCGAGCAGCCGCAACTCCGCCGCGGACAGCGGTCCCGCCGCCTCCACGCCGGTCTCGGGTGTGCCTGTCACCACGGGATCACCGCTCATGCTCCCTCACTGATCGGTCGATATGGCACGACCGGCGCCATGTCGGACCACCTGGCCCCTCCCGGGCCGCTGCGTCGGCGCTGCACGAGCATGACATGGCCCGTGCGTACGTGGAGTACCACGCCGCCGCAGGTCCACATCAGCTACCGCGTACTCCACTGATGCCCGAGGCCGACTCGCCCTGCACCAACCTGTCCGGGCAGTACAGCTAGGTCTCCGCCGGGTCGGTGTAGGTGCGCTCCCCGGCCGCGCTGACCTCGAGCAGGTCTTCCTCCAGGACCGTGTGGAACGACAGGACGACGAGGTCGCCATCGGGCAAGACCTCGAACTGGTGCACGACGCCCCGCGGGATGACCAGCCAGGGTCGCTCCCCTCCCACGCCGTACCGGACCGGGCCATCCTGCGCCGTACCCTCCCTCGGCCGGAGCGTGACCACGGCCCGCCCAGCCAACACGCGCATGTGCTGGACGGAGTTGGGATGGTGATGGCCGGGCGGGGTCGCTCCCGCTGGAAGGACGAAGACCGCCCCGGACCTGATGCCGTCCGGGAGGTTCCTCGCGCCGAGGTCGATGAAGTACCAGCCGAACGGCTCTCGCGACGTGGCGAGCATCCGGCGCGCGGCGTCGACGGCCTCGGCGACCTGGGGCCGAAGCTCCCCTTCGATCAGCGTGTCCAACGCGCGCACCGTGGAGCCAAGCTGCGTGGTCAGGTCCAGCTGGGGATCGGTCATTCGCTACCTCCCAGGCGCCCTCTATCGAACCATGCTCGAGCGTTGGAACGCGCGCGACGCCGCCGGGTACGCCGCCTTGTTCACCGCGGGCGGCCACCACGCCAGCCGCCTTCCACGGTCGCTCCGAGCGACCAGGTCACCGAGGAGCTGCGGGGACTGCTGCGCCGTTCGTAACGGTCTCGGGACGCAGGCCGGCCAGGCTAGGTTGTACGAGGACGCGGGGACGGTGACCGGGACCAAGGGGCTTGCATGCGGGCGACCATGGGGATGACCCCGGGCGGCCGACCACCGGCGGGGCGCCGGCGGGCGCCCGGGCCGGCATGGGCGCTGTGGACGCTGGTCCTGCTCGGCCTGACCGTGACGCCCTGGTTGAACCAGCAGGCGCGCCAGGCCGGCCGGTCCGACCTGGGGTCGGACGCCAACACCGCGGTCTACGGGCTGGTGGCGGTGAGCGCGGCCACGGTCGGGGCGGTGCTGGCCAGCCGGCGGCCCCGCCACCCGGTGGGGTGGCTGCTGCTGGCGCTTGGGCTGTGGTTCGTCTACGGGTACGCCAGCTGGGTGCTGCTGGCCTGGCGAGGGGCGCCGCCCGCCGTCGGCTCCGCGGTCCTGGACGCCAACGTCGTGGTGATCCCGGCCTTGATCGGCTTCGTGCTGCTGCTGACCCCGACCGGGAGGCTGCCCTCACCGCGCTGGCGGTGGTGGGCCAGGGTCGCGGCGGCCGCGGCGGTGGCGGGGTTGGTGTCGCTGGCGCTGGGACCGTTCAGGGAGCCCGACCAGTCGGTCGCCAACCCGCTCGCTGTCACCGCCCTGGCCGGTCCCCTGCTGGTGGTGCGCGGCGTGGCCCTTGCCGTGGCCGGCCTCGCGATCCCGGTCGGCGCCTGGTCGCTGGTGGTGCGCTTCCGCCGTGCCCGAGGGGTGGAGCGCCTGCAGCTGCGGTGGCTGGTGGTGGCTACGGCGCCGGTGGGCGTGGCGGTGGCGGCGCTGGCGACGCAGGCGCTGACGGGCAACGAGGTCGACCTGGGCTGGCTCGCGGGCGTCTGCCTGGCGGTACTGCCGCTGGCGATCGGCGCGGCGGTCCTGCGCTACCGGCTGTACGACCTGGACCGCATCGTCAGCCGCACCCTGGCCTACGGGCTGCTCACGCTGCTGCTGGGCGGCTACGCCGCCGCGGTCCTCGGGCTCGGCCAGCTCCTCGGCCGGGACTCCCCCCTGGTGGTGGCCGCGGCCACCCTGGCGGTGGCGGCGCTGTTCCAGCCCGCCCGCCAGCGTGTCCAGCAGGGGGTGGACCGGCGCTTCGACCGGCGCCGCTACGACGCCGAGCGCACCATCGCCGCGTTCAGCGCCCGGCTGCGCCAGCAGGTCGACCTCGACACCCTCACCGCCGAGCTGCTGGCGGTCGTCGACCAGACCATGCAGCCGACCCAGGCGTCGCTGTGGCTGCGGCCCTCACCCGCCGCACCATGATTCGAGCAGGGACGCTGGACCGAGGCCACCCGCACCGTGGAGGTCGTGCTCCGCGACCCTCGGACGGCGCCGGTCAGCCGGATCAGCTTGGCTGAGCGGGTCGCGGCGGAGCGGGAGATCGCCCCGCCGACGTAAGGGGCGCCGCCGCCGAAGATAGGGACCGCGCGGCGCAACGTAGGGACGACCTCCCGATGTGGCCCGGGCGGGGCTGGCCCGACACTGCCGGGCAGCCGGACCGTCCGGCGCCAGTTGCGACAGGAGGGGAGCATGCCCCGCTA
>DASUZB010000188.1:0-19994 GCA_036377075.1 Actinomycetes bacterium | reverse complement strand
TCGCCTTCTGGACGGCCACCGTCGTGTCGGTGCTGCTGCTCGGGGTGGTCTGGACCCTCGGCGAGCGCGTCCGCGCCGGCGACGCCGGCCTGGAGGAGGACGTGCTGCTGGTGATCTCGACCGCCGGCCTGGCCGCCGCCGCGTTGGTCGCCGGCAGGATCGTGCTGGTGCTCGGCCGCCTCAAGCGGCGCGCACGCCAGCGCTGACCGCCAGCCGCCGCGCGCCGCCGGAGCGCGCGTAGCGCGCCGGTCGACCGGCCGCCCACACCACCACCGATCGCCTGGGGCATCTCCCGAAGCTAGGCCGGCGAGCCTACGCCTTCAGGCACGCTCAGCCAGCCTCTCGGGAGGATGCCCAAGATGCGCCGTTTCCTGCTCACCCTCGACGCGGTCGCGCTGCTGGCCGCCTGTGGCCGGCCCGCCGCCGGCCCGTCGGCCAGCCCGGCCACCACCGCCGCCCCCACCACCATGCAGATGCCGCACGCCACCACCGCGCCCGCCGCGACCCCCGACCGGACCATCGCGGTGACCCCACCGACCAGCTCCGCTTCCAGCCGGCCGCCGTCCAGGTCAGGGCCGGGGAGACCATCGCCTTCCCAGCGTGTTGCGGAAGGTGGTGTGAGCCGGTCGCAAGGGGCCCCTCGGATTCGGAACCTCCCGTGATTGCCTGGCCAGCCAGTGGACGGCCGGACAATCACGCCGCCCCTGGGTTGGTGCTCAGGTGCTTGCCGGCGTGACTGCTGGTCGCGCGACCGTGTACCGCCACAGCTTGAGCAGGTTGTGGGTGCCGCACAGCAGCCTCCACTCCGCCTCGCATGCAGCCAGTCCCCGTCGCAGGAACCGGCTGGCGCCGCGGCCGTGTTTGATCTGCCCGAACGCCGGCTCGACGGTCTCCTTCCGCTTGGCGTAGCACGCCTTGCCGTCCTGGCTGGTGAGCTTGGCGGTCATCGCCGCGCGCAGCCCGTCGCTCCTGGACTCCGACGCCTTGCCGTCCTTGCGCGGCTTACCATGGTTGCCGTGCCTGGGCGGGGGGATCAGCAGCTCTGGGGCACGCGGGAGCTGGGTGAGGTTGGCGATCGACCAGTAGCCGGAGTCAGCCAGCAGCGTGGCCGGCTGCTCGGTGATCTCTGCGGCGGCCAGCGTGGCTGAGATCGCCTGGAGCATGGGCGCCAGCTGCAGGAAGTCGTTGGCGTCCTGGGTCAGCTCGGCGGCGACGATCACCTGCTCCACGGTCGTCACGGCCTGGGCGTTGTAGCCCTGCACGCGGCCACGACGGGTGTGCAGCAGGCGGCTGTCGGGGTCGGTGACGTTGGCGGTCGCCTTCGGCTTGGGTGCCTCATCCCGCCGGCGCGGCTTGAGCTGCCGCGCCGGCTTCCCCTTGGTGGCAGCCGCCGCGGCGCTGACGGCCGCGCGCTCGGCGAACCGCCGCGCCCGCTCGGCCGCCTCGGCGTCCAGCAGTGCCTTGGCCTGCCGCAGCCGCGCCAGCCGGCTGGCCTTGGAGGCCAACGCCGCAGGCAGCTCGTCCCCACGCGCGTCGCCGTACTGCCGGTCCTCGCGCCGGTCAGCGTCGGCGGCCTGCTTGAGGATCTCGGCGACCTCGGCGTCCAGCCGGTCGAGGCTGCGGTTGGCCTTGTCGGCGCAGTTGCCAGCCACCTTCGTGCCGTCCAGGGCGACCACACCGACGTTGACCATCCCCGCAGCCGCGCACAGCTTGAGCGAGGCGACCAGGAACCCCGCCAGGGCCTGCTCGTGGCGCACCCGGAACCGCGCGATGGTCACATGATCAGGGGTCTGGTTGGTGGCCAGCACCCGAAAGGCGATGTCCTCCTTGCAGCGTCGCTCGATCTGGCGGGAGGAGCGCACCCCCAGGCAGTAGCCGTACAGCAGCACCCCTAGCAGCAGCTTGGGGTCGTAGGCGGGATGACCGTGCCCGTCGTCGCGATGCTGCCGGTAGAACGCGGCCAGGTCGAGCTGCTCGACAACCTCGAGGATGAAGCAGGCGAGATGCTCCTGGGGGAGCCAGTCGCGCAGGTCCGGCGGCAACAGGAACGGCTGGTCACGGTCGCCATGAAGGAAGTTGTAAGCCATGACTCATTCTATGGCTCTGCTACGTTCACAACAAATACGATAGTTATGCTGATAGTCGCGCTACCCCAGCGTCAACTGCACTGCATCGTGCCGGCTAGCGGACGGTGTGCGCAGGCCGCGCAGGTGAACAGGTACAGCGACCCGACATCGCCGAGCATCAGGCCGTGGGGCGCCCAGGCGTCCCGATCCACGATGCGGCGCCGCCTGGAGGTGATCTTCGGATCGTCGCGATCCTCCAAGGGCAGCCAGCGTCCCTGGGGTGCGAACTCGTCGCTGGCGATGGTGAGCAGGTGGTCCATGCGCCGCCCGCAGCCACACACCGGCCACGCCGGGGGCTGGATCCAGCGTGGATGGCCGCCGATCTTGGTCCCCGGCGCGGTGGACAGCGCCGCCCAGTACAGGCGGTCGTGCCGCTGGTCCCACTGCTGGATCCGCTCGGCCAGCTCGACAGGCAGGTTGCAGGGATGGGGATACCGGGCGGGTAGGTTGCAGGGGTGGGGGTACTCGACGACCCGCTCGGGGTGCAGCACGCACGGCAGCGGCAAGTAGTCCGGCCCGAACAAGTCCTCATCGAATCGTGGGTCCGGCGGGGTCGACAGCGGCTTGGTCACCTCTGCGCCACGCCGCCAGACCACTATCGGGCAGGGCCCCAGCCATGGCAGGTCATGGTGGTTGGGGCACCATAGCAGCTGGAACAGGTCGGTGTGCTCGGGAAACGGCAGCTCCGGCACGTCACGGGCGTGCAGTTGCAGCACCCCAACCAGCGGCGATGGCTCCTCCGGGGGCAGGTAGTGCCAGCGCTCAGCGTAGATCGGGCCGTCCCCCTCGCGCAGCACGCCCACGCCGGCGGCCTGCCCCCACCGCACAGCCTGGTCCCAGGCGGTGATCTCGGGCGGCACCGGGAAGCGTTCGGACTGATAGTGGGGCTCCTGGCAGGCTGGCCAGGACTGCTCGGCCGGCCACAGCAGCGGGCCGCCGAGGGAGCTGTCGTTGCGCCCTGGCGCGCCGGCGCGCGGGTGCAGGCGGACCGCCTGCCGCGCGAGCGGAGCGAGCTTGGGGAAGACGCTGGTGATGTCCAGCGGCGGGGGTGAGGTGGTACGGCCCATACGGTCGGCCCGGTCTAATAGGGCTTGCATGCCGCCGGTCGTCTGACCGCCAGGATGGTAGCGGAGGGCAGGGACACCAAGCCCAGCACCCATCCTGCCAGCAAGACAACCTTCCTGGGCTCCCGAGGTCCAGGAGGCCGCCGACGGCCTCCACACACGCCTTTTCGCAACGGGCTGGTACGAGCCTGTTTCACAAAGCCTGATGATTGATAGGTGCGTCGCCCGTAACGCTATCGGGACGGAACTTGGCCACACTGGCGCGTGGGCGACGATGCTCGGGACGGTGGCCGGAGTCGGAGGGGCCTGCATGCGTCGAGGATCATGGCGGTAACCGCCGGTGGCCGGCCGGCATGGCCGCGCTGGCGGCCGGCCGGGTTGGCGTGGGCGCTATGGATGCTGGTCATGCTCGGCCTCCCGGTGGTCGTCTGGTTAACCCGGCTGGCGCGCCAGGCCGGCGTGTCCGACCTGGGGTCCAAGGTCGACACCGCCATCTACGGGTTGGTGGCGGTGAGCGCGGCCACGGTCGGGGCGGTGCTGGCCAGCCGACGGCCCCGCCACCCGGTGGGCTGGCTGCTGCTGGCACTTGGGTTGTGGTTCAGCTACGCGTATACCAGCTGGGTGCTGTTGGCCTGGCGTGGGGCACCGCCCGCTACCAGCTCCACGGTCAAGGACATCGCCGTCGTGGTAATGGCAGCCTGCATCGGCTTCGTGCTGCTACTCACCCCGACCGGGTCGCTGCCCTCGCGCGGCTGGCGGTGGTGGGCCAGGGTTGCTGCGACCGCGCCCGTGTTGGGGGTGGTGTCGTTGGCGCTGGGGCCGTTCCGGGAGCCCGGCCAGGCGGTCACCAGCCCGCTTGCGGTCGGGGCGTTGGCTGGTCTGCTGTTGGTCGTGCGCGCGGCGACCTTTGTGGTTGCTGGTCTTGCAATTCCGGTCGGCGCCTGGTCGCTGGTGGTGCGCTTCCGTCGCGCCGGCGCCGTGGAGCGCCAGCAGTTGCGGTGGCTGGCGGTGACAGCGGCGCCGGTGGCGGTGGCGGTGGCGGCCATGGCGGCGCTGGCGGTGGCGGGCAACGAGGTCGACCTCGGCTGGCTTCCGGGTGTCTGCCTGGCGGTCCTGCCCCTGGCGATCGGGGCGGCGATCTTGCGCTATCGGCTGTACGACCTGGACCACATCATCAGCCGTGCCGTGGCCTACGGGCTGCTCACGGTGCTGCTGGGTGGTAGCTACGCTGGGGTGGTCCTGGGGCTCGGCCAGCTCTTGGGCAGGGACTCCAGCCTGGTGGTAGCTGGGGCGACCCTGGCGGTGGCGGCGCTGTTCCAGCCGGCCCGCCGCCGCATCCAAGCCGTGGTGGATCGCCGCTTCAACCGGCGCCGCTACGACGCCGCCCAGACGATTGCCGCGTTCAGCGCCCGGCTGCGCCAGCAAGTCGACCTGGACACCCTGACCGCCGAGCTGCTGGCCGTGGTCGACCAGACCATGCAACCGACCCAGGCGTCACTGTGGCTGCGACCGTCCATCCCTGCGTCCCATGACCAGCGCAGCACGGGTGCATCCCGCGCACGGTCACAGCCGACAGCCTCCCCGCCCACTCCCACGGCTTTGTGAAACACCCTGTTCCGCGTCACCAACGGCGGCAAGCTCACCCACGAGCTGGTCGTCGGCGACCAGGCGTTCCAGGCAAAGCACGAGCAGATGATGCAGCGGATGGGCGGCAAGCCGATGGGTGACGACGCCGACGGCGTCACCGTCGCCCCGGGCCAGACCAAGACCCTCGCCTACACCTTCCACCAGGCGGGCACGTTCCTGTTCGCCTGCCACGTGAGTGGCCACTACCAGGCCGGCATGCACGGCACGATCACCGCCGCCTGACCACCCGCACGCGCGAAGGCCGGGCCGATGGCCCGGCCTCCGCGCACCCTTCGCTCAGTCGTCGTCTCGGGCGAGGCGGACCGCGTCGCCGAGGTTGGAGTTGCCCTCCAGGAAGTGGAGCCCGGCGACCTCGTGGCCCCTGGGGCCGGTGTAGCGCAGGATGTAGAGGCCGTTGCGGATGTCGATCACGTAGACCAGCCCGTTGCGGACGATCGGGTAGCTCCACATGACGACCTTGTTCGGGCCGGCGCTCAGCGCTGGGTCCTCGTTGGCGACCGTCGCCAGCGGCGCCGGGGAGTACCAGCCACCCTGGGACGGGTGGCGCGGGTCGCGGATGTCGACCGCCTGCATGCCGCCCGAGTGCCAGGCGATCAGCGCGAGGTTTCGCGTCAGCGTGGGGTTGTGGGAGGAGTAGGAGGTGAAGCTGTTGGTCTGCGGGTCGACGTCGGGCAGGAACGCGGGGGTGTTCTGGAAGATCTTGTACTCGCTGACCAGGTGCGGCCGGGTGGGGTCCTTGACGCTAAGCAGGCGCATCCAGCCCCACGGCCAGCCGAACGACGGGGCGGTGAACTTGCCGTACACCTCGTCGGTGTTCAGCTCGTAGGGCCGCCCCGGGACCGGGACCGCCGAGTGGCTCTCGGAGCAGCCCACCTCGGTGCCGCCGGCGCACTGGTTGCCGGCGCCCCAGCGGACGAAGTTCTCCACCGGGCTCAGCAGCTTGTCGTTCAGCGAGACGAAGTGGTCGTCGGTGTCGGCCACCACCTCGCGGGTGTCGAGCACGCCGGTGCCGCCGCGCAGGTGGGCCAGGTAGGTGGTCTTGCCGTCGGCGGTCGGCGCCATCGAGTGCAGGGCGAGGTCGTTGTCGTAGTTGGCGGGGGTCTCGGCGCCGGGGAAGAACTGGTTCCAGTTGCCCTCGGCGATGTCCTTCGGCGCCTCGCCGGACGGGACGCCGCTGATGTCGGCGGCCATGAAGTTCGGCCGCGCCGGGTCGACCGAGGCGGTCGGGTACGAGATCCACAGCAGCGCCCGGCCCGAGTGGTGCGGGTCGATCCACAGGTACATCTCGTGCGGCTTGATCTTCAGCCCCGCCTTGGAGGTCGGCACCCAGTTGGAGATGAAGCGCGGGTGCACCGGGTCGCTCAGGTCGAAGAACTTGAAGTCGAACGGGAAGGTGGTGTCGTCCCCTGCCGGGCAGGCGTGGATCACCGAGCTGCAGCGGAAGGTCATCACGATCAGCAGCTTCTTCTGCGGCCACACGCGCAGCTCGCGGGTGGTGATGCCGACCTGGCCCGCATGCGGCGCGCCGATCTCGCCGACGACCTTCGGGCTGGACGGGTCGGCGGCGTCCACGATCAGGATGCCGGGGTGCGGGTGCGGGCACGGCTCCTTGCCGGCCCGCGGGTCGCCGACCCCGCAGGTGTCCGAGCCGTCGGTCCGGTTGCCGACGTAGACGTGGTGGCCGAACAGCGCCAGCGCGGCGTTCATGCCCCGGCCGAACAGCGGGTCGTGGCCCACCAGGCGGAAGTTGGAGGCCGTGCCCGGCGTGCCGCCGCCGGGCGTCCCGCCGGTCGGGTCGGCGGTGACCGCGGCCCCCCTTCCGACCACCGGCAATGCCAGCACGACCATCGAAGCGAGGAGCACGGTCAGCGAGTGGCGCCTCATTGCGGCCCTCCCCTGCACGGCGGCAGTCACGGCCAGGTACATACCCGGCTGTTCGGGCATGAACCCGACCAAGCAGGCGGCCGAGCCTCAGCGCCGTCCGAAGCGGCGCAGGCGCAGCGAGTTGGCGACCACGCTGACGCTGGAGAAGGCCATCGCGGCGCCGGCGATGACCGGGCTGAGCAGGCCGGCGGCGGCCAGCGGGATGGCCGCGGCGTTGTAGCCGAAGGCCCAGAACAGGTTCTGCACGATCGTGCGGTAGGTGCGCCGCGACAGCTCGATCGCGCTGGCCACGCCCTCCAGGTCGCCGCGGAGCAGGGTCAGGTCGCTGGCCTCGATGGCCACGTCGGTCCCGCTGCCGATGGCGATGCCGAGGTCGGCCTGGACCAGCGCCGGGGCGTCGTTGACGCCGTCGCCGACCATCGCGACGGTCCTGCCCGCGACCTGCATGCGGGCGACCTCGCCGACCTTGTCGCCGGGCAGCACCTCCGCGAGGACCTGGTCGATTCCCACCTGCTCCGCGATCGCGCCGGCGGTGGCGGCGTTGTCGCCGGTCAGCATGGCGACCTCGAGGCCCATGGCATGGAGCCGCGCGACCTGCTCGCGGGCGCCGTCCTTGAGGGTGTCGGCCACCGCGAGGACGCCGCGGACCTGGCCGTCCCAGCCGGCCAGACCGACCGTCCTGGCCGCGTGCTCCAGCCGCTCGGCGGCCTCGTCGAGCGCGTCGGGGACCAGCAGGCCGGCCTCGGCGGCCAGCTTGCGCCGCCCGACCCAGACCGTCACCAGACCGTCATCCGTCGGCACGTCCGCGCGGACGCCCAGCCCGGCCAACGCCTCGAACCTGCGGACGGCGGGCAGCTCGACCCCGCGACGGGCGCCGGTGGCGATGGCGGCGCCGATCGGGTGCTCGCTGCCGGCCTCGGCGGCGCCGGCGAGGCGCAGCAGCTCGTCCTCGCCGACGTCCTCGCCGGCGACCACGTCGGTCAGCGCCATCCGCCCGCGGGTCAGGGTGCCGGTCTTGTCGAACACCACGGTGGTGATCCGGCGGGTGCGCTCCAGCACCTCGACGCTCTTGATGAGGACGCCGAGCTCGGCGCCGCGGCCGACCCCGACCATGACCGCGGTCGGGGTGGCCAGGCCGAGCGCGCACGGGCAGGCGATGATGAGCACGGCTACGGCGGCGGTCAGGCCCTTGGCCGGATCGTCGCCGAGCACCGCCCAGCCGGCGAAGGTGAGCGCGGCCGCCGCGATCACCGCCGGGACGAACACCGCCGAGATGCGGTCCGCTCCCCGCTGCGCCTGGCCCTTGCCGGCCTGGGCCTGCTCGACCAGCCGGACGATCCGCGCCAGGGCGGTGTCGGCGCCAACCGCGGTCGCCCGCACCGTGAGCACGCCGCCGGCATTCAAGGTCGCGCCGGCCACGCGGTCGCCCGGCGCCTTCTCGACCGGCACGCTCTCGCCGGTCAGCATGGACTCGTCCACGGCGCTGGCGCCGTCGACGACCTCGCCGTCGACCGGGACCTTCTCCCCCGGCCGGACCCGTACGAGGTCGCCGACGGCGACCTGGTCGACCGGGACCATCAGCTCGCCGTCGTCGCGGACCAGCCGGGCCTGCTTGGCGCCGAGTTCCAGCAGGGCGCGGATCGCCTGGCCGGCGCGTCCTCTGGCGCGCGCCTCGAGGTAGCGGCCCAGCGAGAGGAAGGAAATCAGCAGGATCGCGGTCTCGAAGTACAGCTCCATGCCGCCGCTGGCCAGCTCCCAGACGCTGAACCCGTAGGCGGCCAGGGTGCCGACCGCGACCAGGGTGTCCATGTTCGCCGTCAGGC
Organism: Actinomycetes bacterium; assembly: GCA_036377075.1. GTDB lineage: Bacteria > Actinomycetota > CALGFH01 > CALGFH01 > CALGFH01 > DASUZB01. The sequence goes on along the minus strand of DASUZB010000188.1, from coordinate 11,450 downwards.
GGCGCGCCCGCCGGCCGGCCTCGCGCAGGAACGGCCAGCCGACCACGAACTCCACCAGCGTCGCGACCACCAGCGCGGCCAGGCGCCAGCCAGTCGCCTCCATCAGCGCCGGTTGGACCATCGTGACCAGCGCGAACAGCGCGGCGGGGGCGACCGCCGCCACGCGGTAGCCCCAGGCGCGGCGGGCGGCGGCCTCGGCGTCGACGGCCCCCTCGCGCCGCTGCTCGGCGACCGGGGCGAGGCTGTAGCCGATCCTTGCCACCCGCGCGGTCAGCTCCGCGGTCTCCACCGGCCGCGCCAGCTGGACCCGCGCCCGGCTGGTGGCCAGGTTGACCTCGGCGTCGGCGACGCCGTCGATCCTGGCCAGCACCCGCTGCACCCGCGCGGCGCACGAGGCGCAGGTCATCCCGCCGACCACGAACTCGACGGTCCCGGGGGCGGTCACGGCACGGCCCGCGGCCGGCCTCGGCTGGCGCTGGGTGGGCATCGGTGGTGCTCCTCGGTGTGGCAAGCCTCTTGTCCCGCGCTCAGGCGGGTACCTCGTAGCCCTGCTCCTCGATCGCGGCGACGATCCGCGCCTGGTCGACGCTGGCCTCGTCGAACTCCACCGTCACGTCCCTCGCCTCGACGTCGACCCGGGCGTCCCGCACGCCGGGCAGGGCTGCCAGCGCACCCTCGATCGAGGTCTTGCAGTGATCGCAGTGGATCTCCGGCACGGAGATGGTCCTCGTGGTCATCGCACGCTCCTACGACTTGAGCAGGCGGGCGATGGCGTCGGTCGCCTCGGTGACGATCTCGTCGCTGCGGGCGTCGTCGCCGGCGGCGTCGCGGACGCAGTGGCGCAGGTGGCCGTCGAGCAGCGCGACCGCGACGCTGCGCAGGGCGGCGTTGGCGGCGGAGATCTGCGTCAGGACGTCGATGCAGTAGGCGTCCTCGTCGACCATGCGCTGCAGGCCGCGCACCTGCCCCTCGACCCGCCGCAGGCGGCCCTGCACCTGGTCCTTGCTCTCGGTGTACCCGCGCATCCGTCCTCCCCCGTCGGTCCCGCCGGGACTGGTCCTGGTCGGTCCCGGTCGGCACCGTGACCTCTGGCCCTTGCCACTATACCCCTGTACGGTACTCTGAGGGTGAACATGCATGCAGCGCCCGACGCAACTGGGGAACACCATGAACCAGCACCAGCCAGCGGCCACCGTCGTCCTGGACGTGCGCGGGATGCTGCGCGCCTCCGAGAAGGGGGTCGTGGAGGCGGTCCTCGCCCGCCGGCCGGGGGTCGAGCGGGTCGAGGCGAACCCGGTGGCCCAGACCGCCACGGTCGCCTACCACCCTGAGCAGACCTCCGTTGTCGAGTTGCGCCGCTGGGTCGAGGAGTGCGGCTACCACTGCGCCGGCCAGTCGGTGCCGTCCCACGTCTGCGACCCGCTGATGGAGGCGGGGACGCACGGCGGCCACGGCGCCGCCGCGGCGCCCGGCCGCCCGGCGGAGGCGCCAGAGCACGGCCACCGTGCGGCGGCGGAGGCGCGACCGGCGCCCGGGCACGAGGCCCACGGCGCCCACGCCGGCATGTCGATGGCGGCGATGGTCGCCGACATGCGCAACCGCTTCCTGGTCGCCGCGGTCTTCTCCGTGCCGATCCTGCTGTGGTCGCCGATCGGCCGCGAGGTCCTCGGCTTCCGGACCGCGGCGCCGTTCGGGCTGCGCGACGACGTCTGGTCGCTGCTGCTGAGCCTGCCGGTGGTCCTCTACTCCTGCTGGATCTTCTTCGCCGGCGCCGTCCGCGCCCTGCGCGCCCGCACGCTGGACATGATGGTGCTGGTCGCGGTCGCCGTCGGGGCGGGTTGGCTGTACTCGGTCGCGGTCACGCTCAGCGGCGGCGGCGACGTCTTCTACGAGGCCGCCACCGTCCTTGCCGCGTTCGTGCTGCTGGGCCACTGGTTCGAGATGCGCGCCCGCGGCGGCGCCAACGACGCCATCCGCACCCTGCTCGACCTCGCCCCGCCCAGGGCGCTGGTGGTCCGCGACGGCGAGCCCGTCGAGCTGCCGACCTCCGAAGTGCAGGTCGGCGACCTGCTGCTGGTGCGCCCCGGCGCGAAGGTGGCGGTCGACGGCGAGGTCGTCGACGGCGACAGCGAGGTCGACGAGTCGATGGTCACCGGCGAGAGCCTGCCGGTCCACAAGCAGCCCGGCGACCAGGTGGTCGGCGCGACCATCAACAGGAACGGCACGCTGCGGGTGCGGGCCACCAAGGTCGGCGCCGACACCGCGCTCGCCCAGATCGTCAAGCTCGTGCAGGAGGCGCAGAACTCCAAGGCGCCCGGCCAGCGCCTCGCCGACCGGGCCGCCTTCTGGCTGGTGCTGGTCGCCCTCGTCGGCGGTGGGCTCACCTTCGCCGCCTGGGCGCTGTTCAGCGACCGGCCGCTCAGCGACGCGCTGCTGTTCGCCATCACCGTGGTCGTGATCACCTGCCCCGACGCGCTCGGCCTGGCCACCCCGACCGCGATCATGGTCGGCACCGGGCTCGGCGCCAAGCGCGGCATCCTGTTCAAGAACGCCATGGCGCTGGAGACCTCCGCCCGGATCGACACCGTGGTCATGGACAAGACCGGCACCCTCACCAAGGGCGAGCCGGAGGTCACCGGGATCGTCCCCGCCGACGGCGTCGACGAGGCCGAGCTGCTGCGGCTGGTCGCCGCCGTGGAGCGCGCCTCCGAGCACCCGCTCGCCGAGGCGGTGGTGCGCCGCGCCGAGGCCGACGGGGTCGACCCGGCGGCGGCCGGCGCCTTCGAGAACGTCCCCGGCCACGGCGCCCTCGCCACCGTGGACGGCAAGCGGGTCGCGGTCGGCAACGCCAGGCTGATGCGGCGCGAGGGCGTCGACCTCGGCTCGCTGGCGGAACGGCGCGAGCGGCTCGCCGCCGAGGGGCACACGGTGGTGGTCGCGGCCGTGGACGGCCGCGCGGCCGGCCTGCTGGCGATCGCCGACGCCCCACGGCAGACCTCGGCGGCCGCCGTCGCGGCCCTGCACCAGGCCGGCGTCCAGGTGGTGATGCTCACCGGCGACAACCGCGCCACCGCCGAGCGGATCGCCGCGGAGCTGGGCATCGACCGGGTGATCGCCGAGGTCCTGCCCGGCGACAAGGCCGCCAAGGTGGCCGAGCTGCAGGGCCAGGGCCGCAAGGTCGCCATGGTCGGCGACGGCGTCAACGACGCCCCTGCCCTGGCAGTCGCCGACCTCGGCATCGCCATCGGTGCCGGCACCGACGTGGCGATCGAGACCGCCGACGTGGTGCTGATGCGCTCCGACCCCCTCGACGTCGCCACCGCCCTGCGCATCGGCCGGGGCACGCTGCGCAAGATGCGCCAGAACCTCGGCTGGGCGGTCGGCTACAACGCGATCGCGCTGCCGATCGCCGCGGGGGTGTTCGAGCCGGCCTTCGGCCTGGTGCTCCGCCCCGAGATCGCCGCCCTGTCGATGTCGGGCTCGAGCTTCATCGTCGCGGTCAACGCCCTGGCGCTCAAGCGCCTGCGCCTGCCCTCGCCCCCACCGCCGGACCAGCCACCCCGACCTACCACCGGACCCATGCTGCCGGCGGAGGCGACCAGGTAGCCGCCGGGTCGCTCCCGGCGGCGGAGGCGCGTGCTGCGGATTTGGACCAGGGGTTGATACCCTGCTGGGGTAGGGCATCTCGAACCGAGGGAGGCTTCATGACCGCCATCACCGCACACCCGCCCGCCAGCAGCGTGGTCGGGCAACGCCCCACCGCGACCTGGACCGGCAACCTCGTCACGGCCCTCGGGGGCATGTGGATGGTCATCGGCCTGCTCTACGACGGCCACACCCACGTGTTCACCCACGGGCTGGAGTCGTTCTTCACCCCCGCTCACGGCGTGCTGTACGGCGGCTTCCTGGCCACCGCCGGCTGGGTGCTCGCCCAGGTCCTGCGCGCCCGGCGGGCCGGACGCCCGGCCCCAGCCGGCTACGGGCTCGGCCTGCTCGGCGCGGGGGCGTTCCTCGCCGGTGGGCTGGCCGACCTCGGCTGGCACACGCTGTTCGGCATCGAGGCCGACCTCGAGGCGCTGCTGAGCCCCACCCACCTGGTCCTGTTCACCGGCGCGGCGCTGCTGCTCACCACCCCCTGGCGGGCCGCCTGGTCCACCCCGGGCGAGGACGCGCCAGGCACGCGCGAATTCCTGCCGGTGCTGCTGTCGGCCACCGCCATGCTGACCTTCGTCGGCTTCTTCGTCAGCTACCTGTCGCCGTTCATCGGCCACATCGCGCCGACCACGGCGGCCATGGCGCAGCTCGGCGGCCCGCCCCACAGCGAGCAGCTCGAGCAGTTCCAGGCCCGCGGCATCGCCAACCTGCTGGCCACCACCGTGCTCCTGGTCGGCGCCCTGCTGCTGGTGCTGCGCCGCTGGCACCCACCGGCGGGCACCGCCACGGTGCTGTTCGCCGCCACCGCCGTCGCCCTGGACGCGGTCTTCGAGTTCCAGGCGGCCTGGCTGCTGCTCGCCTCGCTGGTCGGCGGGCTCGCCGGCGACGCCCTGGTCGCCTGGCTGCGACCGGCCCCCAACCGACCCTGGGCGCTGCGGGCGGTGGGCGGCCTGGTACCGCTCGCCTTGTGGCTGCCCTACATGGGCCTGCTCGCCGCCGGCTACGGGCTGGCCTGGTCGGCCCCGGTCTGGGCCGGCGCCGTCGTGCTGTCGGGCCTGACCGGGTTCGCGCTCGCCCTGCTCGCCGCCCCACCACCGGTCCCCGCAGGGCGTGGCAGCCGTCGAACAGCTTGATTCCGCGCCAGCTCGACCTGCGTCCCGGGTCGGCCATGCCCGTCGACGACGCCGCAGCGGCCGGGCGCCATGGTGCTTTGCTCGGGTAGCTTGCGGTACGAGGAGGGTTCGGCGTGCGCGGCTGAAGCCGAGCCGCCGTCTCTCTGGCCGACTGTCCAACCGGCTCGCCGTGTCCCTGGCCAACCGCTCGACCGGTCCGCCGAGACCTGTTGACCTTGCCCGTGGGGCAACCCGGTAGCGTCGGCCCGTGTGGAACCCACGCGGGAGGCGAGGAGATGGTCGCGTCACTGTTCGCACGGCGCCCGGGGATCGGGGTGGCGGTCTCGACCACGCCGGATGCCGACCCGGTCGCCGAGGCGCGCGACGCCGAGGCGCTCGGCTTCGACGTGGTGAGCGTGCACCGCGACGTGCTCAGCGGGCCGCCGCCGTCGCTGGAGGCCTGGACCCTGCTGACCTGGCTGGCGGCCCGCACGACCACGGTGCGGCTGCTGCCCAACGTCCTGGCCCTGCCCAACCGCCACCCGGCGGTCCTCGCCAAGATGGCCGAGACCCTCTCGCGCCTGGCGGATGGCCGCCTGATCCTCGGCCTCGGCGGCGGCGCGACCATCAACCACCAGGCGTTCGGCGCCTTCGGGCTGGCGCGACGCTCCCCGGCGGAGACCGTGGCGGCGACCGAGGAGGCGGTCGCGATCGTCGCCGGCCTGCTGCGTCGGCCGCGCTACTCCCACGCGGGCGAGCACTTCACCCTGGCCGCGGCGGAGCTGCAGCCCTCCCCGGCGCACCCGGTCCCGCTATGGCTGGGCGCGTTCGGGCCCAGGATGCTCGACCTGGTCGGCCGCAGGGCCGACGGCTGGCTGCCGTCGATGTTCCTGCTGCCCCCGCCGCACGCCTACCGGAGCCTGGAGCTGGTCCGCCGCGCCGCCGACCGGGCCGGCCGCGACCCCGACGAGCTCACCTACGGCTACAACGTCGGCGTGCTGGTCCGCCAGGGCGCCACCTCCCGCCACGGCGTGGTCGCCGGCGGCCCCGAGGAGGTCGCCGCGCAGCTGGCCGCGTTCGTCCGCGGCGGCTTCTCCTTCCTGAACCTCTCGCCGGCCGGCCACGCCGCCGCGCAGCGCCGGCGGCTCGCCGAGGAGGTCCTGCCGCTGCTGCGCGCCCAGCTCGCGGCGGCCGCCAGTGGCTAGCGTCGGCGGGTGGAACCCGACGGCGGATCAGCGGACCGATTGGTGCGCCGCGCTGGGTCGGTGACGTCCAGGATCGTCCCGTTCCGCCCGCCGCCGGCAGGCGGTCGACGCCCGTGTCAGGCGGCGGCCGGGCCGTCCTTGCTGAGTTGGTAGCTGGCGAACAGGTGCAGCAGCCCGTGGCGGAACACCTCCCGCTCGACCGGTCGGCCGGCGGCCGCCGCGGCCAGGCCGTGCGTGGGTGCCGAGCGGAAGTCGTAGATCCGCAGGCGGCCTCCCGGGCGCAGCACCCGCAGCAACTCGCCGACGGCCGGCTCCACCGCCGCCCAGTGGTGCATGCTCAGGGTGGAGACCACCAGGTCGAAGGTCCCGTCGGGGTAGGGCAGGTCGGCGACGTCGCCGACCCGCCACGCCAGGCGGTCGCCGACGCCGGCGGCGCGGGCGTTGCGCTCGGCGAGGGCGATCATGTCGGCCTCCAGGTCGACGCCGCTGAGCTGCAGGTCCGGCCGGGCGCGAGCGAGCGCGACCAGCAGCCGGCCGCTGCCGGCGCCGGCGTCGAGCACCGCGCCGCCGGCCGGGACGACCGCGGCGACCTCGGCGGCAACGCGGCGGTAGAAGCGGCGCCGCAGCACCCCGGCGACCCAGTCGTAGGCATGGCTTGCGCGTCCCCGGAAGGGCGCCTGGGTGGCACCGCCGTGTAGGAACCGTCCCATCGAGTGCATCCCGACCTCGCAGAGTTGTAGATTGCAACTCATAGGCGACACGGTACCGCCAACAGTTGCAGAACACAACCCTTAGGTAGCGTCGTCGGCGGCGGCGCGGACGAGCGCGGTGAGCCCGGTCGCCAGCGCCTGGCGTTCGCTGGGGCGCAGCGCGGCGAACAGGCGTTGGTGGCGCTGGTGGAAGCGGGCGATGAGCTGGGTGGCGGTGGCGCGGCCACGGTCGGTCAGGGTCACCTGGAACCAGCGCCGGTTGGCCGGGTCACGCTGCCGGCTGACCAGCCCGCGCACCTCGAGGTTGGCGATCAGGCGGCTGACGCTGCTCTTTTCGAGCTGCAGGCGGTCGGCCAGTTCCTGCTGCGACAGCGGGGCCTGGTGCGCGAGCTCGGCCAGCGCCAGCCCTTCTGAGACCGACACCGGCGCCTCGGGCAGGGCCGGGTCGGGGCGGTGCAGACCCAGCGCCCGCATCGCCTCCAGCAGCAGCCAGACGAGTTGGTGCTGCTCGTCCGCGTGTGGATGGCGAGCGTGCGAGTGGCCCGACGAAACGTCGTGCGCTGCAACGGCTGGTGGTAGCGTGGCGTCCATAGTTGCAACCTACAACTCTTTTGGGTGGGCAGCAAGCTCGCAGCTTGATGCTGGACCAGGGTTCGGCTGCGGCCCACCGGCAGCTCTCCGGCAGTTTCACGGCAGCTCCAGCATCCAGGCGCCGACGTCCAAGCACCCGCCTGTATGCTGCGGAGCCGTGCAGGGACCACCGAAGGGTCGGGTCGCATGGCGGAGCGCGTGACCGGCGGCCTGGTGGGTCGGTCGGCGTTGGCGCTGGCTGCCCTGGTGCGCACGGGGCAGGTCAGCGCCCGCGAGGTCGTCCAAGCCCACTTGGACCGCATCGGCCAGGTGAACGGAGCGGTCAACGCGGTCACCCGGGTGCTCGCCGACGAGGCGCTGGCGGCCGCCGACCGGCTGGAGGGCGCCCGCGCCGCCGGGGCGCCGCTGGGCCCGCTGGCCGGCGTGCCGGTCACCGTCAAGGAGAACCACGACCTCGCCGGCACCCCGACCACCCTTGGGGTGCGCGCGCTGGCCGGCAAGGTCGCCGACGCTGACGCGCCGGCGGTGGCCCGGTTGCGCGCCGCCGGGGCGATCCCGATCGCCCGGACCAACCTGCCAGACCTGATGCTGCGCTGGCACACCGACTCCAGCCTGCACGGCGCCACCCGCAACCCGTGGGACCCAGACCGCACGTCGGGCGGGTCCAGTGGCGGCGACGCCGTGGCGGTCGCCACCGGCATGGCCCCGCTGGGGCTTGCCAGCGACCTGGGTGGGTCGCTGCGCGTGCCCGCCCTTGCCAGCGGTGTGGCCGCGCTGCGGCCAACCCCAGGTCGCGTGCCCTTCGCGGGCGCGCCGGAGCGGCCGCCCAGCATGACCCAGCAGCTGTTCGCCGTCCCGGGGCCGGTCGGCCGCGACGTCGCCGACCTGCACGCCACCTTGGAGGTCCTCGCCGGACCTGATCCGGCCGACCCGTGGTCGGTCCCCGCCCCGCTCGACCACTCGGCCTTCCCGCCAGGACGTCGGCGGGTGGCGGTCACGCTGGATCCCGGCGGCGGTGGCGTCGACCCGATCGTGGAGGAGGGGGTGCGCCGCGCCGCCGACGCGCTCGACCGGGCCGGCTGGCAGGTCCAGCAGGCCGAACCCCCCGACGTCGACGCCGCCGCCCGGGTGTGGATGCGGCTGGTATGCACCGAGATCGCCGCCACCCGGTCGGACCTGGAGCAGCTCGCCGGGCCGGACGCCCGCAGCTTCCTGCGCGAGGCCTTGGCCTTCAGCCCACCCCTGGACCGCGACGAATTGGTCGCCGAGTTTGCCCGGCGCACCGCGATCGCCCGTCGCTGGGCCGAGTTCCTCGCCGTGCACCAGCTGGTCCTCGGGCCCACGGCCACCACGCCCTTGCCGCCGGTTGGCTACGACCTCGGCGGCCCGGACAACGTTGGTCGGCTGTGGCACGGCCTGCGGCTGGTAGTCGCGGTCAACGCGCTGGGGCTGCCAGCGGTCGCCGTCCCCGTCGGTCACCACCCGAGCGACCGGTTGCCGCTGGGCGTCCAGCTGATCGCCGGCTGCTTCCAGGAGCTGCACGCCCTGGCCGCCGCCCGCGACCTCCAAGCCGCCTACCCTCCCATCACCCCCATCGACCCGAACGCAGCAGCCGTCCAGCCAACCGCCGCCGCGCCACGGCCACAACGACCATGATCACGCCACTCCAGCGGGCTCGGTTCGCGGTGGGGTTGCTGGCAGTGGTGCCGCTGGCCACGGCGTGCTCCGGCGGGGGCTCGGCAAGCCGGACGGCGGCGACCCCGGCACCGACCGTCGGCATCATCAAGACCTGCCTGCACGGCGCCGGGTCGCCGGCGCCGTTCCGCTTCACCACCAGCGCCGGCGCCAGCCTGGTCGGGGTCGTGCTCGGCCAGGGGCGGACCGGCCTGGTGCTCGGCCACCAGGTCGGCAGCGACCTGTGCGAGTGGCTGCCGCAGGCGCGGTCGTTCGCCAGGCAGGGCTACCAGGTGCTGGCATTCGACTTCGAGGGCTACGGCGACTCCCAGCCCGGGCCGGGGGCGGGCGCGCGCATCGACACCGACGTGGCCGCGGCCGCCGAGCAGCTTCGCCGCCGCGGCGCCGACACGATTGTGCTGGTCGGCTCGTCGATGGGCGGCACGGCGGTGCTGGCGGCGGCGGCCCGGATCCGCCCGCCGGTCGCCGGCGTGGTGAGCCTGTCGGGCCCGGCGACGTTCGAGGGCTTGGACGCGCGGGCGGCGGTGGCGCGCCTGCGGGTCCCGCTGCTGCTGGTCGCCAGCGCCGACGACCACCCGTTCGTGGACGACGCCCGCGCCCTGTACCGCACGGCCCGGGTGCGCGACAAGCGGCTGGTGGTGGTCGCGGGCGTCAACCACGGCACCAGCATGCTGGACGTTGGGGACGACGCCCCCAAGGTGCTAGCGGACCTGCGGGGGTTCGTCGCGCGCCACGCCCACCGCTGAACGACGGCGTCCAGACCAGGCCATTCCCGGCAGCTTGCCGGCAGTTTCCCGGCAGTTCGATCCGGAGGTGCGGAGGCTCGCGGGCGCGTGGGCCCTTCGGATCGATATGGAGGCGCGGCAGCCGCCGACGACACCGAGATGCTGGAGGCCTACACGACCCTGGGGTTCCTTGCCGCCCAGACCCGACGGGTCCGGCTGGGGACCATGGTGACCGGGGTGACGTTCCGGCCGCCGGCCCTGCTGGTCAAGGCCGTCACCACCAACCCACCGAAGGAGGCAGCAGCGTGGCGGACGCACTGAGCCACGGCCCGGTGGGTGGCTGAGCGGCGTGTGCTCGCGACCGAGCTGACCAGCCGCGTGGACCACGTGTACTAGGGTGTGTTTCAAAAGTCATAGCCAGTCGTTGATCGCGGCGACGTTCACGGTGGCCTGGTAGCGCACCGCGAGCTTGATGCCCCTATGTCAAGGAAGGGGCGGTGGGGCCAGGGCGTCGAGGATGAGGGGGTAGAGCTCCCTGGCGAGGGCTCGCTTGATGCACCGCAGGAGCTCCTTGCGGCTGTTGCCCAGGGCGGTGCGCTTGGCGGCGTAGGCGCGGCTGCGCGGGTCGTGCATGAGGCGGTTGTTGGCGATCGTCCACAGCGCGCTGTTGGCGGCGCGATCCCCACCGCGGTTCAACCGGTGCCGGATGGTCTTGCCGGAGGAGGCCTCGACCGGGCTGGCGCCGCACACGGCGGCGAAGGCCGCCTCGCTGCGCAACCGGCCCGGGTTGTCGCCGGCGGTGATCAGCAGCTGGGCGGCGGTCTGCACGCCGACGCTGTGGCGCGAAAGCAGCCGGGGGGCGGTGCGCTTGAGCGTGGTGGTGATGGCCGCGTCCAGGCCGGTGATCTCGTCGTTGAGGGCCAGCCAGCGGCGCCCCAGGCTGCCCATGGCCAGCTGCAGGCCCGCCGTGGGCGCAAGCTGGGCGCAGGCGCGGGCCAGGTGGGCCTTGCGCAGCGGCCGCAGCCGGCCGCGCAGCTCGTCGTCGCCATCGACAAGCAGCGCGCGGAGCTGGTTGGTGGCCTGGGTGCGGGCCTTGATCGCGCTGCGGCGGGCCACCACCAGGGCGCGCAGCTCCCCGACGGCGCCGTTGCGGTCCTTGGGGACCGCATGGGCGTCGCCGGCGAGCACGGCGCGGGCGGCTGCCTCGGCGTCGACCGGGTCGCTCTTGCCCTTGCGGCGCCGCCGGGCGCGGTCGGGGCGGTTGACCTCGACCACGCTGATGCCCTGGTCGGCGAGGTGCTGGGCGAGCCGGTAGCCGTAGCTGCCGGTCCCCTCGACCCCGGCGGCGCTGACCTGTCCGTAGCGGCGGGTCCAGGCCACCAGCTCGGCGTTGGCAGCGTCGGTGGTGCCGAAGGATGCGGCGGCCAGGTGGCGGCCGAGCCGGTCCAGCAGGACCACGACGTGGACGTCCTTGTGGGTGTCGACCCCGAGAACAAGCTGCGGCGCATGGGTCATCGATAAGCTCCCCCGAGTAGGTGTCGAGCCGGCTGGCCTGCGACAGGCGGTCGGCGACGGACAGGACACTCACGGTGCAGAGCAGCTCAACGCCCCTATTGGGTCACGACGACCGACGCCTGCGAGGACTCGTGTGCGCCGACCCGGCGGTCGACAGTTCAAGCTCAGGGCAACCCGTGCCAGTCGTACCGAGGGTCAGACCGACGAGCCGACGCGCACAGCCCCATCATCGACTGAGTGTCG
>DASUZB010000187.1:0-31938 GCA_036377075.1 Actinomycetes bacterium | reverse complement strand
CCGCACCCGCACACCGGCCTGCAGACGGTCACCTGGCTGGTCGCCGGCGAGGTGCTGCACCGTGACAGCCTCGGCAGCGAGCAGGTCATCCGGGCCGGGCAGCTCAACCTCATGACCGCCGGGCAGGGCGTCAGCCACTCGGAGGAGGCCACCGGCCGATACCGCGGCGAACTGCACGGCGTGCAGCTGTGGATCGCCCAGCCCGAGGCGACCCGCCACGGCGCGGCCGGGTTCGAGCACCACGCCGAGCTGCCGCGGGCCGAGTGGGCAAACGCCGTGGCGACCGTCCTGGTGGGCAGCTTCGCCGGTCGCACCTCGCCAGCCCGGCACGACACCCCGCTGGTCGGCGTGGACGCGACGCTCGAAGCGGGGACGGGTGCGTGGCCGCTGCGGCCGGCCTTCGAGCACGCCATGGTGGTGCTGGCCGGCGAGATTCTGGTCGGGGAGCAGGTCGTCCGGCCGGGCCAGCTGGCCTACCTCGGCCAAGGCCGTGAGGAGGTGACGCTCGCGGCCACCGACCGGGCACGGGTGCTGCTGCTGGGCGGCGAACCGTTCCCGGAGCCGATCCTGATATGGTGGAACTTCGTCGCCCGCACCCGCGCGGAGATCGACGCCGCCCGCCGGCAGTGGGAGGCGGCCGACCCGAGGTTCGGCCGCCTCCGTTCGCCGCTCGCGCGCATCCCGGCCCCGCCACCGTTCTGGGCCCGGCCGACCTGAGAGGTTCGGGGCCGATCCGGTTCATCAGCCGTCGGAGAGCCGCGCGCGCAGGCGTGCGAGCTCCCGCGCGGGCCACTCGGCGGTCAGGGGCGCGTCGTGCTCCTCGCACCAGTCGAGGACGTACTGCCACGCCGCCGCGGCCTCTTCGAGCCGCCCCAGCCGTTCGAGCAGGAACGCGCTGAGGTAGACCGGACCGATGTTGTCGACGACGTCGACCGCGCGGCGCCAGTCGGCCAGCGCACCCTCCGGGTCCCCGGTCGCGGCCCGTACCTCGCCCCTGAACTCGAGCAGGATGCGGTCGTCGGGGTCCAGCGCCAGGCCGTCCTCGGCCACCCTGCCCGCCTGGGCGTAGTCGCGGGCCGCCAGGTACGCCTTGGCGACGAAGCGGTGCTCCCGCACGTCCTCCGGCGACCGGGCCAGCCGCTCCTCGTACGACTTGACCGCCACCTCGGGCTCGCCCAGCGCCGCCTGGGCCGAGATGAGCTGGTAGCGCGGCTTGTCGGCGCCGGGGTCCAGCGCGACCGCGTGCCGGTACCGCGCCGCCGCCTCCCGCAACGCGATGCGCCCGTGGCACTCCAGCAGGTAGCCGTAGCCGACCAGCACCTGCGGGTCGGCCGACCCTTCTCCGGCGAGCGCCTGCTCGTACAGCCGCTTCGCCGCGACGAACGTCTCGAGCTCGCCGCGGGCCTCGTACAGCTCCAGGAGCTGCTCTTTGCTCTCGCCCATCACAAGGTTCCTCCTGTGTCCGGTCCGCACCAGGCAGGCGTCGGACGGCGGAGGAGACCGGGCCGTCAGCGTCAGGCCAAGCCGGGTCTTCGCATGCTGGCTCCCTCAGGCCGGGGCGTCACGTCGGGCCGTGCGGCAAGGATGGCCCGCCCACGCCGCCAGCGCCACCGAGTTGTCCCGCGGCAGTCCGTTCCCCCTAGGCGTCGCCCTCATCCCGGCCCTGGCCGTCCGACGTCGGACGGCACGGCACGCCGCGATGCTGACGTTTACGCGCTCGGCGATGGGCGCGTGGTGCGCCGCTACCGCCGCTCGGGCCCAACCGACCGCGAGGTGCGGGTGAGATGGCCCATGCCCGCTCGCATGGCTTTCCCGTCCACGGGTGGCCGCGCGCTTGCCGATCGCAACGTGCGCGACGATCGAGCGCGTGCACCTGCGACGGCTCCTGGCCACACGCACCACCTAATCCGGTTCCGGATTGCGAGGTACTAGCCCCGCGAACGGGCACAGATCGCCTCGGCCAGCTGGGCGAGGGCGGCGGTGATCTCGGCGGGGGTGCGGCCGCGTCGGCGCTGGTACTGGTACAGCTCCGGGGCCAGCGGCGCGAGCAGGGCATCGACCATGGCGTCGAGCCGCCCGGCGTCGGCGCCCTCGGCGGCGGACCAGGCGGCGAGCAGCAGAGCGCGGACGTGGGCGCGCCAGAAGCCGTAGGCGCCGGTGGTGAAGCGGCGCTCGCCGGTCTCGGCGCCGAGCGCCAGGTGGACGTGGCGCTCCAGCAGCTCGACCATGGCGGCGTAGAAGGCGGTCAGCCGCTCGGCAGGGGGAGCGCCGGGGCCGAGCGGGGGCGGGCCGGCGATGAGCCGCTCCTGGACGGCCCGCTCGTGCTCGTCAAGCAGCGCGACCGCGATCGACGCGCGGTCGGGGTAGCGGCGGTACAGGGTGCCCTTGCCGACCCCCGCGGCCTGGGCGATCTGCTCCATGGTGACGTTGTTGGCGCCGTGGCGGGCGAACAGTTCCTCGGCGGCGGCCAGGACGCGCCGGCGGTTGCGGGCGGCGTCGGCCCGCTCGCGCCGGCCCGGGTCGCCGGAGCGCTCGACCGGGGTGGGGGACGGCGTGCGCATGACCGCAGCCTACTTGGAAGTGGACGTATCGTCCAGTTATGCGTACCATGCCAAACCATAAGCGGACCTCGCGTCCGGATAGTCGCCCAAGAAGGGCCGTACGCGGATGTTGCTCACCTTCCTCGCGCTGGTCGTGGGCGGCCTGCTGGCCGTCCAGGCCGCTGCCAACCTCCAGCTCAGCAGTGCCGCCGGCGGCCCCGTCGGTGCCTCCACCCTGCAGCTCGGCGTCGGCGCCGCGCTGCTGACCGTGCTGGCGACCCTGGCCGGGTCGCTGGGCGCGGTGGACCTGCTGCCGAACGCCGAGCCGTGGCACCTCCTCGGCGGCCTGGGGAGCGCCGTCTACATCACTGCCGGCATCCTGTTGTTCCCCCGCCTTGGCGCGCTGGTCAGCGTCGGGCTGTTCGTCACCGGGCAGATGATCGCCTCGGTCGTGGTGGACACGCTCGGCCTGCTGGGGGTGGCGCGCACCGGGCTGAAGCCCGCCACGGTCGTCGGCGCAGCCGCCGTGGTCGCCGGAATCGCGCTGGTCGTCCGCGCCCAGGCGCCCACGCTCGCGCCCGCCGGGCGCTGGGTCCAGCTTGCCCGGTGGGTGCTGCTCGGCCTGGCGGCAGGCTCGGCCCTGCCGCTGCAGGGCGCGGTGAACGCCCAACTCCGCGCGGACCTCCACGCGCCGGTCACGGTCGGCGCCTTCAGCTTCATGGTCGCCACCGCCACCATGGCGCTGGTCCTGCTGGGCGCGCACGCGCTGCGGCGCACGCCCTGGCCGCGGCTGGCGCCGCTACGCCGTCTGCCCTGGTGGGGCTGGCTCGGCGGCTTCGCCGGCGCCACCTACGTGGTCGCGGTCTTCCTGCTCATCCCCCAGATCGGCGCTGCCGCGGTGGTCGGGCTGACCGTCGCCGGCCAGCAGCTCGCCTCGCTGCTGGTCGACCACTTCGGCCTGCTACGCCTGCCCGAGCGGCCGCTGACCCGGGCACGCCTCGCCGGCGTTGCGCTGCTGCTCGCCGGCGTCGCCCTCATCCAGCTCACCTGACCCATCCAACACCGACCCCGAGCTGCTGGCGGCAGTCGATGGAGGACGTGATGGGCAAGCTCGACGGCAAGTGGCGCTGGTGGCTGGTGGCAGCCGCGGTGCCGGGCGCGGGATCGCGATCGAGCTGGGCGCTGCCGGAGCGCACGCGTACGTCACGGGACGTACCACCCTGTTCGAGGACCATTCCAGCCTCGTGCAAGCCGATGCTGGCAACCTCGTACCCAGCGGACCAGGCAAGATCAGGCATTGGCCACCCACACGAGCGCATGGAGAGGTTCAGCGATGATTCAACAGGCGGTCTCGACCGACGACGCACCGCACGCGATCGGGCCCTACAGCCAGGCGATCGTTGCCAACGGGCTCGTATTCTGCTCGGGCACGGCAGGCATCGACCCGGCCACCGGCGTCGCGCCGGACGGTATCGAGGAGCAGACCGAGCTGGCGCTGCGCAACCTCGAGGCGATCCTCACCGCCGCCGGCGCGTCGCTGGCGACCCTGGTCAAGACCACCATCTTCTATGCGAACGTCGACGACTTCGCGTCGATCAACGCCATCTATGCACGCTACATGCCTGACCCGCCGCCGGCTCGCTCGGCGCCGGCCAACGTGAAGCTGCCGCGCAACCTGCTCATTTCCATCGACGCGATCGCCGTCCTTCCCGCCGGCTGACCGCTCGACCTGTCGTCGGTCACCTCGACGTCGACCTTCCTTTCGCCATCGGCCACCAGAGCTGTGTTCGCGAACATTCCGGTCAGGTGAGGAACAGCACCGGCTCGGTCAGGTACTCGATCACCGTCGCCAGGAACCGCCGGCCGGCGCCCCCGTCGACCACCCGGTGGTCGTAGGACAGCGAGAGCTGCATCACCGGCGCCGCCTCGACCCTGGAGTCGCGCACCACCGGCCTCGGCGCCACCCGCCCCACCGAGAGGATGGCGACCGTCCCCTTGGGAACCAGCGGGGTCCCCCAGCCACCGCCGAGCGCCCCGATGTTCGACACCGTGAAGGTCTGCCCGGACAGCTCCGCGGGGCTGAGCGTCCGGGCGCGGGCGCCCGCGCCGAGCCGCTGCACCTCCCCGGCAAGCTGCAGCAGGTCCTTGGAGCCGGCGTCGGCGACGACGGCCACCACCAGCCCGTCCGGGGTGTCCACGGCGATGCCGATGTCCTGCCGGGCGTGCAGCACCAGCGTGTCGCCGTCCAGCGAGCTGTTGAGCTCGGGGTGGGCACGCAGCGCCGGGATCACCGCCGCGACCACGAGCGCGTCGATCGGCACCGGCACGCCGTGGCGGGCTCCGAGCGCCTTCCTGGCGGCCAGCAACCGGGTGGCGTCCACCTCGTCGAACGCGGTGACCTGCGGGATCTCCGACCAGGCCGACCGGAGGTTGGCGGCGATCGTGCGGCGGAGCCTGCCCAGCGGACGGCGCTCGTCGCCGGTCCTGGCGGCGGCCGGCCGCTCCCCTGGCCCCGTCGCGGAAGGCGCCGGCTGCCGTGCGGCCCTGGCCGCCGCGGCGGCCACGTCCGCCCGGGTGACCCGGCCGCCGGGGCCGGTGCCGGGGACGGCGCGGAGGTCCACGCCCAGCTCCTTCGCGAGCTTGCGGACCAGCGGGAGCGCGGGCGGCCGCTGGCTCCCGCCACCCGCCGCCCGGACGCCCGGGGTGAGGTCCCGCGCCTCCTCGGAAAGGGTGCCCACGATCGGCGCGCCGGCGTCCGAGCGCGTGCCGCCGTCACCGTCCTGGGCCGCGGCCGCCTGCTGGCCCTGGCCGTCGGCCCAGCGCTCCCCGGGATCCCCGACCACGACGACGATCTCGCCGACCCTGAGCGTCTCGCCCTCGGCGGCACCGCGGTGCAGCACCGTCCCGGCGAACGGGCTGGGCAGCTCGACCACGGCCTTGTCCGTCTCGACCTCCACCAGCGGCTGGTCCAGCACCACCGTGTCCCCCACCGAGACGTGCCACCGGACGACCTCGGCCTCGGTCAGCCCCTCGCCGATGTCCGGGAGCCGGAACTCGCTGGCCATGCCGCGCCTCCTGTCGTTCCCTCGGCCCCGCCCCGCGGTCACGCTTCGAGCACGCGCCGGGCCGCGGCGACGATGCGCTCGGTGCTCGGCAGGTAGTGGTCCTCGGACCGCTTCAGCGGGAACACGGTGTCCCAGCCGGTCACCCGCGCGACGGGCGCTTCGAGCTGGTACAGGCAGCGCTCCTGGATCTGGGCGACGACCTCGGCCCCGAAGCCGGCGGTGCGGGGCGCCTCGTGGACGACGACCGCCCGCCCGGTCCTGGCGACCGAGGCCGCGATGGTGCCGGCGTCGAGCGGCACCAGGCTCCTGAGGTCCACGACCTCGGCCGACACGCCGGACTCCTCGAGCGCCTCCGCCGCCGCCCTGGTCTCCATCATCATCGCCCCCCAGGCCAGCAGGGTGAGGTCGGTCCCCGGCCGCTCCACCGCCGCCACCCCGATCGGGGTGGCCGGCAGCTCCTCCGGGACCTCTTCCTTCACCGCCCGGTAGAGGCGGATCGGCTCGAGGAAGACCACCGGGTCGGGGTCCTCGATCGCGGCGCGTAGCAGCCCGGCGGCGTCGGTCGGGCGGGATGGGACCACCACCTTGATGCCGGGAACGTGGGCGTAGAGCGCCTCGGTCGACTCCGAGTGGTGCTCTGCCGCGCCGATCCCGCCGCCGTAGGGCATGCGGATGACCAGCGGGGCGGTGAACCGGTGCCTCGAGCGGTTCCTGATCCGGCTGACGTGGCTGATCACCTGGTCGAAGGCCGGGTACGAGAAGCCCATGAACTGGAGCTCGAGCACCGGGCGCAGGCCGCCGACCGCCAGGCCGAAGCCGACGCCGACGATGCCGGACTCGGCCACCGGGGTGTCGACCACGCGGTCGCCGCCGAACTTGTCGCGCAGCCCGTCGGTGATCCGGAAGACGCCGCCCGCCACGCCGATGTCCTCTCCCAGCAGGATCACGTCGTCGCGCTCCTCGAGCGCCCTGGCGAGGGCGCGGTTGATGGCCTGCGCCAGCGTCAGCGTCGCCACCTACCCCTCCTCCGCCCAGGTGCGCTGCTCCGCCAGGTGCGGCGGAAGCTCGGCGAACATGGCGTCGAAGATCTCGCCGGCGGTGAACGCCGGGAGCGCTTCGGCCGCCTCGACCGCCCGATCGACCTCCGCGGCCGCCTCCTGCTCGAGCTCGTCCTGCGTCGCCTGGCTCCACCGGTCGCGGCGCTCGAGGTGGCGGCGCAGCCGTTCGATCGGGTCGCGCCGCCGCCACGACTCGGTGAGCTCGGCGCTGCGGTACCGCCCCGGGTCGTCCGCGCTGCTGTGCGGCCCCATCCGGTAGGTGACCGCCTCGATCAGGGTGGGGCCGCCACCGGAGCGCGCCCGGTCGACCGCCGCGCTGGTCGCCTGGTACACCGCGAACACGTCGTTGCCGTCCACCCGAACCCCCGGCATGCCGTAGCCGACGGCCTTGTCGGCGATGGCCTCGGCGCGGGTCTGCTTCTCGGTGGGCATGGAGATGGCCCAGCCGTTGTTCTGGCACAGGAAGACGCAGCCGATGGTGAAGGTCCCGGCGAAGTTCATCGCCTCGTGGAAGTCTCCCTCGGAGGTCGCGCCGTCGCCGAACAGGGTCAGCGCGATCCGGTCGCTCCCCCGGTAGCGCTCGGCCCAGGCCAGCCCGACCGCGTGGACCAGGTGCCCGCCGACGGTGATCGAGGGCGGCAGCACGTTGACCGAGCGGGGCGGCGAGCCGCCCAGCTCGTGGCCGCTCCGCCCGGCCAGCAGCAGCTCCATGGGGTAGCCCTGCATCCACATCGCGCCCGCGTCCCGGTAGGTCGCCACCAGCCAGTCGTCCGGCCGCAGCGCCGCGGCGCTCCCGATCTGGACCGCCTCCTGCCCCTCGAACGACGCGTAGGTGGCCAGCCTGCCCTGGCGCTGCAGGGCGGTGCCCCTTCGGTCGTAGGCGCGGGCGACCAGCATCGCGCGGTACAGCCGGACGGCCTCGTCGAGGTCGAGCGGGGGATCGGCGACCAGGTCGCCACCAGGCCCGAGGATCTGGAGCGTCATCAGGGCGCATGGTAGCTCGCCGCGATACCGAGATTCAGGATCACGGACCCGCTGGCCGTGACCTGGGCAGCCTTCTGGGGTACCGTCCGGCGCGATGGACGACGAGGACGGCTACTTCGGCGAACGGGTCGCGGCACGGTACGACCAGTCGTCGGAGATCTTCGAGCCGGGCGCCGTGGACCCGGCGGTCGGGGTCCTGGCGGAGTTGGCCGGCCGTGGCCGGGCCTTGGAGCTGGGCATCGGCACCGGACGGATCGCGCTGCCGCTGGCACGCCGCGGCGTCCCGGTGCACGGCATCGACCTGTCGCGGGCGATGGTCGACCGGCTGCGCGCCAAGCCGGGCAGCGAGGCCATCGGCGTGACCATCGGCGACTTCGCGACCACCAGGGTGGACGGGACGTTCTCGCTGGCGTACCTGGTCTTCAACACGATCATGAACCTGACGACGCAGGAGGCGCAGGTCGCCTGCGTTCGCAACGCCGCGGCGCACCTCGAGCCCGGCGGCTGCTTCGTCATCGAGGTCCGGGTCCCCGAGCTGCGCAGGCTCCCGCCCGGTCAGGACGTGCTGCCGTGGCACGTGAGCCCGGCGCGGTCGGTGTTCTACTCCTACGACGTCACCACGCAGGCGATGCTCGGGCACTACGTCGAGGTCGCGGACGGCCGCTGCGAGTACTCCACGATCCCGTTCCGGTACGTGTGGCCGGCCGAGCTCGACCTGATGGCCCAGCTCGCCGGGCTGCGGTTGCGCGAGCGGTGGGGCGGCTGGACGCGGGAGGCCTTCACCAGCGACAGCCGTCAGCACGTCTCGGTCTGGCAGAAGCCTCCCAGCTGAGCAACGCCGCCTATGCGGGGTCGCGGCGGAGGTCGACGCCCGCGCGTAGGCCGTCGCCGCTCGTCCTCGGCTCTCACTGCGAGGCCGTAGGAACCCGGGTGTACAGGCGGCCGGCGAGGTCGACGCCGACGACCGCGCCGTCCTCGTCGCGGGTGAAGAAGCCCCGCAGCCCTTTCAGGCCGCCGCTGGTGATGGCGTACTCGTCGCGGTCGCCGGGCAGCAGGCCGATGTCGGCCGGCGGGTAGTCCGGCGGCAGCTCCTTGTCCGCCGCCGCACGGATCTCCGGCCTCATCAGGACCTCGAGGCGCAGCCCTGCCCCGTCGGTGCCGATGGTCAGCGTCATGACCTCGTTCTCGTAGGCCCCGACGACCTCCCGAGCGCGCGCGCCGTCGTACGGCAGCGGCTCCGGGTCCCGCTCCACCACCCCGAGGTACGTCTCCAGCGCCCAGCGGACGATCGCCTGGTTGCAGGGGGTGCCGTCCGGGCCGGCGTTGGACAGCGCCACGACGGCGAAGCCGCGTTCCGGCACGAGGAGGAGCTCGGCGAACTGGCCGTTGGCCGACCCACCGTGCCCGACGGTGCCCACACCGTCGACGTCGCGCAGGAACCAGCCGATGCCGATGGCGTCGCCGAGGCTGCTGCCCCGCAGCGCGACCGTCGGCCGCTGCATCCGGTGCAGCACCTCTGCCGGCAGCACACGGACACCGCTTTCCGCGCGGCCGTCACCGAGGTGGAACCGTGCCCAGCGCAGCTGGTCCGCCACCGAGGACACCACGCCCCCGCCGGGGTTCTCGCCGCGCCACCGCCGCCACAGCCGCGCGACCGACAATGCGCCGTCCTCGCCGCGGTTGTGCCCCACGACGAACCGCCGGGTCATGACGTCGTCGCGGGCGAAGAAGCTGTGCGACAGCCCCAGCGGCTCGAACACCAGCGAGGCGACGGCGCGCTCGTAGGTCAGGCCGGTGACCTTCTCCACGACCCGCCCGGCCAGGTTGTATCCCGCCTGGCTGTAGGAGGCGCGGGCGCCGGGGAGCGCGATCAGCTTCAACCCGGCCAGCTTCGCCACGTAGCCTGCCAGGGCGTCGTCCCCCTCCCCGGTATCGACGGTGATCCCCCAGTCCAGGCCCGCGGTGTGGTTGAGCAGGTTCAACACGGTGATCTCCGCCGCGGCCCGCTCGTCGGTGAGCCGAAGCTCGGGGACGTAGCGGCGCACCGGCGCGTCCAGCTCGACCCGCCCGTCGGAGACCAGGCGCATCAGCGCGGTCGCCGTATAGGTCTTGGTGACCGAGCCCAGCACGTAGACCGTGTCGGGGTCGACCGGCAGCGGGTTGTCGATGCTGGTCACGCCGTGGCACGCGTGGGCCTCATGGCCATCCATCCACACCCCGGCGACGACGCCGGGAATGCCGAACTTCGTGGCCGTCGCCCCGACGAGCTCCGCCAGCGCATCCTGCGACACTCCAGCCTCCTTCCTCTTCACGCCCGGGCTCGACTTGAACAATGTTCAAGTAGAACGGTAGCGCACCACTTGAACACTGTGCAAGTAGGTTCTCGACCGTGCGCAAACCGAGGGCGCCGCGAGGTCGCGAACCGGGGAGGTCACCCCGACCCGTTGCAATCCCCATGGGGATTGCGAGACTGGCGGTATGTTCAGCGACTTGCGAGCGTTCTGGGCCGACGCCGGGCCATTGGGGCGGGCCGGCTACCGGATCGGCGTCGCGCTGGTGGCGTCGGGCCTGTTCCACCTGGGTGTCTTCGCCGTCGACGGCGGGCCGTGGGAGGGGCCGGTGTCTTGGCGCAAGGCCGTCACCTTCGGGCTGTCCTTCGGGGTGACCCTGATCACCATCGTGTGGGTGTCGTCGTTCGTGCCACTGCGCCCGAGGGAGCGGCGTTGGCTGCTGGGCGCGTTCACGACCGCCTGCGTCATGGAGACCGCGCTGGTCACGATGCAGGTGTGGCGCGGGGTTCCGTCCCACTTCGACCAGGAGACGACCTTCGACACGATCGTCTCACGGGCACTGGCGGCCGGCGGCGGCGTGCTCATCGTCACCATCGCGGCGATGACCGTGGCGTCGTTCCGCGCGAACCCGTCGGTCGCGCCGAGCCTGCGGCTGGCCGTGCGGGCCGGGTTCGTGGCGCTGGACGTCGCCCTGCTGCTGGGAGCGGTGATGATCGCCAGGGGCGTCACCGAGGTGGTCGCCGGGCACCAGCAGCGCGCCTACCTGGTCGGTGGGTTCCTCAAGCCGGGTCACGCGGCCACCATGCACGGCATCCTGATCCTCCCGGCGCTGGCGTGGTTGGCGTCGTTCACCGGCTGGACCGAGCGGCGCCGCCAACGGGTCGTGGGCTTCGCGACGGCCGGGTACGCGCTGTTCGCGGCCGCGGTCGTCGCGCAGTCGTTCGTCGGTGAACCGCTGGTGGCGTTCGGGTTCGCCGGGCTCGGCGCGATCACCTTGCTCGCCGCCGGGGTGATCACCCTGACGGCCCTGACCCGGCGGAGCCCCGGAACGGTGAGGCCGGCCTGATGCGCGCCTGGTTGCGGAGCTTGTAGGACGACGCGGCAGGTGGCGGTCCGTCGCGCTGAGCGACGCGCGCGCCGCCGCCTGATCCCCACCAACCCTGACGACGGCCCGTTGAACACCAGGGTGACAACGCGGCCGCGGCACGGGCAGCACGGCACCGGCCTCATCCCTCATGGACGAAGGTGCTCGCGGAGGTGCTCCAGCGTGGACTGGTGCAGCCGGGTGCGGTGCGGGACGGTGCTCCACGCGTGGTCGGCGCCTGGGACGACTTCGAGCTCGGCGTGGCCGCCGTAGTGGTCGAGGTAGCGGCGTGCGTAGGCGATGGGGGCGACGTCGTCCCGGTCGCCGTGGATGATGCGGACGGGGCCGGTGTAGGCGCAGGAGCGCCCGTAGACGTCGAGGTTGGTGATGTCCTCGACGAGGGCCGGGCTCACCCGGTGGCCGTCGGCGTCGAAGTAGCCCTTTGCTTCGACCTCCGCGGCGATGCTGCGTCCCTTGAGGTAGCCGCTGCCGACCTCGAACGGGGCGACGGCGGCCGGCGACCACAGGCACACCGCGCGGATGCCGGGCTCCTCGGCGGCCACGATGCCGCGACGACGCCGCCCATGCTCATCCCCACCAGGCCGATCCGGCTGCGGTCGGCGAAGCCGAGGGTTCGGACCGTCCGCACGACCGACCGTGCTTCGGCGATCTCGCCGAGTGGTTCGAACTGCACGCCGAGACGCCTGACGGCACGAGCGGCACGATCGCCGTCCCCGCCACCGGCAAGGCCGTCGTCACCGTCAACGGCCGCATCGCGTGGTACCGGGGCACGAGCATCGCCTACCAGGCCAAAGCCGCCGACGGCTACGTGCAGCTGACAGTCCCGGGCGGCGCCTACGACGTCACCGTCACCCGAGGCTGACTACGTGCTCCGCTCGCCCGTCACCGCGACGTCGCCGCCGTCCTCGGCCTTGACGGCGGCGACCCTTGCTCTTTCGACCTGGCAGGCTCGCGTTTCCAGCAGACGGGCAGGTTCAGCCGGCCCGTTGTCTGGCCGGGAGGGGAAACTGGGAAGATCTCGCGGAAGCGGTAGGAGGTGGAGGGACGAGCATGGCCGAGGGATCGGGTGGCGCGGCCTCGGCTGGCGACGACGGCTTTGGCGGGCTGCTGCGTGCCTACCGGGAGCGCGGGCTGCTGACGCAGGAGCGGCTGGGCCAGCGGTCGGGGTTGGGCGTCCGCACGATCCGGGACCTCGAGGCGGGGCGGGTCCGGCGACCGCGGGGGGCGTCGGTTCGGCTGCTGGCCGATGCGCTACGGCTGGCCGGGTGGGAGCGCGAGCGGTTCGAGGAGGCCGCACGCCCGCTGCTCACGCCTGGACCGCCACCAGCCCGTCCCCTGTCCTCCCCGTACGGGAGCGTCGCGCCGCGCCAGCTGCCGCCGGACGTAGCCGACTTCGTCGGCCGCAGCGAGCTGGTTTGCTGGCTCCGGCAACTGCTCGCGCGACCGCCCGGCGCCACGGCTGGGGGGTCCGACGCGGGCGCGGTGGCGGTCTCCGCGGTCGCCGGCAAGGCCGGCGTCGGCAAGAGCGCGTTCGCCGTCCACGTTGCGCACCAGCTGGCGGCCGACTTCCCGGAGGGGCAGCTGTACGCCAGCCTGCGCGGCGCCGGGCCGCAGCCGCTCGACCCGGGTGAGGTGCTGGCGTGGTTCCTGCGTGCGCTGGGCGTGGACGGCGCCGCGATCCCTTCAGGGGTGGAGGAACGCGCTGCCCTCTACCGCAGCCGCCTGGCGGGCCGGCGCGTGCTGGTCGTGCTCGACGACGCTGGCAGCGAGGCACAGGTCCGCCCGCTGCTGCCCGGCAGCCCGACGTGCGCGGTCCTGGTGACCAGCCGGGGCCGGCTGGCCGGGCTCGAAGGCGCCCGGCTGCTCGACCTCGACGTGCTCGACCCGGAGCAGGCGGTTGCGCTGCTGGAACGGATCGTCGGGCCAGAGCGGGTTGCCGCTGAGCCGGCGGCGGTCACGGCGCTGGCACGGCTGTGCGGGTACCTGCCGCTGGCGTTGCGGATCGTCGGGTCCCGGCTTGCGGCGCGGCCGCACTGGCGGCCGGCCCAGCTGGTGGACCGGCTGGCCGACGAGCGGCGGCGGCTGGACGAACTGGCCCACGGGCAACTGGCCATCCGCGCCAGCCTGACGCTCAGCTACCAGGCGCTGGAGCCCGCCGCGCGGCTGCTGTACGCCCGCCTGGGGTTGCTGCAAGCACCCGACGTGGCCGCCTGGGTCGCCGCCGCCCTGCTCGACTGCCCCATCGAGCGGGCACAGGAGCTGGCAGACCGGCTGGTGGACGCGCGGCTGCTGGAGGTGGCTGGGCAGGACGCCACCGGGCTGGTCCGCTACCGCTTCCACGACCTGGTCCGCGTGCACGCCCGCGAGCGCGCCGAGGCCGAGGACCCACCCGCCCAGCGGAGGGCCGCGCTGGCACGTGCGTTCGGCGCCTGGTTGCACCTGGCCGAGCGCGCCGACGCCCGGCTCGGCAACCCGCTGCTCGAACCGGTGTACGGCGCTGCGCCCCGCTGGCCGGTGGAGGCGGCGGCCGGCGATCGGCTGCTGGCCGACCCGCTGGCCTGGTTCGAGGCCGAACGCCCCGCGTTGGCCGCCGCGGTCACCCAGGCCGCCTGCCTCGGCATGGCCGCGCTGTCGTGGGAGCTGACCAGCGCCCTCACCCAGTTCCTGGCGACCGGCACGTACCTGGACGACTGGCGCCGCTGTACCGGGCAGGCCCTGGCCGCCGCCCGCCAGGCCCAGGATGCCCAGGGAGAGGCTGCCGTACTGCTGTCCCTGGGCAGCCTGGAGACCATCCGCCCGGGCGGTGGTCGCCACGATGAGGCACTCGACTGCTGGCAGGCCGCGCTGGGCACCTTCGAGCAACTGGGCGAGGACTCCGGACGGGCGATGTGCCTGGCGGCGCTGGCGGTGTACCGCAGCGACCGTGCAGCGTTCCAGCAGCGCCGCCGACAGGTCCAGGACGCCCTTGCCGTCCTCGGCGACGGCGCCAGCCCGCGCGCCCGCGCCTGCGTGCTGCAGTGCCTTGGCGACCTCTACCACAACCACGGCCGGTTCGAGCTCGCCCGGCGCTGCTTCGAGGAGGCCCTGAGGTTGCACCGCGGACTCGGCAGCCGCCGCGGTGAGGCGAGGCTGCTGTACCAGCTTGGGGCCGTGCGCATCAAGCAAGGCCGCGACGAACAGGCCGTCGGCCTGCTCGAGCAGGCGCTGGCGGTCCTGCGGCCGGCCCGTGAGCGACTGAGCGGCGCTGCCGCCGAGGTCTGCCTCGGTACCGCGCTGGTGCACCTCGGCCGCCACGCGCAGGCCCGCCCGCTGCTGGAACCATGGGCGGAGAGCGGCTTTCCGTTCATCCGGGGCTGGGCGCTGCGCGCCCTCGGCGAGCTGCACGGCGCCCAGGGACGCAACGACCAGGCGCGTGCCGCGATCCGCGAGGCCCTGCGCCTGTTCTGCGAACTGGACATGCCCGCCGAGGAAGCGGTGACCCTTCGTGCGCTGGCCGCACTCGGCCAGGAATCGCCCGGCGGCCCGGAAGCTTCAGCGGATGGGTAGGGCGTACAGGCTGATCGCCAGGAAGTGGGCGGCGACCCCGGCGATCACCAACAGGTGGAAGACCTCGTGGTAGCCGAACACGGCCGGCACCGGGTCGGGGCGGCGCAGCGCGTACACCGCCGCGCCTGCCGAGTAGACCAGCCCGCCGGCGACGATCAGCAGCCCACCCACCACGCCGAGCCGGGCGAACAGCTGCGGCATCGCCGCCACCGCCACCCAGCCAAGCGCGAGGTAGACGGTGCCGCCGAGCCATTTCGGCGCACCCGTCCAGGCCAGTTCGAGCACGATCCCGGCCGCCGCCCCGGCCCACACGACCGCGAGCACGACGGCGGCCAGGGTGCCTCGGAGGACGAGGAGGCCAACCGGCGTGTAGGTGCCGGCGATCAGCAGGAAGATCATCGCGTGGTCCAAGCGCCGCATGCGGCGCCGGGCCGGCACGGTCCAGGTGACCCGGTGGTACAGGGCGCTCACCCCGAACAACGCCGACACCGACACGGCGTACACGGCCACCGCGATCCCCGCCCTGGCGGTCGCGGCAAGCAGGACCAGCAGCGTGCCGGAAGCGAGCGAGACGAAGAAGGCGTACTGGTGGAACACCCCGCGCAGGCGAGGCTTGACACGGACCTCGGCGGCCGCCTCGGCCGGCGCCGGGTCGCCGCCGGAGGCAGGTCGCAGCAAAGGATCAGGGGACACAGGGACTCCAGCGCTGATCGAGATCAGGTTCCTGCCTGACCGTACCGGTTGCCTTCGGTGGCCAGCTCGCGGGCCAGCGCCATCCAGGCCTGGGCGTGGGCAGCTCTGACCTCCGACCGGCGCAGGTGCTTCTCGATGTCGATGTTCGAGCGCCCTGCCTCCTCGTTGATCTCCTCGTACAGGCTTTCGGAGGCGACCAGCGCCGCGTGACCTCGCCGCATCGCCTGATCCCAGGTCACCTCGTTGAAGTCCGACATATGACGTCAGCTCCTCTCGCACGCTGGACGGCCTGACCCGTGGCACGCCGTGCCGGGGCTCCCGAGCGTAGACTAGCCGCGCTGGTGGCCTGCCCTGAGGGCCCGCCACCAGGAGTCCGGTCGGGTCGGCGGCCCAGCGTCGTGGCCGTCGTCGTGACCGGCATCTCGATTCCCTACCCGCTGCTGCAGAGGCCGCACTCCGACGCTGTCCGGGCATGGGGCGCCAACGTCCGCGCCGCGCTCGCCCGGGTTCGAGCAGCGTGCGACGTCGTGGTGCCGTCGGCCACCTCCGAACGACGTCGTGACAGCGAAGGGACGGCGATGGCGAGGTCCCACAGTAGCCGAAGCTTGCACGTCAGCCGGGGCTGGCCGTTCAGTGAACGGACGATCCGCTCGTTCGGTGAGGGTCGGGTCTGCGCGGCGGGGACGTGCGCGACCAGGCTCTCCCGCTACAACCCTGACGACTACTGCGCTGCCCATCGTGACCAGGTCCCCGCGCAGCCGTCGAAGCGCCGCAGGCAGGCATAGCCGCCGCGCTCGAAGAAACCGTCACCTGCTCGCCAGCAGCGGGGCGTCGGCTACACGGAGGTGGAGCGCCGGCGCCGGGAGCGCCGCCCTTTCGCCGCTGCTGAGTGTTCACGCGCTTCCGGCGCAACGGGTCGCATGGGTTGCGCGACGCCGGCCAGCCGGCGGAGCGTGGCGACCTGGGCCGCCTGCTCGGGCAGCACGAGCGTGACCACGGTGCCGGCCGCGCCCGCGCGGGCGGTCCGACCGGATCGGTGCAGGTAGCCCTTGGCCTCGGCGGGCGGGTCGAAATGCACGACCAGGTCGACGTCGTCGACGTGGATGCCACGCGCGGCGATGTCGGTGGCCACCAGCACCGGCACGGTGCCGGTGGAGAACGCCGCCAGGGCACGCTGCCTGGCGTTCTGGGCCAGGTTGCCGTGGAGGGCGCCGGCCCGCACGCCGGCCCGGCCGAGCTGGCGGGTGAGCCGCGTGGCGCCGTGCTTGGTGCGCACGAACAGCAGGACCCGGCGGTGGCCGGTGGCCAGCTCGGCGGCGGCCGCGACCTTCCCCGCCGCGGTGACCGCGCGGAACTGGTGGTCCATCCTCGCCGGGGTCGCGCTCGACTGGGTAACCGTGTGGCGCGCGGGGTCGGCGAGGTAGCGGCGGACGATCGTGGCGACCTCGTGGTCGAGCGTGGCGGAGAACAGCAGCCGCTGCCCACCAGCCGGCACGCGGTCGAGCAGCCAGGTCACCTGTGGCAGGAAGCCCATGTCGGCCATGTGGTCGGCCTCGTCGAGCACGGTGATGGTGACGGCGTCCAGCGAGCAGACGCCCTGCCGGTAGAGGTCGGTGAGCCGGCCGGGGGTCGCGACCACCACGTCGGTCCCGCGCCGCAGCGCCTGGACCTGCGCGCGGATCGGGGCGCCGCCGTAGACGGCGAGCAGCTTCAGGCCGAGAGCGGCCGCCAGCGGGGCGAGCTCGTCACGGACCTGCCGGGCCAGCTCCCTGGTGGGCACGAGCACCAAGCCGCGCGGCGTTGGCGAGCGCGGGACGGCGCGCGCCGCCGCGAGCCGGGTCAGCATTGGCAACCCGAACGCCAGGGTCTTGCCCGAGCCCGTCTCGGCCCGGCCGAGGACGTCGCGCCCAGCGAGCGCGTCGGGCAGGGTCAGGGCCTGGATGGGTCGCGGGGCGGTGATCCCGTTCCGGGCGAGTACGCCGGCGAGGGCCCGCGGCACGCCGAGTTCGGCGAAGGAGCCGCTGGATGGGGCGTTGGAGGGACGGAAGGCAGTGTGGGATACGGACAAGGAAGAAGGACACTCCGTTCGGTGTTCATCGGCCGAGTGGACGCCACGATGCGGCACGACGCTCAGCCCTGGCGATACCGGACCCGACGAGCAGAAGAAAGGGGTCCGTAGCCGGTGACGACCGCGAGAGCAGAACGCTCCCACGGCAAGGGGAACGAATCGAGCATAGCAGACGCCCCGCGGGAACGCGGCGGCGTGGTGGATCCCGTACCTGGTTGGAGCGACGGCTTCCCAGCGCCGTGGGTACCAGAAGTCCTTCAGCCGGACGATGAGGTCATTGCGGGTCGAGCTCGGCACGGCCATCAGTGCTGTGCCGTACGCGGTTGCGCACCGCGTCTCGGGAGATGAAGCTGAGCGCGAGGGTCACGTCGCCGATGGGGCCGGCCCGTTCGCTGGAATTCCTGAACTCGAGCCGGTAGCTGACACAGCCACCCGGGAACAGGTAGTAGCGGGTGCCGGTGAAGCCGACGCCGGGCCGGACCTCGCCGATGCGCTCGTAGCGCCGCGTCCCCGGCTCGTCGGAGGGCACCTTGGTGACCCCGGTGCCCTCGAGCTGGCAGGTGGGCTCGAGGATCACCCGGACGGCGTGGGCCCCGGCCCGATCGGAGTCGAGCGCGAACCGGGCCCGGCCGTTGCGGACGAAGATGTCGCTGACGCTCCAGCCGGCCGGCAGCAACTTCACGCAGGGCAGCAGGCTGGCCGACGGCACCGCCTGGGCCATGAGCACGACCACCTGAGTCCCTGGTGCGCCGCGGTCCTGGCAGAGGGGCTGGCGCGACTGGCTGAACTCGGAGGAGGCGGGCCGCACGCAGCCGGCCAGCAGCAGGCAGGCAAGGGCCAGCAAGGGTAGGCGCCTCACCAACGCGCTGCACCCCGGCGTGACGCGCACTTCGTTCGGCGCCGAGGACCCCGGCGGCGTCCAGCAACGGTTCATGCCGTTCGTGCGGCCCTTCATGAAGGCCCCGGCCCAGGGCGCCGCCACCTCGATCCACTTGGCTTCCGCTCCCGACCTCGAGCAGGTGACGGGCCGCTACTTCGCCAACCGCAAACCCAAGCGGTCATCCAAGCGCAGCTACGACCAGGCCGCCGCGGCACGGCTCTGGCAGGTGAGCGCCGACCTGGTCGGCCTGACCACGGCTGGCTGAACCGCCCGACCAGATCTGCCTGACCTCCGGGTGTTGGCAGCCTGCTACGGGGAGTTGGGCTCCAGGGGTGGACGGGGCGGTTGCGGCCTGGGCGGACGCCGGGGCGCGGCCGGTGGCTGCGGGAGCTCGGCGACCTCGGGGAGCGGCAACGTACGCGGGCTGACGTCGGCCACCTCGGGCGGTGACGGCAGTTCCACCGGCTGCAGCCGCTGGACCCGTAGGTCGCGCCGGCGCGCCGCGACCCGGTAGCTGAAGGGCAGGCTGCTACGACCGTCTCGCTGCTCACGTACCTCGAACCCGTCCCGACCCCGCGCGCTCACGTAGAGGCCGGCGCAGTCCCCTTCGGGGGTCAGGAAGACGTGGTAGTCGTCGTCGACGACGGCGGCGAAGTCCGGGTCCAAGCGGACCAGTGCCCGCCCGTCGGAGAGGTTGGCACGACCGAAGTCCTCGAACCAGCTCTCCGGGCTCTCCACCGCGTAGGTCAGCCGGTGCGAGCCGTCCGGGTGCGGCACGGCCGCCGACTTCGCCCCGGTCACGACGACGTTGCCGAGCACCGTCACCGGCCCGACGAAGAACCCGGCCTGGCCGGTCACGGTGCTGCCGAACACGCCGGTCCCACCCCGCGAGACACCGAGGACACCGACCGTGGACGGCACGAAGCCGGCTGGACCAGTCGCATCGGCCCTTCCCACCACCCCTGTCCCGGTGATCGAGTCGGTACTGGCGACCACCCCATTACCCCTGGTCGCCTTCGCTACCAGCGCGTCGCTGTCGATCGAGGACGCAACCACGCCGGTCCCGCTGCGCGACTGGCCGACGACGCCGTCGCCTCCGAAGTTGCTCGAGCCACGCACCCCGGCGGCGTCCTCGGTGATCCCCTCCACGCCAACGCCCGTGCCCGACGCGCCGCGGACGCCGACGCCGCTCTTCGAGGTCCCCTGGACCCCGCCACCGGCCGTGGAGCGGCCCGCCACGCCGACGCCATCGGACATGCCGAGGACACCGACACTCGGCGAGGAGCCGAACACG
Source organism: Actinomycetes bacterium (assembly GCA_036377075.1). Lineage (GTDB taxonomy): Bacteria > Actinomycetota > CALGFH01 > CALGFH01 > CALGFH01 > DASUZB01. The sequence goes on along the minus strand of DASUZB010000187.1, from coordinate 12,414 downwards.
CCCGCGTTCAGGGCGGCGAAGCCCTCGACGCCGTTACCCTGCGCCGAGATGCCCCGCACACCATCCCCTGGGCCCGATTGCCCGTAGACACCGACCGAGTCCGAGAAGCCACCCACGCCGGGGCCGCTCGTGGACTGCCCGGAGACGCCGTAGCCGACGCCGGAAGCGCCAGTGACACCGGCCTCGATTGCTCCGCCGCCCGAGCTGCCTGCCACGCCACTGGACTGCGCCGAACTGCCGTACACGCCAGGGTTGAGCTGTGACTCCCCGGACACGCCGACGCCGTTGATCGAGGTCCCGGACACACCGCCGCCGTCGCTCGAGGTTCCCTCCACGCCGGTGCCGGAGGTGGAAGAGCCGTGCACGCCGGTCCCGGTGTTCGCCGACCCGCGCAGGCCGGTCGCACTGTCGGACTCCCCCCAGACGCCGACGCCGTCGCCGCCGGTGCCGCGCACCCCGGCCGCAGGCGGGCCGCCGGTCGAGCTGAACTGGGTGGTCCCCACGACGCCGTCGCCGGAGGTCGAGAGCCCCCGGATGCCAGGGCCGTCGTTCGAGGCACCGAAGACGCCGTCGCCGCTGTTGGAGACTCCGCGAACTCCCATGCCGGTGTCGGATGCGCCCTCCACACCGGTGCCCGTCGTGGAGGACGTGCCGACGATCCCACTGCCGTTCAGGTTGGCGACGCTGAACGCGGTGAGGGAACCACTGCCGTTCCGTACGACGTGCGTCTGCTTGCTCGACGCATTGGGCGTGCCGAGCACAAGGTCGTCGCCGTCCGCCATCTCCAGGACCTCTCATCTCAGGGGTTACCCGGCGCCAGACTCCTGCGCGGGTGCAACTCCGTCAACAGGGACGATAAGCTCGGGCATCGGCTCGCTAGGTGGAGGCCTCATGCCGATCCCGGAGGAGCACCTGCAGCGTCTCGAGGAGAACCTCTCGGCGCAGGAGCGCTGGCTGCGCACGCTGCGGCGCCACGTCGAGGGCCTGCAGGACGAGGTCTCCGCTTACGAGACGATGCTTGCCCTGGGCCGGGATCAGCGCCTCTTACGAGCGTTGCAGGACCTCTACGACCGGCCCGAGTTGTTCGAGCAGGCCGCCGGCGACCCGCGAGCGTTCTTCGAGGAGCGGAGCGCACGGGTCCCCGACGGCGCGACGGTGACCGTGAAGACCGTGATCGTGAACCGGGGACCGCGCCGGTACGCCGTCGAGGCGCGGTTCGTCACGGCGACGCTGAATTACGGCGTGGGCTGGTCCCCCCGCGCCGGCTTCTACGTCATCGCCGAGCCGCCAAGTGCTGACGTGGCGGGCGGGGAGGCACGGCCATGACGGTAACGGTCTCCGTCTACCAGAAGGACGGCCTCTGCCGCGGCCCCGCGATCGGTAACGCGACGTTCCGCGCCGTCTCGAAGGGCGGCATCGTCTACTACGACATCCCGCTCGCCGCGACGGGCGGGGGTCCGCTCTCGGGGGCGACGCACGTCTACACCGTCGCCCGCCCGCCCGGGCTGCCGGAGTGGTACCTCCGCGTCGCCTCGCCGGTCCACAACCCGTGGGACTTCTTCGTGCGGGACGGCGAGACGCACGAGGTCTGGCTGGTCCGCGCACCCTGACAAGAGCTGCCCAGGCGGCCTACGCCGAGCGGAGCAGGCGCTGGCGGCCATGCCCACCACCGCCGAGGCGACGGAGCAGACCGACCAGTGAATCGCCTTCTGGCCCCACGTGCTAGGGCGGCTGCTGGGTCGGTCATGAGCCGGTAGAGGTGGGGCGTCCTCGACCGCGAGCGGGTGCAGCCCGAACTCCTCTGCCGTGGACGCCAGGGCACCGCGTCGCGCCGTGGCAGACTTTGGGCAGCAGTCGACCAGTTCGGATCGAGGCGGACAGAGCCGCTTCGATGGAGGCACGGAAGGTGCGTGGCAGGCCGATGCGCGAGCAGCGGTTGGCGCGAGCGTTCGTGGAGTTCTCCGACACGCTGGTCGGCGACTACGACGTCCTGGACTTCCTGGTTCGGCTCTGCGAGCGGTGTGCCGAGATCCTGGAAGTCGCGGCCACGGGGGCACTGCTGGCCGACGCCCGCGGGCGGCTGGGACTGGTGGCGGCGTCCACCGAGGCGGTGAAGGTGCTCGAGACCCTGCAGGTGCAACGCCGCGAGGGGCCGTGCGTGGACGCCTGGCGTCGGGGTGAGCGGGTGGTCGTGGCCGACCTTCGCGGTGGCGCGAGCCGGCGTTGGCCGGCGTTCACGTCACGGGCCTTGGCGTCCGGCGTGGTGGCGGTGTGCGCCTTCCCGATGCGGCTGCGCAGCGACCGGATCGGCGCCCTGAACGTCTTCCAGACGGCGCCAGGAGGGTTCGACGAGGCGGCCTTGGAAGCGGGGCAGGCGCTGGCCGACGTGGCGACGATCGCGATCCTGCAGGCGCGGGCGGTGGAGGACGCGGCTCGGCTGGCCGGCCAGCTCGAGCACGCGCTGGAGAGCCGGGTGGTGATCGAGCAGGCAAAGGGCGTCTTGGCCGAGCGGCTCGGGACCGACCCGGATGCGGCGTTCACACGGCTGCGACGCTACGCGCGCGTGCACGGGCTCCGGCTGACGGCCCTGGCCCGCCGGGTGGTGGACGGCTCGTTCACGCTCGAGGAGGAGTAGCTCGCCGCCTGGCCGAGCGGCCGTTCGAGGGACGGCGCGGTTTACGTCCACCAGCAGCAGGAGGATACTGGGACGGTCGGGGGGTTTCTCCCGAGCACGTACAGGACGCCCTAGACCCGGCGCCCACGACGGGCCGAAAGGTCCAGTGGGGCGGAACCGTGGTCGAGGACCTCACGGGCGGCCTGCTCGGTGAGTTGGGCCGGACGCTGGTCGTGGCCTACCAGGTGCCCGAGACGCTGCAGCGGTTGTGTGCGCAGCTCACAGCGATGTTGCCGATCACCGGCTGCTGGGCGGTGATCCTGGACGAACTGGACGGCCAGCTGCGCTTCGTGGCGGCGACCGACCCGGTCGCGCGGCGCGTGGAGGCCTTGCACGCCGAGCTGGGCGAGGGCCCTTGCCTGCACGCCGCGCACACCGGGGAGCGCGTGCTCCTCCCCGACCTCGCCGCCCGTGAGGCCACCGAGCGGTTCCCCCGCTTCGCGGCTCAGGCGCTGAGCGCCGGGATCAGGGCCGTCTACAGCTTCCCGTTGCGCACCGCCGACCAGCACGTCGGCGGCCTGAGCTTGTTCAATGCCGTTCCCGCCGAGCTCGACGACGTCGACCTGGAGTTGGCGCAGATGCTGGCCGGCCTGGCCACCTCGTCGATCGTCGGCGCGCACCGCTACCAGCAGGTCACCAGGCTGGTCGCCACCACCCAGCAGCGGCTCACCGACGCGGCCGTGCTCGAGCAGGCCAAGGGGCGGCTCAGCGTGCAGCTCGGGGTCGATCCCGACAGCGCGCTCGGGTACCTGCGCCGGTACGCCACCGGCCGCCAAGTGTCCTTGCAGGCCGCGGCCGTGCAGGTCGCCACCGGCCGCCTGCGCCTGCGCCGACGAACCCATGACCAGTGAGGCAGCGGATGCCAGCGGCCAGACAGGAGCGCACATGACCACGTTCGACCCAGCGCCGACGGTCGGGCCCAGGGACGGCGCCGACGGCAGCGCGAGCGCTCGGGCGGCGACCTCGCCCGCACGCCGCGGCAGCGACTACGCCGAGCTGTCCCGGCTGGTCAGGCAGGCAGGGCTGCTGGACCGCCGGCCCGGCTGGTATGCCGCCCGGTTCGGGCTGAACACCGCTATGCTCGCCGCCGGGTGGGCCGCCTTCTTCCTGCTGCAGGACTCCTGGTGGCAGCTCGCCACCGCGGTGTGGCTCGCGGTCGTCTTCGCCCAGACCGCCTTCCTCGGCCACGACGCGGGGCACCGGCAGGTCTTCCGCCGGCGCCGCGCCAACGACCTCATCGGGCTCGTGCACGGCAACCTGCTCATCGGGCTCAGCTACGGCTGGTGGGTCGGCAAGCACAACCGCCACCACGCCAACCCCAACCACGAGGACCTGGACCCCGACGTCATCATCGGCACGGTCGCGTTCACCTCCGACCAGGCGCGCGCCCGCCGCGGGCTCACCAGGGTGATGGCCCGCTACCAGGCCTGGCTGTTCTTCCCGCTGCTCACGCTCGAAGCGGTGCACCTCCACGGCGCCAGCGTCAAGGCCGTGCTCCGCGACACGGTCAGGTCCAGGCGGCTCGAGGCGCTCCTGCTGCTCGCCCACCTCGCCGGCAACCTCACCGCGCTGCTGCTGGTGCTCTCACCGCTGCGCGCGGCGGTTTTCGTCATCGTCCAGCAGGGCTTGTTCGGCCTGTACCTGGGCTGCGCCTTCGCCCCCAACCACAAGGGCATGCCGATGCTCACCGAAGCGGACAAGCTCGACTACCTCCGCCGCCAGGTGCTGACCTCCCGCAACGTACGCGGGAGCCGGCTGGTCGACTTCGCGCTCGGCGGCCTCAACTACCAGATCGAGCACCACCTGTTCCCGAACATGCCCAGGCCGAACCTGCGCCGCTCCCAAGCCCTCGTCCGCGGGTTCTGCCTGCAACACGGCCTCTCGTACCACGAGAGCACCGCGTTCGGCTCCTACGCGCAGGCGCTCCGCCACCTCCACGCGGTCGGTGCACCGCTCCGCCCAGCGGCGGCCGACTGAACCCCGGCGGACGGTCGCGGTGAGCGAAGGCGGTAGCCGGGCGATCCTGGCCGCGTTCCTGGCCAACCTCGGCATCGCGACCGCAAAGTTCGTCGCGGGCGATTCGCCGCGCTCAGCGCGCCGAGTCGACCAGGGTTGGTCGCTGCCCTGGGTGGCCGTACCTGTTGCCTTCGGTGGCGAGCTCCCGAGCCAGCGCCACCCATACCTGGGCCTGGACGGCTTTCACTTCCGACCGTCGCAGGTGCTTCTCGATGTCGATGTTCGAGCGCCCTTCCGGCGCCCTGATCTCCTCGTAGAGGCGCTCTGACGCGACGATCGCCGCGTGGGCGCGCCGCATCGCCCCGTCCCAGGTCTGCTCGTCGAAGTCGATCACGCGATGTGCCTCTCTTGGTCGGTCGGTACCAGCATGGGTCAGGCAGCTCGTCGTGGTGCGGCCTGCCCGTGGCGGAGCGGGTTGCCGCTGGGTGACGCGACCAGAGGCCGCGGCAGGCGTGCCGGCGCCCCGGGCCAGGCGGGCGGCTGGTGGTCGCCGTCGCCGGGCTGGTTGGCGGGGCCGCTGAGCCGATAGCCCACGGCCGGGCTCGACCAGGTCCTCGCCCAGGTCGCCGGCCACTGGGGCCTGTCGTGGGTATCGGGGTCGGCCAGGAACTCCGCGATGGTGCGGGCGGCGCTGCGACCGCCCTCGTCCTGCCGGTTGCCGCCGAGGCGGCCGAGCTCGCGAGCGACCTCGGCGGGCGCACCGGTCAGGGCGCCGTCGGGGTGGACGACCACGACCTCGGCGCCGTTGGGGTAGAGCGCCCAACCGCCTCGGCGGCTGCGGGACGAGCAGGTCGGGGTGCCCAGCGGGATCTCACCGGTTCGGTACGACCCCTGGGTGGCGAGCAGGGCGCCGGTGATCGCGGTGGGCCGGTCGCTGTTGCGGCGGATCCGCCCGGGTTGGTAGTGGGTCACCATTGCGAGCTCCCTGGGAAGCGGCGTGGCGCGGTCTGGTAGAAGGCGGTCTTCGGTGGCGTCGTGGCCGGCACGCGGGCCGGTCCTCGGCCGTGGGGCCAGGACCATACGCGCAGCGGGTCCTTTGGACCCTTCCGGATCGCCCGCTGCTCGCTGCCGTCCTGGATCCAGCGCGCGTCGCAGCTGGAGCAGAAGGCGTGCGGGTGCAGGCTGAACAGGATCGTGATGCGGGCCGACGCGCACAGCGGGCAGCGTGGCATGGGAGCCCCTTCGTGTCGTCTGGTTCGGGTTCGTGGCCGCTACGCGCGGCCAGGGGCAGCCCCCCCGTTGTCCCCTGGGTCCGGCACGGGGGCCACGGCGGTGGGCGTGCCGAGAACGGGTGCCGTGGCTGGCGCGGTGACCGCCCGTGGGGACCAGTTGGTGTCATCAGGTTGGCCCTTGGCCGGCCGAGCCCAGCTCAAAGGGGCGACGGCGGTCGCGGGGGGCACGGAGGTCGCCGCGGGCACGGAGGCCGCCGGAGGGACCGCCGCCGCCGGCGGAACCACGGTGGCGCTAGCGACCACACGCCTGCCGGCGAGGCCTTCCAGCCCACGCGACCGTGGTTGCTGCCGTGTCATCGCTCACGTCTTCCTGTGGTCGCCGCTTGCCGAGTAAACACTGTTCAACGTAGTCTGAACGACGTTCAATCGTCAAGGTCACCGTTCAAAGGACGGCACATGGAGCAGCGGGAGCAGCCCGCAACCACCACGCGGGCAGCGGCAGCGCCCAGCGAGCCCGCAATCGACCGGGCGGCCTCTCCGCTGTGGTTCGAGGCGCCCGCCGTCGACCAGGATCGCCGCCCCCAGCTCACCCGCGAGCGGGTGGTCGCGGAAGCGCTGGCGGTCATCGCCACGGACGGCGCCGAAGCGCTGACCATGCGCAGCTTGGCCGCCCGCCTTGGGGTGGTCCCCGGCGCGCTCTACCACCACGTGCGCAACAAGCAGCAACTGCACGACCTGGTCCTCGACGGCGTGCTCGCCGAGGTCGACTACGACCTCGACTCCACCCTGGCCTGGAGCGAGCGGCTCGAGGTCCTCGCCCACCGGTTGCGGCGGGTCCTGGAGGACCATCCTGGGGTCGCCGGGATCCTCAAGACCCGCGACCCGCTCGGGCCCCACTCCCTGGCCCTGGCCGAAGCGTTCCTGGCGCCCTTGCAGGCGGCCGGGTTCGGCGACCGCCAAGCCGGCCTCGCCTTCTTCTTCCTCGTCGACTACACCATCGGCTTCGCCACCAGCACCCCCACCTCCGCCAACGAGCAGCGCGTCCGCGACCCCGCCACCAGGGCCCAGCTGCACGCGTTCTTCCGCTCGCTGCCCCCCGACCGCTTCCCCGCCCTGGTCGCCCTCGGCGAGCACGTCTGGCTCGACAACCGCGACGAGCGCTTCGCCGCCGGCCTGGACATGCTGGTCGACGGGTTGGAGCACGCGGCGCTCGCCCCATCGGCGAACCGTCGGCGCGCCGGCGACCAGGGCCGCTAGTGCGCTCGGGGTCGTAGTCGGCCGGCTGTGCGCAGGTCCAGCTCGAACCAGATGGTCCGCCCTCGGGTGTCCTCCCGGACGCCCCAGCGGCTGGCGAGGGTCTGCACCAGCCGCAGTCCACGGCCGCCCTGGGCGTGGGCGCCGTGGACGCGCCGCCGCAGCCGGGCGGGCCCGCCGTCGTCGGAGACCTCGACGCGGAGCCGACCGTCGACCACGGCATGGGCGACCTGGAAGCTGCCGTCGCCCAGGCCGGACGGGGTCTGGTCGAGCGTGCTGGTGACCGTCTCGCTGACCAGCAGGCGGGCCGTCTCGCCAAGCTCGGAGCCGCGGCCCAGGGGCTCGGCGACGAACCGGCGGGCCGCGGCGACCTGTTCGGGCTGGCGCAGGAAACGCCGCCGCTCCATGGCCTCAGCGACAGCGTGATCTGGTGGCATTGGTCCTCCTTGGGGAGGTTGGAGGCCACCTGCACGGAACCTGAGGTTCATGTGCTATCCGGCCACGCCGAGCCGAAACGCGGCGGCCAGCTCCGGCAACCGGTGCCCTCCCGGGTCGGCTACCTGACCCGACAAGGGCGACCCTGCCGTTTCGGCCTCGGCTTGGCCGGGAAGCCGCTGTACTGAGCGGCCACTACGAGGAAGGCGCGTCGTGGAAGGACGCGACCAGAAGCTCAGCCCAGGTGCGGCCCAGGTGGCCGTGCCCGACGCCGGCCACGCCCGGCGGCTGAGCGTGCGCCTGCGCCCAACCCGCACGGCCGCCGAGCAGGCCCGCCGCATGCTGCGGTGGCTGTCGTTGCCGCACCCGCTGGCCGACGAGGCCCAGCTGCTCGTCTCCGAGCTGGTGACCAACAGCGTCCGCCACGCCGGGCTCGGCCCCGACGACCCGATCCACCTCACCGCCGACTGGTCGGGAACCCGCCTGCGGGTCCACGTCCGCGACCGGCCCGGGCGGACCGCTGGAGTCTCCGGGACCGTCCGCCCACCCGCGGGGGCGGAGTCGGGCTGGGGGCTGTACCTGGTCGAACGGCTGGCCAGCCGCTGGGGCACCAGCGTCGACGGCTACTGGTTCGAGCTGCACCCAAGCCCACGCCGGCCGGCCACCTAGGCGCGCGGGTCCTCCTCGACGGCGACCGCCGTGGGGGTGCCCTCCCGCTTGGCCACCACCGCGTAGCGGTCGGTCCGGGCCACGACGTACTCGACCTCGGGCACCACGTGGCCGCCGGCAACGGCGAACCGGCGAGGGTCGGCCCGCACCGCCTCGTACTCCGCGATCGTGATCGCGAGCACCCGGTCGCACTCCAGCCGCCCGCACTCGCACAAGAACCGGACCTGCTCGTCGGCCGACGCACCGGCGTGGCCCCGCTCGATCTGCTCGTTGATCTCCCGGGCCGTTGCCTCGTTACGGGCGATCCGCTCCTCGCGGCCCTCCATGGGGCACCACACTCCAAACATGACCCAGCCACGCCACCTCGACGCACGTTGCCAGGCCGCAATCGGAAGCATCCCACAATGCACGAGCTACGGCCGCACGCTTTCCGCCGGCGGCGACATCCGCCGGTCGCCCAGACCATCACCGGCGTCAGCCCAGCCCCTTTGGGCAGCTCCAACGCCGATGGCTGGTTGACCTTGGCGGTGTCCTGCGCATATAGTAAACCGAATGGTTAAGCATTCGGCGCTTGATCGCTCGTTCGCGGCGCTCGCAGACCCCACACGCCGCGAGATCCTGGAGCGGCTGGGGCGCGGGCCCGCGACCATCAGCGAGCTGGCGCAGCCCTTCGACATCTCGCTGCCTGGCCTGCTCAAGCACGTCCAGATCCTCGAGCAGGCACACCTGGTGACCACCGAGAAGCATGGCCGGACCCGGCAGTGCCGGCTCGGATCCGACCAGCTCGACGACGCAGCGCAATGGATCGCGACGTACCGGCGCCACTGGGAGGGCCGGCTCGACCGGCTCGGGACCTACATCGAGCGGCGGAAGGGAGAACGGCCGTGAGGCACGACCTGAGGCTGGAGCGCCTGTTCGACGCCGCGCCGGAGGTGGTCTTCGACGCGTTCACCGACCCAGAGGCCCAAGAGGAGCTGTACGCGGCCGCGCCGGACTGGATCGTCCGATCCGAGTGCGACCTACGGGTTGGGGGCAGGTGGACGATCGAGTTCGGCCCTCCGGGAGCGACGCCGGCGGTCGAGGTCTGCGTGTTCGAGGTGGTCGAACGGCCGGGGCGCCTGGTCTACACCTCGACGATGACGATGCCGGACGGATCCAGCCTCGACACCCGCACGCAGGTCGCCTTCGACGAGGACAACGGCCAGACACGGTTGACGCTCGTGCAAAGCGGCTTTCCGACCGCCGAGTTGCGCGACGAGTTCCTGGACGGCTGGCGCGGCATCCTCGACGGGCTCGGGCGGGTCGTCGCCGCGAGGACCTCGTGATCGCGGCCACGATCCCCAGGGCAGGGCGCCGGGAGTGGGTCGGGTTGGGCGTGCTCGCCCTGCCCTGCCTGCTCTACGCCATGGACCTGACCGTGCTCAACCTGGCGGTGCCCGCCCTGAGCAGGGACCTACGCCCCAGCAGCGTCCAGCTGCTGTGGATCGTGGACATCTACGGCTTCGTACTCGCCGGTTCCCTGGTCACCATGGGCACGCTTGGCGACCGCATCGGCCGCCGCCGGCTGCTGCTGGCCGGTGCGGCCGCGTTCGGGGCCGCCTCGGTGCTCGCCGCCTACGCCACCAGCCCGGGGATGCTGATCGCGGCCCGGGCGCTGCTGGGGGTGGCCGGGGCGACCATCGCGCCCTCGACCCTGTCGCTGATCCGCAACATGTTCCTCGACCCCAGGCAACGCACCGTCGCCGTCGGGGTGTGGATCTCCAGCTTCTCGGCCGGTGGCGCGATCGGGCCCCTGCTCGGCGGGGTGCTGCTGGAGTGGTTCTGGTGGGGGTCGGTGTTCCTGCTGGCGGTGCCACTGATGGCGCTGCTGCTGGTGCTGGGGCCGCTGTTGCTGCCGGAGTTCCGGGATCCGCAGGCGGGCCGGCTGGACGTGGCCAGCGCCGGGTTGTCCCTGGCCGCGGTGCTGGCGGCGATCTACGGCCTCAAGGAGCTCGCCCAGGACGGCCTGGGCTGGCTGCCGGTCCTGGCCGTGCTCGCCGGCGTTGCCCTCGGGGTGGCGTTCGTGCGCCGGCAGCGGGCGCTGGCCGACCCGCTGCTGGACCTGCGGCTGTTCGGCATCCCGACGTTCAGCGCGGCCCTGGGCACCAACGTCGTCAGCTTCTTCGTCGGGTTCGGCGCGCTGCTGTTCGTCGCCCAGTACCTGCAGCTGGTGCTGGGGCTGTCGCCGCTCGCGGCGGGACTGTGGATGCTGCCGTCCTCCGTCGGGTTCATCGCCGGGTCGATGCTGACCCCGCTGCTGGCTCGCCGGGTACGCCCGGCCTTCGTGATGGCCTCGGGGCTGGCGTTGGCGGCGCTCGGCTTCGGGCTGCTCACCCAGCTCGGCCCCGGCCGCGCCGACGGCCTGGCGCTGCTGGTGACCGGGTCGGTCGTCTTCTCCCTGGCGCTGGCACCGGTGGACACCTTGGCGACCGACCTGGCGGTCGGGGCGGCGCCGCCGGAGCGGGCCGGGGCGGCGTCGGCGGTCGCGGAGACCAGCGCCGAGGTCGGCGGGGCGCTCGGCATCGCCATCCTGGGCGTCGTCGGCACCGCCACGTACCGCGGGCGGGTCGCCGACGCCGTCCCGGCCGCGGTCCCACCGCACCTCGCACGGGCCGCCCGGGACACGCTCGGCGGCGCGGTGGCCGTGGCCGGGCAGCTCCCCGACCAGCTCGGAACCGCGCTGCTCGGGGCGGCCCGCCAGGCGTTCATCCTGGGCCTGCACCTCGCCTTCGCCGTCAGCGCCGGCTTCACGCTCGCGGTCGCCATCCTCGCCGCGGTCCTGCTCAGGCACCTCCGCCCGGGCGCCGAGCCCCAGGCGCGACCCGACCCGGAAAGGGGCACGGCGAGGGGAGCGTGAACGGAGGCGATGCGCCTCCCGCAGCTCGTTCGAGAGCAGACGAAAGGAGATCGATCCGTGTCGCACCATTTCGACAGTGCCGCCGACCGCGCCGACGGACGCATCAACCCGTGTGACCTGTACGCATTCCCCGCAGCGGCCGGCACCTCCGCGCTCATCCTGACCGTCAACCCCGACGCCGGACGCTCCTCCCCGACGACCTTCCGGCCCGACGCCCTCTACGAGTTCGTCGTGGCCAGCGACGGTGGGACGAGCGAGGACATCGCCCTTCGCGTCACCTTCACCGAGCCCGACGCCCGCGGGCGGCAACAGGCGCGGATCCTGCGTGCCGACGGCCCCGATTCCCGCCACGGCACCGGGGGGACACCATTGGGCGAGGGCGCTACCGGTGACGTGTTCTCGCTCGGGAGCGACGGGCTGGCCTGGGCCGGGCTGGCCGCCGATCCCTTCAACGGCGACGGCATCGCCATCGGCAGGTTCCTCCAGGGCCTGGCCGAAGGGCGCTACGCCCCCGAGGTGTTCACCGACGCGCCCAGCAACGCGTTCGCCGGCCGTGACGTGACCGCCATCGCGCTGCAGCTCCCCGACGGCGCCCTCGGCGGCACCCGGATCGCCCTGTGGGCGCGGATCAGCCTCCACGGCGACGGCCCGCAGCGGCAGGTCAGCCGCATTGGCCAGGCGATGCTGCGCCCGCTGTTCTACAACCCGCCGGAGACGGAAGCGGACTTGGATGCCCTCAACGCCGGGACGCCGGCCACCGACCGGGACGCCCACGGCCAGCGGGTCCGCCACGTCGCCGCGACCGCCGCCCGCCTGGCCGGGCTGCCCGATCCCGACGCCCACGCCGAGCGGGTGGCGGCGGCGTTCCTTCCTGACGTGCTCACCTACCGGCCCGGCCAGCCCGCCGCCTTCCACCCCGGCGGCGGCAACGGGCGGGCGCTTGGCGACAACACCTTCGACGTCGCCGTCGCCGTCCTCGCCGGCTCGACCCTCGCCAACGCCTCCACGCCGCGCCACGCCACCCCGGCATTCCCCTACCTGTCCGCGCCCCAGCCGGCTGACCTGCCACCCCTCCTCGACTACTTTCGGTCTCCGCAAGGAGCAGACCGGTGAGACCCACTGGTGCAAGCGGCGCCGCGCGGCGCCGCCTCGTCGAGCTGAGCCACCGGATCCACCACGGGATGGTCACCTACCCGGGGCTGCCCGGACCCGAGATCACCGACTACCTCCCCAGGGAGGCCTCCCCCGCCCGCTACGGGCCCGGCACCGAGTTCCACATCGGGCGCATCTCGATGGTG
>DASUZB010000186.1:0-11815 GCA_036377075.1 Actinomycetes bacterium | reverse complement strand
TCTCGTCGCATCCGCAACGCCATGCGCCGCATCGCTCGAGCCCACCCACGGCTTGGTCAGCACCTGGCCGCCTCGATCCGCACCGGCATGTTCTGCTCCTACCAACCCGAACGAGACATCGTCTGGTCGGTCCACAGCACCGGTTGAGCCCGCAGCCCACGGCTCTGCTACGAGGCCGCCCCACGCTGAGGATCCAGCCGGTCGACGGCCGTGCCGAGGGAGTCGACATGGACCAGGTCGAGGTCGAAGGGCTCCGGGTCGCCTACCGGCGGGCCGGGCAGGGCCCGCCGCTGGTGCTGCTGCACGGCGGGCTGGCCGACAGCCGCGAGTGGCGGCGGCAGCTGGAGGGGCTGGCCGACGAGTTCACCGTGGTGGCCTGGGACGCGCCGGGCTGCGGCGGGTCCGCGGACCCGCCCGGGACCTGGCGGCTGCCCGACTACGCCCACTGCCTGGCAGGGCTCGTCCAGGCGCTCGACCTGGGACGCCCCCACGTGGGCGGGCTGTCGTGGGGCGGGGGGCTGGCGCTGGAGCTGTACCGCTGCCACCCCCAGGTCCCCAGGTCGCTGGTGCTGGCCTCGGCGTACGCGGGGTGGGCCGGGTCGCTGCCGCCCGAGGTCGTCGCCGAGCGCGTGGAGCGGGCCCTGCGGGAGGCAGAGCTGCCGCCCGAGCAGTGGGTGCGTGGCTACCTCCCGGGGTTGTTCACCGAGGCGGCGCCGGCGGAGCTGGTCGAGGAGGCGCTGGTGATGATGCTCGACATTCGCCCGGCCGGGATGCGGCCGATGCTGCGTGGCTTCGCAGAGGCCGACCTGCGTGACGTGCTGCCCCGCATCCAGGTGCCGACGCTGCTGCTGTACGGCGAGGCCGACCGGCGATCGCCGGTGGAGGTGGTCGCCCGTGACCTGCACGCCAGGATCCCCGGCTCCAGGCTGGTGGTCATGCCCGGGGTCGGGCACCAGTGCGACATGGAGGCACCTGGCCGCTTCAACGCCGAGGTCGAAAGCTTTCTCCGCTCGGTGCCGCAGCGCTGAGCCATTGAGCTGCTCGCAGCGGCCTTGGAGCCACTCCCCCGCTCGGCACCGCGCTAGATCAGGTCACCACAAGTCCTTTAGACGCCCAGCCCCCGATCCCCAGCATCCCCGCCAGCTCCTTGCACCGCGGGCACACCGGGAACCGCTGAGGATCACGAACCGGGCTGAAGCGGTGGCCGCACAAGTGCACGTTGCTTGCGTGTCCGCCCGCGCCACCGACGCGTCCTTATGGTCCAGGGTGGTGCACCTTGGAGGCGCAAGGTAGGCCGCACATGCTCAGTGGGCTCCTGCTCGCGCACCCTCGGCGCCGGTGGCGGCGTGCCGCTCCCTCCCGCCCTGCCGCGTAGATCGTGACCTTCATCGTCCGCCTGCTTGCCGGCGGTAGTGGTGGGTGCGGGCGCGGGCTTGGTGTCGGCGTCGCCAGACCGACCAGTTCGCCTCCCTGCCCGGCCACGTCGGGCGGGGCCGCGGCTGGGCCCTGGCCTGCGTTCAGTCAGGACGCCGGCAGGAACGAGGCTCAAGCACGTCGCGCTCACCCGACGTCATGGTCACGGTTCCCGACCACGACCTCTGCAGCGTTTGGTCCAGAGTGGACAAGCTCGAGTGCATGTCCTCACGGCTGCATAGGCGTTTTTACGGCCGACGACCTATGGACGCCTGGACGTCCACGGTGATGATGGAGGGGGCTCCTTGCTCGGGGCCCACCGCGACCAGGTTGCCGGGGAACGGGGAGTCCCATTCGCCCGCGGAGGCTGCCGGGGGAAAGGTGGCGGGCACAGCGTCGTGGGGCTGTTCGGCGGGCCGCGCAGCCTCCGCTCACAGGGAGGGCCTGATGACGAGGTTCACCAAGTGCCTACTGGTGGCCGCAGCCACGGCCCTGGCGGCGACGCCGGTCTACGGCCTGCGGGCGGCGGGGACGACGCTCCCGCTGCCGCATCCGGTGGTGAGTGACTACACGCAGGTCTCGACGTCGCAGACGCCGCCGACGCAGGCGCAGTGCGCCTCCGCCGGGCGTCGCTGCTTCAGCCCCCAGGCGATTCGGGCGTCGTACAACGTGCCGCCGCTGTATGCTGCCGGCTACGACGGGAGAGGCCGCACGATCGCGATCGTCGACTCCTACGGCAGCGACACGATCGCCCATGACCTGCACGTGTTCAACCAGGCGTTCGGCCTGGCGCCCATGTGCGGCGAGGAGGGTGTGACCTGCACGGCTGGGATGCCGAGGTTCAGCACGCTCTTTCTGCAGGGCGTCCCGGCGACGAAGGCGCCGCCTCCGACGAGCAACGGCACGGGGCAGGAGGACAAGAGCGCGTGGGCACTTGAGGTTTCGCTCGACGTGGAGACCGCGCACGCGATCGCGCCTGGGGCGAACATCCTGCTGGTTACGACGCCGACCGCGGAGACGCTCGGCGTGCAGGGATTCCCGCAGATGATGGCCGCCGAGAAGTACGTGGTCGACAACCACCTCGCCGACGTCATCTCCCAGAGCTTCGCCTCCGCCGAGGACGCGTTCGGCAGCGCGAAGTCGCTCGAGAACCTGCGGTACGCCTTCAAGGCGGCTGCGGCGAACCACGTCACCGTGCTCGGCGCTTCGGGCGACACCGGCACGGCCAATGACAAGAAGACGCCGGTCGGACGGGGTGGCTCGACCATCCCGGAGCCAACGGTAGAGTGGCCGGCCTCCGACCCGCTCGTCACCGGCGTCGGCGGCACCTCGCTGTGCACCGACCCGACCAACGTGGTGAGCCGCGTGGTCGACAACTCCGATCCACCGCCTGCCTGCCAGGCGCCGCAGGCCCTCGGCCAGGCGGAGATCGTCTGGAGCCGCCCTGAGGGCGGGGTTGCGACCGGCGGTGGCTTCAGCCACGTGTTCGCGCGGCCGGCCTACCAGGGCGTCCTCCCGGCCGGCAGCACCCCGATCCCATCAGGGCAGCGCGGCGTTCCGGACATCGCCTTCCAGGCGAACTCGCGCACCGGCGCGCTCGTGTACATCTCGCTGCCGCCGGACGGCAACAGCGGCCTGATCTGCGGTTCGTCACCGTGCAGCACCGGCTGGTACGACATCGGCGGCACGTCGCTGTCGACGCCGCAGTGGGCCGGGCTGGTCGCCATCGCCGCCCAGATCCACGGCGGCGGCCTCGGCCTGATCAACACGGCACTCTACGACATCGCCGCCAATCCGGCCCGGTACGCCAGCGACCTCTTCGACGTTACGGTCGGGAACAACCAGGTCGACCCGGCCATCCCCGGCTACCCGGCGACCCCCGGCTGGGACCCGGCAACCGGGCTGGGCACGCCGAACGCTGCGAACCTGGTGCCGGCCCTCGCGGCCGCCACTCCCTGAGTCCGCTGCGGGGCCCCGCCTGCCGCATTCGGGGCCCCGCACCGCCCTCCGGCCCGCAGACGCAGTCCAAGGCCTTCTCGGGCGGGCGACTACCGGAGCAAGCGCGCGAGGGAAAGTCGGCCAAGGAAGCCCTGCGCCGCCTGAAGCGGCGGCCGGCCACTGCCACCAACGAGCCCAGCAGGAACGCCGCGGCCTGCGGGGCAGGAGCAGATGCTACGCCCCAGGCGTCCGTTCCAGCCCACCCGAGACGGCAAGGATCGCCAGCCCGGTGGCCGCGGACGCCGCCAGCAGCCAGGCTGCACGCGTGAAGGTCACTCCCAAAGCGTAGCCCACCGCCGGCATCGCCCGGCGTCGAGGCAGGCAGCGTGGGATTGAAGGCCCGACGCTCCGTCTCAGCCGCCGATCCCCAGCATTCCCGCCAGCTTCTTGCACCGCGGGCACACCGGGAACCGCCGAGGATCACGAACCGGGCTGAAGCGGTGACCACACAGGTGCACGTTTCTTGCTATCCGCCCGCCTTGTCCGCCAGGACTGCGTTAGTCGTCCGAGCGGGCTTGCGCCTCGGGCAGCGGCAGCTTCATCCCCGCGTGGGTGGGGCGAAAGCCGAGCGACTCGTAGAAGCGCAGCGCGTCCGGTCGCCGCTGGTCGGTCGCCACCTGCACCAGGCGGCAGCCACGCGCGCGTGCCCGCTCGACTGCCCAGCCCACCATGGCGCGGCCAAGGCCGCGATCCCGGCTGCCGGCGTCGACGCGGACCGCCTCGACCTGTGCCCGCTCCCCGCCGCGGTAGGTCAGCGAAGGGATGAAGGTGAACTGCAGCGTCCCCACCACGCGGCCGTCCAGCTCGGCGACGACCAGGAACTGGCGGGGGTCGGCGTCGACCGCCTCGAACGCCCGCCAGTAGGCCTCGGGAAGCTCACCCATGCCGCTGGCCTCGCGCGTGGCGCCGATCGGGTCGTCGGCTAGCAGCCGCACGATGGCCGGCACGTCCTGGCGGCGGGCGCGCCGAAACCGCAGCTTGCCATCCCTCATGGCGAACAGTCTACGGTCGACGGCCAGACGCGCCGACCGAGGTCGACGTGGCCTCGCTGTGGGGAATGCCGCTCCTCACCCGCTGGTCGACGGTCACCTTCCACCCGAGGGCGATCCTACGGACCGGGAATACGAGCTGCCACCGCTGCGCTGTCGTCATCGAGCAGGCGTCCCGAACGGCGGTCGAAATCGAGGGTGGTTTGGGCGAACGACTGGAGGGTCCCGACGCAGCGGCGCTGGCGGCTTTGCGCAAGGCCGACCCGGTGGTCGCCGCGCTGATCGACGCCAACCCGGACTTCGACCCGGACGCGTGGCTGCGGCAGCTGCCGGTGATGGACGCCTTCGGCGTGCTGGTCTTCCAGGTGATCGGCCAGCAGCTCTCCGTGGCGGTCACGCGGACCATGCTCGCCCGCCTGATGGATCGCTTCGGCGGACGGCTGCCGACGCCCGAGGAGCTGCTGGCCGCCGACCCCGAGGACGTCCGCGCTGCCGGGCTGTCGCGCCGCAAGGTGCAGACGCTGCGGGAGCTCGCCGAGCGGTTCGTCAACGGCCAGCTCAGCCTCGCCGAGCTGGAGCGGCTCCCCGACGAGGAAGTGGTGGCGCGGCTCACCGAGGTCCCGGGGGTCGGCCGTTGGACCGCCGAGGGGTTCCTCGCGATCGCCCTCCACCGCGACGACGTGGTGCTCCCCGGGGACCTTGCGCTGCGCAAGGCGATCCGGCGCGCCTACGGGCTTGACCATCTCCCCAGCCAGGCCGAGGTGGTGGCCATCGCGGAGGCGTGGCGACCGCACCGCAGCCTGGCGGTGAGCTACCTCTTCGCCTCCGCGTACGGCACCTAGCTCCGGCGCTCACCCCGTCGCGCTCAGCCGCCGATCCCCAGCATCCCCGCCAGCTCCTTGCACCGCGGGCACACCGGGAACCGCCGAGGATCACGAACCGGGCTGAAGCGGTGACCGCAGAGGGCTGTGACGAGTCCGCCTTCGACGGCGGCGCGGGTGATGTCGGTCTTGTTGGCGTAGTGCGCGTAGCCGTCGTCGGAGTCGGTGTCGCCGCCGGTGGGGATCGGGTCGGTTTCGGT
Source organism: Actinomycetes bacterium (assembly GCA_036377075.1). Lineage (GTDB taxonomy): Bacteria > Actinomycetota > CALGFH01 > CALGFH01 > CALGFH01 > DASUZB01. The sequence goes on along the minus strand of DASUZB010000186.1, from coordinate 6,334 downwards.
GTTGCTCATGCGCGGCTCCTCGGCGCGTTCGTTGGTGGTGGGGTGGCTCGCTGTGCCGGTTGGCGGTGGCGGGCCGGCGTTGACGGGCCGCGCTCAATGATGGCGCACGCCTTGGTGTGCTGCACGGATGGTGGGGTGTGTCGGGGCTGGCCGGTGGTGGGCCAGCCCCGTGGCGACGGTGGCGTGTCAGGTCGCTTCGTCGGCCATTCGGACCAGTTCGTCGAGGAGGCGTTCGACCCTGCCGATGGTTTGGGCGAACCACCAGCGGGTGTCGGCGACTCGTTCGACGGCTTCTGGGTCGTTGGCGTCCATTCGGTCGAGTGCTTCCAGCAGGAGCTGCATGCCCTGGCTGAGGTTGGCCTGGGCTTCGACGCCGAGGCCCCAGAGCCGCCGTGACCTGCGCCGATCGCTGACGCTGGCCGGCGGTGGCGTGGGCTCTCGCACCACGCGAAGTCGACGGTCCCCCACCACTTCCCCCCAACGGGCGGAGCTGTGGTGGACACCGCTTGGGAAGCTCCGCCTCGCGGCTGCACTGTAGTACGACCAGCGCCGCGCGCCCAGCCCGTCCGACCACATCGGCGCCGTCTGCGACGATTCTCGTGTTCACGAGCATCACGCGGCGGGCCGTGGTGGCCGCGGGTGGTTACTTGGTGGCGTTGTCGCCGCTGTTGTCGCTGGGTTGGCCGTCGCCGGCAGGGGCGGCGGTGGTCGCTGGCTCGGCGGTGGTCGGCGGTTCGGCGGTGGTGGGTGGTTGGGTGGTGGGTGGTTCGGTGGTGGTGGTGGGGGTGACGCCGCCGGCGGTGACCTGTGGGGCGGTGGAGCCGGTGGTCTCGTTGGTTGCGGGGGCGCCGGGGATGGAGCTGGGCGGGGTGGCTCTGGTGGTGCCGGTGGCGAAAGCCTCGTCGAGCTGCTGGGCGATGTCGGGGGTGACGGTGAGGTTGCTGGCTTGGGCGATGGTGATGAGTTCGGTGACCATGTCCTGGCGGACGTCGCCGAGCTGGCCGGCGAGGGCGCTGGTCTCGCCGGTGCGGCCCTCGACCTGCATGGCGTGGGCGACGGCGGCGTTGGCCTCGGCGACGGCGTCGCTGAGGTCGGCGATGGCGGCGGCGATGTGGCTGGTGCGGCCCTTGAGGCGGAGCATGCGGAGCTCGGCGAGGCGGGCGCCGGCGATGCGGGTCTGGGCGCGTGCTTCGGAGGCGGGTGAGATGGCGAGGCCGAGGTCGGCGGCTTCGATGGTGCGCTTGAGGGGGTAGAGGGGGTCGCCGGGGATGGCGCCGCCGGCGAGCATGGCGGCGGGGCCGACGATCAGGACGGCGGCGGCGACGGCGGCGACGGCGAGGCGTCGGGCGGAGCGCCAGCGGGCGCGGACGGCGGCGTACCTGGCTCGGGCGAGGGCCATGGCGATGTGCCGCTCGGCGACGTCGGGTTCGATCTGGATGGCGCGGAGCTCGGCGCCGAGCAGCCTGGCCGCCTCGACGGCGGGTCCCAGCTCGCTGGCGTAGAGGTGCCTGCGCCCGTCGAGGACGACGTCGAGTTCTTCGTCGGCGCGGGCTGGCGCCGGCCGGTTCATCGCCTCGGTCCCCCCTGTCGTCGTGGCCGTCCTGTAGGCGGGAGAACGGCCCGGACCGTCGTACCGGCTCGTCGCCGCTGGCCCGGCCGGTGGGTCGGGCGCGGCGTCGTGGCGGCGCTGTTGGTCGGAGCGCTGCCTGGCGGTACGACGGCGTGACTGTATCCTACCTCGCCGAGCGCCCGGGTCTACCGACGTGTCCGCATTTTTCTCCTGGGCGGGTGGGGTCCGGGGGCGTTGCGGGGCCTGGCTTGGTTGCTCGTCTTGGTCGTCCTACCTGGGGAAAGCAGGCGATGCGGCCTTCATGTCACCGTATGGACACCTCTGGCGTGACTCGTTAGAAATAGCTACTTCGTTCCGGTGCGTCGGGTGGCGCCGGAGGGGATGGGCACGACGCAGGGGATGGGCTTCAGGGGGGTGGACGCCGACCGGGACGTCCCTGGCCGGCCGACCTGAAGGAGGCGCCATGGACGGCAGGCAGCCACGGCCAGGGTCCCGCGTCAGCCGCCGGGACGTGCTCAGGCTCGGGGCCGGGACGGTCGGTGCGGCGATGCTCGGCGCGGCGGGTTGCGCGCCCAACGCCAACAAGGCGACCGGAGGCGGTGGTGGGGGCGGCGGTGCGCTGGTGTTCCTCTCCACCCAGCTGCGGCCGGTGGAGGAAGCCGAGAAGATGCGGCAGAAGATCCTCGCCGACTACGGCGGCAAGGTCGACTTCCTCGGCGAGGACGCGGGGCCGTTCAACGACCGGATCGAGGCCGAGGCGCGGGCGGGCAAGGGCACCGTCGGGGTGATCGGCGGCGAGCACGGCGACATGGCGTCGCTGGCGGCGCAGGACCGGCTGATGGACCTGACCGACCTCACCCAGCAGTTGGCCGACCGCGGCTTCAACGAGGACTACCTGGAGCTGGCGAAGCTCGGTGGCGACAAGCCGCTGTACATCCCGTGGATGCAGGCGTCCTACGTCATGGTGGCGCGCAAGGAGGCGCTGGACCTGGCGCCCGCGGGGCTGGACACCAAGCAGGGGGTCACCTACGAGCAGGTGACCGCCTGGGCCAAGGCGATCGCGGACAAGGAGAAGTCCAAGCGCTTCGGCCTGCCGCTGGCCGACGACGGGCTGATTCACCGGTTCCTGCAAGGGTTCACCTACCCGAGCTACACGGGTGGGCTGAACACGACCTTCAAGTCGTCGGACGCGAGCAAGATGTGGGAGTGGCTGAAGTCGACCTGGGCGTACGCCAACCCGCAGTCGACCAGCTACGCGTTCATGCAGGAGCCGCTGCAGGGTGGCGAGGTCTGGCTGGCGTGGGACCACGTGGCCAGGATGATCGAGGCCTTGCGGGGCAACCCGGAGGGGTTCGTCGCCTTCGCCTGCCCGGTCGGCCCGAAGGGCCTTGGCTACCTGGCGGTGCTGAACGGCCTGGCGATCCCGAAGACGGCGCCGAACCCGGACGAGTCCAAGAAGCTGATCACCTACCTGACCGACCCGAAGACCATGGCGGTCACCGCGCGGGAGGTGGGCTTCTTCCCGCCGACCAAGTCCCAGGAGCTTCCCGCCGACGTGGACGAGGGGATCAAGGCTGAGGCGGCGGCGCTGGCCTCCCAGGCGGGCAACCCCAAGGCGCTGACCTCGCTGCTGCCGGTGGGGCTGGGCGCGAAGAGCGGCGCCTACAACGACGTGTTCCGCAGCGCGTTGGAGGGCATCGTGCTGAAGGGCAAGCCGATCGGGCAGGTGCTCGACGCCGAGGCGAAGACGCTGCAGGGGGTGCTCGACCAGACCAAGGCGAAGTGCTGGAAGCCGGACCCGGAGTCCAGCGGCACCTGCAAGGTCGGTTGAGGTGGCTTCCCCGCCCTTGGGCCTGGGGAGGCGGTAGGTGGCCGGCGCGGCCGTCACCGGTGGGCGCGACCGGCGGCTGGGCTGGGCGCCGTACCTGCTGCTGGCACCGAGCCTGCTGTTCCTGGCGGTGTTCTTCGCCACGCCCATGTTCCAGGCGTTCGGCCTGGCCTTCCAGGGGCCGAACGGTGGCTACGGCCTGGACGCGGTGCAGCGGATGCTCGGCGACGTGCGCTTCGGCCGCGCCCTGGTGACCACCCTGGTGCTGGTGGTGGCGATCGTCCCGGTCCAGTTCGTGCTGGCGATTGGCATGGCGCTGGTGGTGCAGGCGCGGCTGAAGGGGACCGACCTGTGGCTGTACATCTTTGCGTTGCCGCTTGGCATCAGCGAGCTGGCCGCCGGGATCGTCTGGTTCTCGATCTTCACCGAGCAGGGCTGGCTGAACAGCTTCCTGGAGCGCGCCGGGCTGGTCGAGCGGCCCTACGTGTTCCTCTCCTACCAGCGGCCGGTGCTGCTGATCCTCGCGATCGTGCTGGCCGAGGCGTGGCGGGCGACCGCGATCATCATGATCATCCTGATCGCGGGGCTGCAGGGCATCCCGCGGGACTACGCGGAGGCGGCGGACGTGTTCGGCGCCGACGCCTGGCGGCGGCTGCGCTACGTGACGTTGCCGCTGCTCAAGCCGACGATCCGGGTCGCGCTGATCCTGCGGACGATCCTGGCGTTCCAGGCGTTCGCGACCGTGCTGGCGCTGGCGGGCAGCGCCACCAACGTGCTCGCCGGCGAGGCCTACCGCTGGTACCAGACCCTGCGCGACCCGCGGGTCGCGGCCGCGTACGCCTCGCTGATCCTGCTGCTCTCGGTGGCCTCGACGGTGTTCTTCCTGGCGCTGATCCGCACCGACGAGGAGCGGCTGGCATGAGGTGGCCGCGGTGAGCGCGGTCGACCAGGCCAGGCCGACCGGCCCGTCGCTGAACGGGCGGCGGGCCGCCGGCGCGGCGGCGCGGCGGCGGCGGCGCGCCAGGCGCCTGACCTACGTCGCCGCGGTGCTGCTGTCGGCCTGGGTGCTGGTGCCGATCTACCTGATCACGGTGACCGCGTTCACCCCCAGGGCGGTGAGCTACCAGTTCCCCAAGCCGCTGGTCCCGACCGAGCTGTCGGGCGAGACGGTCAGCTTCTTCGCCCACTCGGCGGGGGTGCTGCCGGCGCTGTGGCGCTCGGTGGTCGTGGCGGTCGTCACCCTGGGACTGTCGACCCTGCTGGGCGCGCCGGCCGGCTACGCGCTGGCGCGCTACCGCTTCCGCGGCAAGGAGGCCTACCGGCTGCTGATCCTGTCGACCAGGGCGTTCCCGGTGGTGATCCTGTCGATCCCGCTGGCGGTGAACTTCATCACCTGGGGCATCTACGACACCACCATCAGCGTGGCGCTGATGCACACCGCCCTGGCGCTGCCGTTCACGGTGCTGATCACCTCGAGCATCTTCGTCAGCGTGCCGCGCGACCTGGAGGAGGCCGCCCAGACGCTGGGCTGCACGCCGGCGAGCGCGTTCCTGCGGGTGGTGCTGCCGCTCGCCCTGCCGGGGCTGGCGGCCGCGTCGATCTTCACCTTCGTGCTGTCGTGGAACGAGGTCTTCGCCGCGGTGATCCTCACCCTGCGCAACCGCACCCTGCCGGCGCTGGTGCTGTCCACGCTGTCGACCTCGCCGCTGCCGTTCCGCTTCGCCGGCGCCTTCTTCCTGCTGGCGCCGTCGCTGGTGGTCATCTACGTGATCCGTCGCTACCTGCTCGGCCTGTGGGGTCGGGTCAGCCGCTGAGGAGGCTCGAGGTCATGGCCGAGATCCGGCTGGAGGGCATCACCAAGGCGTTCGACAAGGTGCCCGCCGTGGACGACGTCAGCCTGGAGATCGCCGACGGCGAGTTCATGGTGCTGCTGGGGCCGAGCGGCTGCGGCAAGACGACGCTGCTGCGGGTGCTCGCGGGGCTGGAGTACCCGGAGGCGGGCCGGGTGCGCATCGGCGAGGCCGACGTCACCGACCTGCCGCCGCGCAAGCGCGAGATCGCCATGGTGTTCCAGAGCTACGCGGTGTTCCCGCACCTGAAGGTGTTCGACAACATCGCGTTCGGCCTGCGCATGCGGGGAGTAGATCGGCAGCGGCTGCGGGAGCGTACCGAGCGCGCGGCCGGCATGGTGGAGCTGTCCGACTTCCTGGACCGCTACCCGGCGCAGCTCTCCGGCGGGCAGCGCCAGCGGGTGGCGGTCGCGCGCGCGATCGTGATGGAGCCGGCGGTGCTGCTGATGGACGAGCCGCTGTCCAACCTCGACGCGCTGCTGCGGCTGACCTTCCGGGCGGAGCTGAAGAAGCTGGTCTCCGAGCTGCGGACCACCACCATCTACGTCACCCACGACCAGGTGGAGGCGCTGAGCCTCGGCGACCGCATCGCGGTGATGAACAAGGGCCGGATCGTGCAGGTCGACAACCCGTCGCGGGTCTACGCCGACCCGGCGAGCCAGTTCGTCGGCGCGTTCATCGGCAACCCGCCGATGAACTTCCTCAGCGGCCGGGTGCGGCGCAACGGCGACGGCGCCACCGTGGCGATCGCCGACCACGCCGTGGCGGTGCCGGCCGAGGTGCTGCCGGCGGGCGACGGCGAGGTGCTGGTCGGCATCCGCGCCGAGAACATCCAGGCGGCGGTCGAGCCGTTCGAGGACGCGGTGCGGGCGAGCACGCAGGTGGTCGAGCCGCTGGGCTCGCACCTGCTGGTGACCGCGGCGATCGGCGAGCAGGGCCTGAAGGTGGTCACCCCGGCCGACTTCCCCGCCCACCCCAACCGCGACCTGTGGCTGCGCTTCGACCCGGCCAAGATGCGGCTGTTCCCGGCGGGCCGCCCCGAGGACGCGGTCGCCGCCGCGAGCTGAGGCGCGACGAGGGCGCGGC
>DASUZB010000185.1:0-9798 GCA_036377075.1 Actinomycetes bacterium | reverse complement strand
GGCTGGCGCCGTCGGCGCGCCGCGCGCTGCACGCCCGGCTGGCCGCCACCCTGACCGACCCGGAGGAGCGCGCCCGGCAGCTGGTGCTCGCGGCCGACGGCCCGGACGCGGAGGTGGCCGCCGCGGTCGAGCGGGGCGCGGACCGGGCGCGGCAGCGGGGCGCGCCGGAGGTCGCCGCCGAGCTGGCCGAGGCCGCCGTGCGGCTCACCCCGGACGACCAGGTCGAGCAGGTGCGGCGGCGGCGCGTCGCCGCCGGCTACCACCGCCTCGCCGCCGGGGACGTGCGGCAGGGCCGCGCGCACCTGGCCTTGGCCCTCCAGGGGGTGCCGCCCGGCCCGGTCCGCGCCGACCTGCGCTGGCGGCTGGCCGTGCTGACGCTCACCGGCGGCGACCTCGGCGGGGCCGTGGAGCTGCTGCAGGGGGCGCTGGCCGAGTCCGGCGGCGACCGGGCGCTGCAGGCGCTGGTGTGCCGCCGGCTCGGCGGCATGTACTGGTGGCAGGGCCGCTTCCGGGAGGCGCTGCGGCTCATGCGGCAGGCGCTGGACCTGGCCGAGGCCCTCGGCGACGCCGAGGCCCAGGTCGACGCGCTGACCTTCTACGTCCTCGCGGCCCTGTACGCCGGCGAGCTGCCGGCCGACCTGCCCGCCCGCGTCGAGCGGCTCGCCGGCGCCACCGCGCCGCGGCAGCCCCACGAGGACCCGCAGCTGGGGCTCGCCGCGGCCGACCTCGCCCGCGGCGACGCCGCGGCCGCCGCCGCGCGGCTGGAGCGCGTCCACCGGCGGGCGGCCGAGCTGGGCGACGAGCCCGGCCTGGTCTGGGCACCGTCGTTCCTGGCCGAGGTCGAGCTGGCGCGGGGCCGCTGGCCGCTGGCACGGCGGCTGGCCGGCGAGGCGCTGCGGACGGCGCGGCGCCTGGACAGCCCCCTGGTGCTGGCCCGGGGCCTGCTCGGCGTCGCCCTGGTCGACGCCCACCTCGGCGGCGCCGCGGCGGACAAGGCCGCGCTGGAGCTGCTCGGCGTGGCCGAGCGTGGCGGCCTGGTGCCGTTCGAGCTGGAGGGGCGCGCGGTGCTTGGGTTCGTGGCGCTGTCGCGGGGCGACGCGCGGGCGGCCCACGCCGAGCTCGGCCCGCTGCTGGAGCGCATCGCCGACATGGGCCTGCGGGAGCCGACCTGGGCTCGCCTGGCCTGGTCGGAGCTGGACGCGCTGGTCGAGCTCGGCCGGCTGGACCAGGCGGCCGAGCTCGCCGCGGAGCTGGAGGCGCGGGGCCGGGCGCTGCGGCGGCCGTCCGCGCTGGCCACCGCCCTGCGCGCCGGCGCGCTGGTCGACGCCGCCCGGGGCGAGCAGGACGCGGCGCTGGCCGGCTTCGGGCGGGCGCTCGCCGAGCACGACCGGCTCGGCTGGCCGTTCGAGGAGGCCCGCACCCTGCTGGCGCTCGGGGTGGTGCTGCGCCGCGGCAAGCGCAAGCAGGCCGCGCGCCAGGCGCTCGACCGGGCGCTGGCGCTGTTCGACGGGCTCGGCGCCGCCCTCTGGGCGGCCAGGGCGAGCGCCGAGCTGGCCCGCATCGGCGGCCGCGCGCCGGGCGCGGGCGGGTTGACGCCGAGCGAGCGGCGGGTCGCCGACCTGGTCGCCCAGGGCCACACCAACCAGGAGGTCGCCGGCCTGCTGTTCCTCAGCGCCAAGACGGTCGCCGCACACCTCACCAGCGTCTACGCCAAGCTGGGCGTCCGCTCCCGGACCGAGCTCGCCCACCGCCTCGGCGGCGGCCCCGACGCCACCGGCCGGTAGCGTCCGGCGGGCAAAGACGAGAACTCCTTCCGATTCCTGGCCGCCCCCGCACCGCTAGGTTCCTCCTGGCAACGGCCGCCACCACCAGGTACGGAGGAGTGATTCGGCATGGCCGATCGACCCGAACCCACCGCGCCCGTCCTCATGGACCTGTTCGTCGACCTCGCCAGCGGCTTCACCTGCTGGATCCCCCGGTGGCCGGTGGAGGCGTCGGCCCGCGAGGAGCGGGTGGTGGCGGCACGGCGCCCGGATGGCCGGCGGCTGCCGGGCCGGCTCGGCGCCTGGCTCGGCGGCCTCCGCCGGCCGCCCTGCGGCGCCGCCTGAGACGGCCGACGGCGACGGCTTGGAGGAGGTCACCGTGCTGGCAGTGCGAGCGGAGCGGGCGTTCGACGGCGAGCAGGCCGTCCCGGGCGGCGCCCTGGTCCTCACCGACGGCGGCCGCATCGTCGGGATCGAGCCCCGGTCGGCGCCCGCGCCGGACGGCTGGCCGGTCGCCGAGGCCCCCGGCGCCACCCTGCTGCCCGGGCTGGTCGACACCCACGTCCACCTCTGCGCCGACGGCCGGGACGGCGCCCTGGACCGGCTGCCCGACCGCGGCGACGCCGAGCTGGACGGCGTCATCGAGCGGGCGCTTGGCGAGCAGCTGGCCGCCGGAGTGACCACCGTGCGCGACCTCGGCGACCGCCGCTGGGCGGTGGTCGCCTGGCGGGACCGGCTGGCAGCCGGCAACGGCGGGCCGCGCCACCCCACGATCGTGGCGTCCGGACCGCCGGTCACCAGCCCGGGTGGGCACTGCTGGCACATGGGCGGCGAGGCGGCCGGGGTGGCGCAGCTCCGCCAGGCCGTGCGGGAGCGGGCCGAGCGGCGGGTGGAAGTGGTCAAGGTGATGGCCAGCGGCGGCCACAACACCCCGGGCACCGACATCATGACCTGCCAGTTCACCCTCGAGGAGCTGCGCGCGGTGGTCGAGGAGGCGCACGCGCGGGGCCTGCCGGTCACCGCCCACGCCCACGGCCTGCCCGCGGTCGAGCAGGCGCTGGCCGCCGGCGTGGACGGCGTCGAGCACGGCAGCTGCCTGACCCCCACCGGGATCCAGCAGCCAGACCAGCTGCTCGAGGACCTGGCCGCCCGCCAGGTGGTGGTCTGCCCCACGGTCGGGTGGGCGCCGGGCGTCCCGCTGGCCATCGCGCCGGCCGTCGCCGCCCGCATGGCCCAAGCCGGCCTCACCTTGGAGGCGTTCCGGGCGGCGCTGGGCCGGGTGCACCGTGCCGGTATCCGGCTGGTGGCGGGCAGCGACGCCGGGATCGCGGCGGCCAAGCCGCACGGGGTCCTCCCCGAGACGGTCGTGGCACTGGTCGAGGCCGGCGTGCCGGCCGCCGAGGCACTCGCCGCGGCGACCTCGGGGGCGGCGCAGGCCTGCGGGCTCGGCGACCGCAAGGGCCGCCTGCGGGTCGGCTACGACGCCGACCTGCTGCTGGTCGACGGCGACCCGCTGGCCGACCCCGGCGCGCTGCGCCGGGTCGCCACCGTGGTGCTGCGCGGCGCCATGGCAGACGTTGCCCAGCGGTAGGCCCTCCCAGGCCGACGGCGGCGTCGCCGAGGGCTGGCAGCCGAGTGAGCCGGCCACGCGCCTGGCCGTGCCGAGGAGGCCGCTGCCAGCAACGTTGGAGCACCGGCGCAGCTTGCCGCCCGGGTCGCCAGGGCGTGCGTGCGCTCCATCACCACCGAAGCGGCGCCATCATGGCCCGTGGGGTGCGGAAATGCGTTCATGCAGCTCGTCGGTGGTACTCGTGGAGCAGCCCGCCGAGTCGGTCGCGCCGACGCACCGTACCTGGCTTGCGCTCACGGGCGACGTGCAGGCCAGCCGGCGGATCCGGCGGCCGCAGCTCCAGCGCCCGGTGCGGACGATGGGTGTTGTAGTGGGCGGCATAGACCCGGGGGACCTGCTCGAGATGGCCGCGCCCGACGATCAGCAGCCAGTCCAAGCACTCAGCGCGGATCGTGCCAATCCACCGCTCCGCGTAGGCGTTCGCGTTGGGCGCCTGCACGGGGGTGCGGAGCACCTCGGCGCCCTCGGACCGGAACACGTCGTCGAAGCTGCGGGTGAACTTCGCGTCACGGTCACGAAGGAGGAAGCGCACCTGTCGGCCCTGGTCGCCCAGCACGAGCATGAGGTTGCGGGCCTGCTGGGTGACCCAGCCGCCGTCCGGGTTGGGCGTCACCCCGGCCAGGTGCACCCGGCGGGTGTCCAGCTCGATAAAGAACGGCACATACAGCCGCCGCAGCCAGATGGTGTCGACGGTGAAGAAGTCGCACGCCACGATCCCGGCGGCCTGCTGCCTCAGGAACGCCCGCCACGAGGTGCCGGTCCGCCGCGGTGCGGGGTCGAGGTCGTGCCGGCGGAGGGTGGCGCGGATTGTGGATGCAGAGACCTGGGTGCCGAGCCGTCGCAGCTCGCCTTGGATGCGCTGGTAGCCCCACCGCGGGTTCTCCCTGGCTAGGCGGACGATCAGCTGCTGCACCTCCTGATCCAATGGTGGTCGGCCCATCCGGTGTGGATAGGTCCACACGCCGGCGACCAGCCGCCGATGCCAGCGCAGCAGGGTCTCGGGCTTGACGAGGAAGCACGACCAGTCAGCCCGGGCAGGATGCGGCTGACCGCAGCGAGCAGCGCCCGGTCGGCAGGTTCGAACCTGGGGCGTGCGACTTGGCGGCGGAGCACGGCGAGCTGGTGACGCAGCACCAGAATCTCCAGGTTCTTGGCACCATCGCCTCGCGCCAGCAGGGCGAGCAGCCGGATCGACCGGCACAGCGTCAGGTAGGCGACCTTCGACAGCACCCGGGTGACCTCTGCGGTGTGTGGTGGAAGCGTCACAGTACCGGCCGCAGCCATCCGCGAACTCGCGGCTCACCAGCTACAACCGAGTTTCCGCACCCCACGGGCAGCGCTGGCGGATCGAGCGGACGCTGTCGTGGCTGTCGTGCTACCGGCGCCTAGCCATCCGCTGGGACCGCGGGTCGGAGCGGTGGTTCGCGTTCGTGCTGCTGGCCTGCGCGCTGGTGTGCTTCCGCCGGTTGTGACAGCCAGCGGGAAGCGACGGGCTCCGGGGGCTTCAGTCGTCCCACCAGAACGCCCACAGGTCGGCGCCGAGGATCCGGTCGACGTAGCCCGGAAAGGTCCAGTCACCGTGGTTCCAAAGGTTCTCGCTGCACAGCAGCAGGTGCTCCAGGGCCACCTGCTCGGCGTGCTCGCGCGTCCGCGGCGGGGCGGCCACCGACAGGTAGATGCCGTCGGTGAGCGCCACCACCTGGGCGCCGAAGCGCTGCTCCCAGGAGCGCAGCACCGGCGCGACCTCCCGGTCGCTGGCGACGTCGCTGACCGCCGCCACCCAGCCCAGGACGGCGGACAGGTCGGCGCTGCGGGCGACCGGGACCAGACCGAGGAACGCCGGCGTGAAGCGGGGACGCACGCGCGATAGCAGCTTGGACGCCACCACCTCGCGGGCCACCGCGTCAGGGTCACGCCCCGCGGGGGCCGGTGGGGCCAGCCCCGGCCAGGTCGCAAACCGCCTGGCCCGCTCCTCGACGAACACCACGCGCCCCTCGCCCTCGCGGCGCTCGAGCAGGCAGTCCAGGACCCGGACGCCCTCGGGGAGCGGCTGGAAGCCCTCGGGACGCTCCGGGGCGTCGACGATCGTGGTGCCCTGGGGACCCTCGGCCATCCACAACCGGTCGCCCACCGCCTGCCGGTGGAGCTGCACCAGGTACCGCCACTTGTCCTGGAGGATCGCCGCGGCGTCCAGGTCGTCCAGCTCGCGCGGGTCGCACGACCACGGCGGTGGGAACCCATTCAGGAGCACCGGCCACAGCCCGGTGCGGTGCCGGATGGCGTGCAGCCGTGCCCACTGCTGGGCAGCGTCCACCAGGGGCTGGTCCGACACCCAGCAGACCGGGCGGTCGGTCCACCTGGCGGGCTGCTCGGGATCCGGCGCCAGCAGCCGGCCGGGTGGCAGGCCATCGGGCAGGTCACCCACGTCCATGCCCGGAGTGTAGCCACCCTGCCCGACGGCCCCGCGGCGCCGACCGTGGTCGCGCCCGCTGCCGCCACCGCGGAATGCCCGCGTCCCAGCAGACCAAGGCGAGCCGGTGGCTAGGTCAGGCGCGCCCACGTCCGCGGCAGGCGCCGGCGGACCTCCTCGTCGTCCTCGAAGTCCCAGTGCTCGCCCAACGTGTGGGTGCCAGTTATTCGGTTCATGTCATGCGACCTGCGCATACTCATGGATCAACCCACCGAGCCGATCCCGTCGGGCAACCCTTCCAGCCGGCCGGATAACCGGTGGTTCGGCGGACCCGAGCGGCGGGGCCTGCCCCAAGGCCCGGTGCGGGCGGTGGCCGTTGTAGTGATCGGCGTACTCGGCCAGCACCGACCACAGCTGCCGACAGCCGAAGATCAGCGTCCGATCCAATACCTCCCGGCGGACCGTGCCCACCCACCGCTCGGCGTAGGCGTTGGCCCGCGGCGCCCGCACCGGCGTGCGCAGCACCCGGATCCCCTCGGCGATGAGGACGACGTCGAAGGCGGCGGTGAACTTCGTGTCCCGGTCGCGGATCAGAAACTGGAAGCGGCCGAGCTGGTCGGCAAGCTCCATGACCAGGGTTGCGGGCCTGCTGCGCCACCCAGGCTCCGAGTGGGTACGGTGTGACACCGAGCACGTGGACCCGCCGGCTGGCCACCTCGATCACGAACAGCACATACAGCCGCCGCAGCAACACCGTGTCGACGGTGAAGAAGTCGACCGCCAGCATGCCCTTGGCCTGGGCGCGGAGGAACTGCCGCCAGGAGAGCGCCGATCGCACCGGTGCGGGATCGACGCCGGCGCGGTGCAGGATGGCCCACACGGTGCTGGCCCCGATCGTGTAGCCAAGGCGGCGTAGCTCGCCGTGGATGCGACGGTAGCCTCAGGTCGGGTTCTCCCTGGCCAAGCGCACCACCAACGTCCGAAGCTCGGCCGTCACAGACGGGCGGCCACGCCGGTGCGGGTAGCTCCATCGGCGTCGGACTAGGTTCCGATGCCAGCGCAGCAGCGTTGCAGGCCGGACGAATGACCCGCGCCAGCTGGGACGGGGCAGGAGCCGCGCCAATCCGGCCAGCACCGCCCGGTCGGCCCAGTCGAGCCGCGGCCGGGTCACCCGCCGCCGCAGCACCGCGACCTCGTGCCGCAGCATGAGCAGCTCGGCGTCCTTCGCGGCCGAGCTCCTCGCCAGCAGTGCAAGCCATCGCAGCACCTGGCAGAACAGGAGATACAGCAGTCGTAGGGTCATGCAGCGATCATCGTGGCCCGATGACCTCTCCGACGAACTCGCAGCTCAGCACCTACGACTGACTTTCTGGCACCCACAGGTTCGGTCTTCCTTGGGCTGGGCGTCAAGTTCGCAGCCACCCGCTGACGCGCGGGCCGCCTCGGCGCTCACGCGCTGGCGAGCAGCTTGATCGCGCAGCGAGGCCCTGTGGCCCTGGCAAGGCGTGCGTCGGCGGTGAGCAGGGCGCAGTCGAGCCCTTCGGCCAAGGCGACGTAGGCCGCGTCGTACGCGGTGAGGTTGGCGCGCAACTCGTAGGCGCGACGCATGAGCGGCAGCATCGGGTAGCGGTCGACGGCAAGGTCGGCAAGGTCGTCGATGGCCGCGGCGAAGCGCCGATCGGTGATCGCGCGGGCCAGCCAGCGCTTGCGCAGCACCGCCACCGTCTCGACATCCACCAGATCGGGAGCGCTCACACCGCCGACGTGTTGCAGTCGCGCCCGCGCGAGGCGGCCATCGTCGCCGTCATCGCCGACGACGTTGGCCAAGACCGACGCGTCGATCACGATCACCGGCGCGTCCGCTCCTCGCCGAGGTCCTCCACGGCCTGCTCGAGGCCGACGTGGCCGCCGGTGCGGCCGGCGATGCGTGCCAGGACTTCGTCCAGGGTCGGACGTTCGGCGAGGCGCCGCAGCTCTGCGGCCAGGTACTGCTGCAGCGACTGTCCCCGCTGGTCTGCCCGCTGTTGCAGCTTGGCATGGACGTCGTCGGGGAGGTCGCGGACGAGTACGTTCGGCATGCTTGCATTATGCTATCAGCAGGCGTCATGTGGCAAGCGATCAACCCGGCGCGACTCGGCGGGATGCGCCTCAAGCAGCCGGCGGCGCGGTCGGGTGTGGGCGGTACAGTCCGCTGATGCGACGGACGCGTGCGGCGCCGCCGGCGAGCCTGGATGCGGTGCTCGAGCGGGTCACCTACGCCAACGAGGAGACGGGCTACACCGTCGCCCGGGTCGCTACCGGGCGGTCGGGCGACCTGCTGACCGTGGTCGGTCCGTTGCTGGGGGCGCAGCCCGGCGAGAGCCTGCGCCTGCAGGGCCGCTGGGCCAGCCACCCACAGTACGGCCGCCAGTTCCAGGTGGAGAGCTACGAGACGGTCCTGCCCGCGACCGTCCAGGGGATCCGCCGCTACCTCGGCTCGGGGCTGATCAAGGGGATTGGCCCCAAGATGGCCGAGCGGATCGTCGGCCACTTCGGCCAGGACACCCTGCGGGTGATCGAGGAGGAACCGGGGCGGCTGGTCGAGGTGCCGGGGCTGGGCCCCAAGCGCACCGGGATGATCACCGGGGCGTGGGAGGAGCAGCGGGCCATCAAGGAAGTAATGGTGTTCCTGCAGGGTGTCGGGGTGTCGACCTCGCTTGGGGTGCGGATCTACAAGGCCTACCGGGATCAGGCGATCGACGTGGTCCGGCGCGAGCCGTACCGGCTGGCCGCCGACGTGTGGGGCATCGGCTTCAAGACCGCCGACCAGATCGCCCAACGCCTGGGCATCCCCCACGACAGCCCCCAGCGGGTCAAGGCCGGCCTGCAGTTCGCGCTCTCTCAGGCGACCGAGGACGGCCACTGCTACCTCCCCGAGACCGAGCTGGTCACCAAGGCGACTGGACTGCTGGAGATTGATGCCGAGCTGGCCCGGCAGTGCCTTGAGGCGCTCATTCACGAGGAGGGCGTCGTCGCCGAGCCGCTCCCCGCCGGCGGGTCGCCGGGCGTCTTGGAGGGGACGGGGCGGGCCGCATCGCTCGTTCCCTTCCACCGTGCCGAGGCCGCGCTGGCTGGCGGGCTGCTGCGCCTGCTGCATGCGCCCGTCGACCGGCTCGCCTGGTCCCAGGCGGTGGACTGGACGGTCGCGCTGGACTGGCTGCGCCAGACGACCGGCGTCACCCTGGTACCGGAGCAGGACGCGGCGGTGCGGCTGGCCCTGACCGAGCGGGTCGCGGTGCTGACCGGCGGGCCCGGCTGCGGCAAGAGCTACACCGTGCGCGCGATCGTCTCCCTGGCCCGCGCCAAGCGCGCCAAGGTGCTGCTGGCGGCGCCGACCGGCCGGGCCGCCAAGCGCCTGTCGGAGCTGGCCGGGCTGGAGGCCGCGACCCTCCATAGGCTGCTGCAGCTGCGCCCGGGTGGGGACGCCGCCTTCGACCGCGACCATCCCCTGGACGCCGACCTGGTGGTGGTCGACGAGGCCTCCATGCTGGACGTGCTGCTGGCCAACAAGCTGGTCAAGGCCATCCCACCCGGCGCCCACCTGCTGCTGGTCGGCGACGTCGACCAGCTCCCCAGCGTCGGGGCCGGCGAGGTGCTCCGCGACCTGCTCGCCGCCGACACGCTGCCCCGCGTGCGGCTGACCCACGTCTTCCGGCAGGCCCAGCGAAGCGGGGTGGTGACCAACGCCCACCGCATCAACGCCGGCCATCCGCCGGTCACCCGTGGCCTGGCCGACTTCTTCCTGTTCGCCCAAGACGACCCCGAACAGGTCGCCGACCTGGTGGTGGACGTGGTCGCCAACCGCCTGCCGCGCCGCTTCGGGCTCGACCCGCGGCGCGAGGTGCAGGTGCTGTGCCCGATGCACCGGGGGCCGGCCGGGGCGGGGGTGCTCAACGAGCGGCTCCAGGCGGCCCTGACGCCCGAGCGAGAGGGGCTTGCCGAGCGCCGCTTCGGCG
>DASUZB010000184.1:0-13606 GCA_036377075.1 Actinomycetes bacterium | reverse complement strand
CGCTCTATCCACTGAGCTACGGGCGCTAGCTGCGGCTTTGTCGCTCCGGGGATCCTGTTGACCACCAACCTGACAGCCAAGGAGCTTCCCAAGGGCGTCGGCCGCCTGCTGCATAGTAGCTGCCACGTGAACGTACAGGTCCAGCGGATCCAGATGCGAGTGTCCGAGCGCCTGCCAAGGGTCGTTGCGCATGCCGACTGGGGCGTGGGCGCCGCCAAGCGGTGGGTGGCGGTGGCGCTGCTCGGGCCGGAGGGGCGCTACCGGGCGCTGGCGCCGCGGCCGGTGGGGCGTGACGGCGGGGTCCTCGAGCGGTTGGGCGTGCCCGGCGGCGATCCGCGGGGCGGGGTGGTGCTGGGGTTCGACTTCCCGATCGGGCTGCCGCGGAGGTACGCGGAGCTGGTGGGCATCGACGAATTCCGGCCGGCCCTGGCCGGGTTCGGGGAGGGGCGGTGGGCGGCGTTCTACGAGGTGGCGGCGGCCAGGGAGCAGATCGGCCTCTACCGGCCGTTCTATCCGCTGACCGCGGGCGTCAAGGGCGAGCGGGCCAGGTGGCACCTGCACCAGGCGCTCGGGCTCGGGGCGGGGGAGCTGCTGCGACGGTGCGACCGGCAGGGGGCCGAGGCGCTGTTCTGGACGCTCGGTGGCCGGCAGGTGGGCAAGGCGGCGATCGACGGCTGGCGGACCGTGCTCGCCCCGGCCCTGCGTGACCCGGAGCTCGAGGTCGCGCTGTGGCCGTTCGACGGGGAACTCGGCGAGCTGGTGACGCCGGGCCGCGTGGTGGTCGCGGAGACCTGGCCGCGGGAGTGCTACCGGCACCTGGGGCTGTCGTTCGCGCCCACGCGGGACTCGCGCCACCCCAGCAAGCGGCGGCAGGCCGACCGGCGGCGCAACGCGCCGGCGCTGCTCGCCTGGGCGGCCGCGACCGGGACCGAGCTGGCGCCAGAGCTGGCCGCCGCGATCGGGGACGGGTTCGGCGCCGGGCCAGGCGGCGAGGACCCGTTCGACGCGGTGGCTGGCCTGCTCGGGATGGTGAACGTGCTGCTGGGACGGCGCCCGGAGGGCGTGCCGGCAGGGGACGAGGCGGTGCGCCGGGTGGAGGGCTGGATCCTCGGCATGGCGCCGTCCGCCGGCTGAGGCGCCGCCGTCGAGCCGAGCCCTGGTCCCAGGCTGGCACACTGGGGGGCGTGGCAGCGGCGGCGGACGGCGGAGCGGGCGCCCGGGGCGCCCGGCTCGGCAGCGTCTACGCGGCCCACGGGGCGAGCCACGGGTTCGTGCTCGTGCTGGCGGCGGTGCTGATACCCCTGCGGGAGGAGTTCCACGCCTCGTTCACCACGCTGGGGACGATCGCGACCGCCTCCACCATGCTGTACGGGCTCGGCGCGCTCCCCGGCGGGCTGCTCGCCGACCGGCTCGGCGCGCCGCTGGTCCTGCGGGCGTTCGCCGGCGTGTCGGTGGCCTGCTGCGTACTCGCGGCGGTCGCACCCAGCCTCGCCTGGCTGGCGGTCGCGCTCGCGCTGCTCGGCGCCGCCGGCGCGCTCTACCACCCCTCAGGCCTCGCCGAGCTGACCCTGAACGCGCCCCGCGGCGGGCGGGTGCTCGGCCTCCACGGGAGCTGGGGCAACGTCGGCACGGCACTGTCACCGCTGCTGGCCGGGGCGATCGCCAGCGCCTGGACCTGGCGGGCGAGCTACGGGCTGGCCGCGGCCGCAGCCGCGCTGCTCCTGCTCGCGATCCGCTGGGGCGTGCCGCTCGACCGGGAGCTGCCCGAGCAGGTCCCGCCCGCGCCGGGGGAGCGGAGCCGCGCCGCGTTGGCGGTGGTGATGTCGCTCGCCGTCGCCGAGGGGTTCGTCTTCCAGGGCTTCGTGGTGTTCCTGCCGGCGTTCCTGGCCGAGGTCGCCGGCCTCGGATCGGCCGCAGCCGCCAAGGGGGGTGCGCTGTCGGCGGCGGTCCTGATGGTGGGCGCCGGCGGCCAGCTCATCGGCGGCCGCCTGGCCGAGGCGGAGGGCCGCACCGTGGCGCTGCGCTACTCGGGGCTGTACGGGGCCGCGGTGCTGACCGGGCTGGCGGTGCGCGCCGCCGGGGCCAGCTGGCTGGCCGTCGTCCTCGCCGGGCTGATGAGCGCGCTCATCTTCGTCGGCCAGCCGCTCACCAACCAGCTCGTGGCGCGCGCGACCGAGGCCGGGCGGCGCGGCGTCGCCTACGGCACCTACTTCTCGCTCTCGTTCGGGGTAGGGTCGCTGGCCGGTACGGCCGGCGGGCTGGTCGCCGACCGCTCTGGCCTGGCCGCCGTCTTCGGGTTCCTCGGCCTGGTCGCCGTGGTCAACACCGTCGGTGGCCTGGTGGTGCGCGCGCTGCTGGTGCGGCGGGCCACCTCGACAACCGAGGCGCCGCGCGCCTAACGTCCGCGTGAGCGCCGCACGACGAGAGGGGAGCAACCATGTCGATGGCCGATCGCCAGGCGCACACCGTCTGGGAAGGGTCGCTGTTCGAGGGCAAGGGCGAGCTCGAGTTCGCCAGCAGCGGGCTCGGGCGCTTCCCGGTCACCTGGGCGTCGCGGGTCGAGTCCCCCGACGGCCGGACCAGTCCGGAGGAGCTGCTCGCGGCTGCGCACGCGGCCTGCTACTCGATGGCGCTGTCGAACACCCTGGCGCAGGCGGGCAACGCGCCGGAGCGCCTGCACGTGGTCGCGACGGTGTCGCTCGACCCCAAGCAGGGCGGCGGCGTTGAGGTGACCAGGTCGGCGCTGGAGGTCACCGGAGCGGTCGCCGGGCTCGACCAGGCCGGCTTCCAGGCAGCCGCGGAAAAGGCCGAGCAGGGCTGCCCGATCTCCAACGCGATCCGCGGCAACGTCGCGGTGACGGTGTCGGCCACCCTCAAGGCCGACTAGGAGGAGCACGCCGCCGCGACGCCGGTCGCGGCCGCGTGCTCCTACCCCCGAACCCGTCGACGGAGTACGTGTCGCGCGGGTGGACCTCCGCCACCTTGCCGTCGCGCCGTAGATCGATCGCAGCAGCTCCTCGTTCGGGTGTGCCATGGTCCCCCGTGTCCGGTGCCGAGGTTCGCCGGCGTGGCAGCGGCGACACCGGCGAGGTGGCCGCTCGACGTCGCTCCGGTGTCGAGCGCGGCGTGAGCATGGCGATGCCCGGCCACGGGCGCGGCGAGCTGCTAGCGTGTGGGCCATGCGCTTCGTCGACCTCGATCCTGGGGACCCCCGGCTGGACAGCGACGTGCTGCCGGTGCTGCGCGAGCTGCGCCCGCACCTGACCACGGAGTCGTTCGCCACCGTCTACGCCGAGGGCCACCCGCAGGGCCTGCGGTTCACGGCGCTGTACGAGCAGGACCGCTGCGTGGCGGTGGCGGGGTGGCGTCTGGTCGCCACCACCCACGCCGGCCGCAAGCTGTACGTCGACGACCTGGTCACGACGTCGTCGATGCGGTCCCGCGGCGCCGGCGGGGCGCTGCTCGCGGAGCTGACCAGCCGTGCCCGCGCGGCCGGCTGCGCGGTGCTCGACCTGGACTCCAACGTGGAGCGCCACGACGCGCACCGCTTCTACTTCCGGGAGCGGATGCCGATCAGGGCGTACCACTTCGTGCGGCCCCTGTCGTAGCCGTCGGGGCGTTGGGGGAGACTGGAGGGGCACGCCGACCGCCGACCAGGACCACGACGCCGGGAGGTCGAGGATGCTGCGCTGGGTCGACTTCGAGCAGGCCTCGCCCGAGCTGGCGGAACTCGGACGGACGAGGTTCGAGCGCTTCGGGTTCCTCTTCGTCGCCACGATCCGCTCCGACGGAGGGCCGCGCGTCAACCCGGTCGAGGCGTACGTGGTCGACGGGCACCTGGTCCTCAACATGATGTGGAGTTCGCTCAAGGCCAAGGACCTGCTCCGCGACCCGCGCGCCTACCTGCACACGCCGGTCACCGACCGGCTCGGCGCCCCCGGCGAGTTCAAGCTGACCGGCCGGGCGCTGCCGGTCGAGGACCCGGCCTTGCGCAAGGCCGCCGCCGACGTGATCGAGGCGAAGATCGACTGGCGCCCTCCCGAGCGCTCCCGCTTCTTCACCATCGACGTCGAGCGCGCGGCCTTCATCACCTACGACGACGACGGCACCAAGCACGTCAAGCTCTGGCGGCGCGACCAGCCGCCGTCCTGAGAGAGGAGGCGCCATGCGGCTGACCAAGTTCGGGCACTCCTGCCTGCTGGTCGAGGAGGGACGGGCCAGGGTGCTGCTGGACCCGGGCGCGCTCTCCGGTGGGTTCGAGGAGCTGGAGGGGCTGACGGCGGTCCTCTTCACCCACCAGCACGCTGACCACCTCGACCAGCAGCGACTCCAGGGCCTGCTGGGCCGTAACCCCGGGGTCCGCGTCGTCAGCGACGAGGGCACCGCCGAGATCCTCGGTAAGGCTCAGGTGGAGGTCGAGGTGGTCCACGACGACGACGAGTTCGAGGTCGCCGGCGTGGGCGTGCGCGTCGCCGGGCGCGACCACGCGGTGATCCATCCCGACCTCCCGCTGGTCCCCAACGTCGGGTACCTGGTCGGTGGCCGGCTGTTCCATCCCGGCGACGCGTTCACCGTGCCCGGTCAGCCGGTCGAGGTGCTCGCCGTGCCGGCGGGGGCGCCGTGGCTGCGGGTGGCCGAGGCGGTCGACTACCTGCGCGAGGTGCGGCCGCGGGTGGCCGTGCCGGTGCACGAGAAGGTGCTGTCGCCGGTGGGCGTGTCGCTCCACTACCGGCAGCTCGAGCACCTCGGCATGGGCGAGGGCGGCACGCTGCAGGTGATGGACGACGGCAAGCCGGTGGAGCTGTAGCGCGCCGACCAGTCGGCTCAACGGTTGAAACGTAGCTATTGACGCCGATCGCCCGTTGCGGTTGCCTTCGTTGGTTCGGGACTTTGCCGGATTGAGTCTGGCGCGGGGGTGGGCCATGGGCATCGCGCGACGCGCAGTCTGGATCCTGGCGGCGGTCCTCGCGCTGGCGGGCGCAATGCTGCCCCTACGGGCCGTCGCCTCGGGGGGCGGCCGGACGGTCACCATCGGCGTCGACCATCGCACCCCGCGCGGCCACAACTTCGAGTACGTCGACTTCTTCCCCAGGCACGGCACCAAGGTGCATGGCGGTGACGTCCTCGACTTCCGCTGGGGGCTCACCCCTGACGGCCTGCACAACGTCCACCTGCTGCGGACCGGTGAGACGCCGGCGCAGGCATACCAGGAGCGCCCCTTCGTCGTCCCCGACCCTGACGACGGCCCCGCGCAGCTCCAGCTCAACCCGGCCGTGCTCAGCCCCTCCGACCCTTCCTGCGGCACGGCGGCGACGCCCTGCACGTTCGACGGGAGGGACCTCAACTCCGGCGCGAAGCCGACCGACGGCAAGAACGCGTTCCTGGTCAAGCTCGACGTCCCGCCGGGGACCACGGTGCGCTACGTCTGCGAGATCCACCACAACATGCAGGGCTCCGTCCGGGTGGTCCGCAACGACGTGCCGCGCACGCCCCTGAGCGTGGTCCGCCAGCGCGCCAACGCGCAGGCACGGGCGGACACCAAGGCGGCGTTCAAGGCCGAGCGGGCGGCGAACCACGTGACCGTGATCCAGCACCACCCTGACGGCACCCGGACGCTGAAGCTGATCGCCGGCACCGCGGCGCCGCACGTGGAGGTCGCCGAGATGCTGCCACGGCGGGCGCACATCAAGGCCGGCGACGAGGTGCGCTTCAAGACCAGGACGCTGGTCGATCCCCATACGGTCACGTTCCCGAGCGGCAGCGAGGAGGCCGAGCCGCTCCCCGAGTTCTGCGAGAGCCCCTCGGGCGACGTGTCGGCCGAGGGCCAGAACCCACCGTGCGGCGGCGACCTGAGCCTCTTCGAGGTCCACTTCGAGCCCCAACCGGTCGGCCCCACGGCGGTCACCGCCCCCGACACGGTGGCGTCCTCCGGGGTGATCGGCCCACCGGGCAGCCCGCTGCCGCTGAAGTACACCTTCTCGTTCCCCAACCGCGGGACGTTCGGCTACTTCTGCCACATCCACCCACGCCAGATGGTCGGCACCCTGGTCGTGAGGTAGGGCGTCGGGCATCGAGCACGGCTGCCGGCGACTCGAGACCACATCGAGCTGTTCGAGCGGCTCGTGCAGGCATCGCCGGCAGGGCTCCACTTGCCCCCTGTGGACAAGCCGATTAGGGCTTCGGCGCAGACATCTACGATCCGCCGACCATGGAGGAGATGTCGCTGCTTTTACCGACGGGTGAGCTCCGGCCCGACCTTGAGGTCACCCAGATCGGCGGACGACGTCGCTTCCGCACTGCTCCGCGGAGCCAGCTAGGCGAGCGTACGCTGTCGGTGATCGGCGGGCGGCTTCGTCCTGAAGACTCAGTTGCGCTGGCCTTCGGTCGCTTGCCGACTGCGCAGGACTGTGTCCGTTACGCGTCGGTGGTGGTCCTGCGTGAGGCAGGCTTCGTCGTCGAGTGGAATCCCACCCGGAGGAACCGGCTCCACTGCTCGATTGAGTCCCCAACCGGATGGGACGAAGATGTGCGAGAGCGGTTCAACGCCTGTTTTGGTGAGATCGTGGAGATGGAGCGATGAGTCGGGAGCTGGTCGTTCAGGGCGGGCAGCCTCCTTGGCGCCCAAGTCCCGACACGGAGCTGCGTGAGGTCTTCAACTCCTACGACGTGCCACTCGAGGGGCTGTTCGTCCAGGACGACCGCTGGTATGTCTTCCGCTGCATCGTCGATGAGGTAGCCGACGACAACCTTTGGGCCTATGCCCAGATCCGTCAGGATGAGGCTGCCCGACTCCTCGACGAAGACTCGTCGTTGGACGACACTCTCGCGGAAGTCACCGCCGGGCGCGTGAGCACGGTTGCAGCTGCCGGTCCGGACGGCATCGTTGCAAGCTGGTCGCTCGAGCACATCGAAGGTCGGCCGGGCAGCGCCAGCATCATGGATACGGGAGCGATCCTGCAGGCGGCCATCGCGGCATTGCGGCAGATCAAGAGCATCTCAGTCGAGATCGCGAGCTAGGAGGAGCCGGACGGCCTGTCGGCCAGTCCAGCCACGCGCCTCGGTCGCCGAGCCGGCGCGGACGCTGCTGTCAGGCGACGTCCCGCGAGGCCATCGCCTCGGCCGGCTCCGGGGCCGCGGCGGTCTCGGCGGCGCGGGCCGCGCCCAGCTCGTGGAGCGAGTCCGAGCTGGCCCGCTCCCGGCGGGCGAGCGCCACCAGCGGGACCGCCAGCATTTGGATGGCCGCTCCGGCCAGGTACGACGCGGAGTAGCTCCAGGCGTCGGCCACCCGGCCGAGGGCCGGCTGGATCACCACGCCGCCGCCGGAGCCGAGCAGGTTGTCGAAGGACAGCACCGTGGCGCGCTGCTCGGAGGGGATGAGGCCGTTCAGGTAGGCCTGGCGGGTCGGGAAGACGGCGGCGAACACCAGTCCGCCCGCCACCAGCAGCGCCACCGCCACCCAGAAGCTGGTGGTCACGCCGAGCAGCGCCAGCGACCCGGCGGTGGCGAGCGCGCCGGCCAGCACGGTCGAGGTCCGGCGGCGGAACAGCCGCCGGATACGCGGTGCCGCCATGCCGCCGGCGATCTGCGCGCCGGCGAAGACCGCCGCCGCCAGCCCGGCGATGCTGTAGGCCCGCTCGTCACCGTAGAGCTGCAGGAGGAACGGCTGCGCGGCGTAGCCGGAGTACGCGAGCACGCCGAAGACGAACGGGGAGGACAGCATCACCCAGCGCACCGGCGGGTTCCCGAGGCCGTGGTGGAGCGAGCTGCGCAGCACCTGCCGCATCTCGGTCAGGGGCCGCTTGCCCGTCTTCGGCGCGAACCCCCAGTCCCGCATGGACACGAAGGCCACCGCGAACGTGACCACCAGGGCCGCCGACCGCAGCAGGTAGGGCACGCCCAGGTTGGTCACCTGCGCGACCAGGCCGCCCGCCACCGATCCCGACAGCATCGCCGCGCCGCCCACGACCTGGGCCTTGGCGAAGACCGACTCGAGGCTCCCCTCGAAGCCGGTGTGCTTGAGCGCGTCGACCAGCCATGCCTCGGTCGCCCCGGAGAAGAAGGTGTAGCCGAGGCCGAGCAGGGCCGAGGTCGCCGCCCACGCCCAGAACGGCGCGTGCAGCCGCCAGGCCACCCAGTAGAGGCCGGTGGAGACCGCGAGCGTCAGCGCGCCGAGCAGGTAGGAGGCGCGGCGGCCCCAGGTGTCGGCGACCACGCCGGTCGGCACCTCGAACAGCACCTGGCCGGCCGTCCAGAAGGCGTTGGCGGCGAACGCGGCGGTGACGCTCAGCCCGGCGTCGAGCAGGAACAGCGTGTTGATGCCCCAGATGAGCGACGCCGCTAGGGTGTTGAGCAGCACGAGGGTGAGGTAGACGTGCTGGACCTTGCGCGGCTGGGGGATCGTCAGTTGCTCCACGGCCCGGCCTCTCCTGGTCCCGGCGCCCTGGATGGGCACCTCTCGCAAGAGACGTCGGAGCGGCCGGCCCGATCTCGACATGGGCGGGGCGGCCCAGCTGGCATACTCCGGGGACCGGGCGGTGAGCACGTGGGAGGCGAGGCCGTGAAGTACATGCTGCTGATCTACAGCAACACCGCCGCCTGGGAGGCCCTCTCCGAGGAGCAGCACAGGGAGATGGCGCGCGAGCACGCCGCGCTGGTCGAGGAGCTGATGGAGTCCGGCGAGTGGGTCGGCGGCAATCCGCTCTCCGACCCCTCGAACACCAGGACGGTCAGGGTGCGGGACGGCGTCCCGGCCACCACCGACGGCCCCTTCGCCGAGGCCAAGGAGCACCTGGCAGGCTACGACCTGGTCGACTGCGAGAGCTTCGAGCGGGCGGGGGCGATCGCCGCGCGCATTCCCGACGCCCGGCTGGTGGCGGTGGAGGTGCGGCCGGTATCGGACTGGCCGGCATGGAGGTGTGACCGAGAGCGGGTGACGGGAATCGAACCCGCGTCACGAGCTTGGAAGGCTTCCCCAGGCCACCCGTCAGCGTACCGCGCCGCTGGCCGGCGCCCCACCGGCCCGACCGCTGGAGACCGCCCGCGACCGCAGCGAACCCCTGCTTGGGGCACGCCGAGGGCACGGCCGGCAAGAGCGATGGGCGGCCCGCAGTTAGCAGCGCTGAGCTGGGCATGTGCCGTCCGTGGCTGACTGCCCGCTGCCGGTCGTCCGCGGCCCCAGCGCGGCCTACGGATCGGCACCGCGAGCCGGCGGCACGGGTGCCGTTGAGGCTGTTCAGGCTGTTGCACAAAGGCCTGATGCTTCGGTAGGGCCCGTCGTCCCGTAACGTTACCGGGACGCAGGCCGGCCAGACTGGCGCGTGGTCCGCGATGCTGGGAGATGGCGGTGCCGGTGGCGTGCTGCGTGCAGACAGAACCATGGTCGTGACCCCTGCCGGCCGCTCGGCCGGGCTGCGCTGGTGGCCGGCCGGACTGGCGTGGGCGCTGTGGGCGCTGGCCATCCTCGGCCTGCTCGTGACCGCCTGGCTGGACCACCTGCTGCGCCAAGCCGGCCGGCCCGACCTGGCCCAGGAGACGGCGCTGGACGTCCCCGAGGTGCTGGTGGTCCTGAGCGGGACCACGGTCGGGGCGGTCCTGGCCAGCCGCCGCCGGGACCACCCGGTCGGCTGGCTGTTGCTGGCGCTCGGCCTGCTCATGGCTTCGCTCACCGTCGCCCAGGCGTACGCGGACTACGGGTTCCGGGCCCGGCCCGGCGCCCTGCCAGCCGCCCGCTTCGTGGCCTTGTACGGCCCTGCCACCCTCGGCGCCATGCTGGGCTGCGTCGGCTTCGTCCTGCTGCTCACGCCCACCGGGTCGCTGCCCTCACCCCGCTGGCGCTGGTGGGCCAGGGTCATGGTGGCCGCGCCGGTCGTCTCTCTGGTGGCGACGCTGCTGCTACCCAACTCGTTGAACTCGGACTACCAGACGCTCGACAACCCGTTGGCGCTGCGTGCCTTCGGCGGCGCCCTGCTCGCCGCGCTTTGGGTGGCCCTGGGCATCACCGTCCTGGCGGTGCTGGTCGCCGCCGGTTCGCTGGTGGTGCGCTTCCGCCGCGCCCACGGGGTAGAGCGCCAGCAGCTGCGCTGGGTGGCGCTGGCCGCGGCCGTGGTGGCGCCGGCGGCGCTGGTCCTGCTGGCCGCCGCGGCGAGTACGACCCTGCTGGCCGCCGCGGCGAGTACGACCCTGTGGAGTCTGTTCAACTGGGCGCTCGTGGTCTGCGTGACGGTCCTGCCGCTGGCGATCGGTGCCGCGATCCTGCGCTACCGGCTGTACGACCTGGACCGCATCGTCAGCCGCACGCTCGCCTACGCGCTGCTGACCGTGCTGCTCGGCGGCGGCTATGCCGGGCTGGTCCTCGGGCTTGGCCAGCTCGCCGGCCGGGGCTCCAGCCTGGCCGTGGCCGGTGCCACCCTGGCGGTGGCCGGACTGTTCCAGCCGGCCCGCCGCCGCGTCCAGCAGGCGGTCGACCGGCGCTTCAACCGGCGCCGCTACGACGCCGCCCGGACCATCGAGGGGTTCAGCGCCCGGCTGCGCCAGCAGGTCGACCTGGACACCCTGACCACCGAGCTGCTGGCGGTGGTGGAGCAGACGATGCAACCGACCCAGGCGTCGCTGTGGCTGCGGCCGTCCGCCAGCGCGTTCCCCGACCAGCGCAGCACAGGCGCACCCCGCGCGGCGTCCCAGCCGACGCCAGCTTCCCGGTCCGTTCACGCAGCTTTGTGAAACAGGCTCTGGTGGGTCAAGACCCGGTTCAGGGTGACAAACGATCCAGGATCCAGGCGAGTCCTTGGAGAATCGTCACAAGAGCTACAAATCCACCTACAGCAAGGCCGGCAATGCGCGAAAATCGCTTCCGACTGGTGACTACGTCAGGGTCACGGATTTCGAAATTAGGGAACAGGCGAGTCGCAAGCCAATTCGTAGCCGGGACGCTGGCAAAAGCGAGGACCGAGAACAATATCCATACGGCGACCCATCGGAAATCTCCAAGCATATCGTTGAGAGGAGTCATGGAGGCAATTCCCGTTAAGGCAAGAGTCGCGCTGGCGGCGATCCCAAGCGCCAAGGCGAAGAATACTGCCTCATGCCGTAGGAGATGCCACCATGGTCTCCTCCTTTTCAGTTCCTTTTCCAAGGCTCCAAATGCGGCTCGCACCCAAGGTGTGTCTCCGGAAACCGTCAACCTGACATGTCCAAAGGGACTGTTTGAGATGTGTATCGAGCATCGTCCAGATCCCGTGCTCCAAGAGCTACACGAGATATCGATACGTGCTGCAAGTCGGAAGTCATGCTCATCAATCAATTCGCTGGTATAGTCCCGTGTTTCTTCATTCTCATCATCTGTAATTGCGAGTATAGTGCGCAGGTGGTTTAGTTCTCGGTCGGTATTTTCTTCGGCTGACCGTCGTGCGTCTTTGAACATCTCAAGTCGGCCGTCAGACACTTCACCTGCACTAGATAGTTCGGCTTCTTCCCGATCCAGCGCTTGCATACGCTGATCGTATTCTCGGCGTATCTCTTCTCTATCTTCCTGGAATTGAGCCTCAATCAAACTACAGAGAGCGAGTAAAGCTTGGCGGCTGCCAGCCCAGGTGCGGCAATCCTTCTCCAGGCTGAGCGATGTCTTCCTCATTGGCCCCTCTAGTGGCCGCGTTGGACGCAGGCTTGGCAGTTTAGCCGATAGCGTGGAGCAGTTGGCATTCAAGAGGGGATCGCGGGCGAGACGTTCCGCGCTGCTGTCGGCCGCCCGCAGGGTCGCGCTATGGTTCCCGCATGACGACCAGCGATTGGGCGGCGAGCTACGCCGAGGAACTGCTGGCGCCGCTCGGTGACCGCTGGCGCCACGTGCAGGGCGTCGCCCGCCAGGCACAGCGGGTGGCCCCCATCCTGCCGGCCGACGAGCGAGAGGACCTGGTGGCCGCCGCCTACCTGCACGACCTCGGCTACGCACCATCCCTGGTCCAGACCGGCCTCCACCCGCTCGACGGCGCCCGCCACCTCCGCTCGCTCGGCCGCGAGCGCCTTGCCGCCCTGGTCGCCTACCACTCGGGCGCCCGCGCCGAAGCCGAGTTGCGCGGGCTCGCCGCCGAGTTGGCCGAGTTCCGAGACGAGGCCTCGGCCACGTCGGTGGCGTTGAC
This sequence comes from Actinomycetes bacterium, assembly GCA_036377075.1. Taxonomy (GTDB): domain Bacteria; phylum Actinomycetota; class CALGFH01; order CALGFH01; family CALGFH01; genus DASUZB01. Next base: position 1,472 of record DASUZB010000184.1, on the reverse strand, counting down.
CTACTGCGACATGACCACCGGGGCGGCAGGTGAGCCGGTCACCTTGGCCGAGCGCCTGGCCGACGTCGAGCGCCGCTACGGCGCCAGCCACGTCGTAACCCGCTCGGTCCGCCTGGCCAGGCCCGAGCTGGAGCGCTGCGTCCAGCAGGTCGAGGCAGGCCTGCGCAGCTCGGCCGCGCCGTAGTCAGGCGATCACCGGCTCGGGCCGGCGCTCCAGGAAGTGGCGGATCCGCAGGCGGATCGACTCGTGCACCGGCATGGCCTCGATCTCCACCGGGGTGAAGAACCCCACCTCCGAGGACTCGTCACCGGTCGCCACCTGGCCGCCGACCAGCCGGCAGGCAAAGCACACCGAGAACTGCTGCCTCACCTCGCCGTCGGCGTACTCGACCACATGCCGAGGGTTGGAGTAGATGCCCACCAGCCGCTCGGGCGCCACAACCAGGCCGGTCTCCTCCTTGACCTCGCGCACGACCGTCTCGGCGATCGACTCGCCGACCTCCATCGCGCCACCTGGGATCGACCACAGCGCGTTGTCGGTGCGCCGGTGCAGCAGGATGCGGCCGGCGTCGTCGGCGACGATGGCCGAGGCGGCCGGGACCAGGCTGCTGGCCCGCGGTGCCGCCGGGTCGTTGAAGTGCTCGGTCCGGCTCATGCGATGGCCTCTGCCGGCTTGGCGCTGGCCCAGATGGCCTCGAAGTGGCCGGCGAAGCCGTCGAAGATCCCGTCGTTGCCGAGCCGGCGCAGGTGCAGCAGCGGCGCGCGGGCGCCGTGTGTGGCGTACAGGTGCGGCGTGACGAACATGTCTTCGTCGAAGCGGAACAGCGAGTTGTACAGCGGCGCGGCGTAGGTCCGCAGCTCGATCCCCTCGCACTCGCCCAGGCCCTCGGCGAAGTAGTGGAGCGAGGTGCGCACCCGGTGGACCAGGCCGCCGTCGAGGCCCTCTTCAGCGTCCCGCTCGGCGAGCTCCCGCGCGCCTGGGTCGACCATGGCGATGCGCACGATGCCGCCGGCCGCAGCCTTGCCGCGCAGCAGGTCGAACAGCCGCGGGTGCGTCTCGGGCAGGAACAGCATCGCGTAGGCGAGTAGGTCGACCTGGCGCTTGGCGCCCACCAGCAGGTCCCACCAGCGTTCAGGCGGCACCTCAGCACGGTGGGGGTAGGCCGCGACCACCTCGCCCGTGGCTGGGCTGCCTGGGGGGCGTTGGCCGTCCACGCCGGGCCACAGGTAGCGCTCGTCTTCGTTGACCAGCTTGGCAATCGTCCAGCGGTGGCGCGCGTGCGGCACGCGCCCCTTGAGCCAGCGTTGCGCCGTCCTGGGGTCGACGCCGGTCGCCTCGCTGACCTCCTGCACGTCGAGGTGTGCTGCTGTCATCGCCCTGCGCAGCCGCTCGTTCTCCTGCATGGCCGGCTCCCCGTGGTGGCGCCTGGGACGTTTTGGAAATCCCAAGAGATCCTAAAACGTCCCGCCAT
>DASUZB010000183.1:0-20002 GCA_036377075.1 Actinomycetes bacterium | reverse complement strand
GCGCACCTGGGCGCGCCGCCGTGCCCGTCTCCGCCGGGTCGCCTGGCACGTACGGACCTGCTCCGTCGTGACCACTACCGAGCCCGACGTCGTCATGGAGCAGTCCGCACCCAGGCCGCGCCGCACCCGGGTGCACGGCGTGTGACGGCGGGGACCACGTCGGCGGTGGTACCGCCGAGGCTCAGGCGCTTCATCGTCATGGTGGTGGTGGCCGGCGCGGCCGCCACCGCCGCGGTGGTGGCGATCGAGCCGGGCCGCCTCGGCGGCGGCGAGCCCACCAAGGTGGCCACGCTGCTCGCCCTCACCACCGCGTCCGAGCTCGGCGGCCTGCGGCTGCGCCACCGCGGCGCGCTGGAGTCGCTGTCGCTGTACGAGAGCATGCTGGTGGCCAACACCGCCCTGCTCCCGGCGGGGCCGGCCATGCTGGTGTCCCTCGCCGGGCTGCTGCTCGCCCAGGCGATGCTGCGCCGGGCGCCGGTCAAGGTGCTGTTCAACGCGGGCATGTACGGCACGGCGCTGGGCCCGGCGGTGGCGCTCTACCACATCGCGGCCGACCCCGGCGCCCCGCTCGCGCCGCGCAGCGTGGTCGCGATGGCCTTCGCGGTGGCCACCTTCGCGCTGCTCAACCTCCTGCTGATCAGCCAGCTGATCGCGACCGTGGAGGAGCGGTCGGCGCGCGAGGTGGTCGGCGAGTCGTCCAAGACCTCCACCCTGACCTTCCTCGGCAACGCCTCGGTCGGCATCATCGGGGTGGCGCTGTGGCTGCGCGCCCCGGTGGTGCTGCCGGCGGTCCTGCTGCCGGTGGCCACCCTCTACCTCGCCTACCAGCAGGCCGCCCGCGAGACCGAGGAGCGCGACCGCTTCCAGAACCTCTACGAGATCGGGCAGTCCCTCTCCTCGTCGCTGGTCCTCGACGACGTGCTGCCGGTGGTGCTGCCGCGGGTGGCGCGGCTGTTCGGCGCCGCCGAGGCGCGCCTGCTGTTCGCCTCGGGGGTGAGCCGCCCGTTCGGCGCGATCCACGACGCCGACGGCTTCCGCTACGGTTCGGCGAGCGATGCCGACCTCGAGGCGCTGCGGCTGCTCGGCGACTCGATGCACCCGGTCCTCGCCGGCCGCGACGACGCCCCGGCCGGCTGGCTCGAGGTGCTCGCCGCGCCGCTGGTCGCCCAGGGCAGGCACCACGGCGTGATCCTGCTCGGCAACCGCGAGCCGGGGCACCGCCGCCTGACCCGCGCCCCGACGCGGTTCACCAGCCGCGACCCGCAGCTCCTCTCGCCGCTCGCGTCGGGGCTGGCGGTGTCGATCTCCAACGCCACCAAGCTCGCCCAGATCAACGAGGAGAAGTCCAAGCTCGAGCAGATTCTTGGCCTCTCCAGCGATGGCATCCTGCTGCTCGACGGCAAGGGGCGCGTGCGCCTGTGGAACCAGGCGATGGAGCGGATCACGGGGGTGGCGGCCGAGGAGGCGGTCGGCCTCGCCTACAACGAGTGGCTCGCCGGCCCCGACCCGAGCGGCCACCAGGTCACGCTGGAGACCCTGCTGGCGGAGACCGGACCGGACAACCCGAGGGCCTCCGCCGAGGTCCGCGTCCACACCACCGAGGGCCTGGAGCGCTGGCTGCGCTGCAACCACTCGCTCGTGTTCGACCAGGGCTCCTGGACCACCGACGTGGTGATCGTGCACGACGTCACCGCGATCAAGCAGACCGAGCGGCTCAAGGCCGACTTCGTCGCCACGGTCTCGCACGAGCTGCGCACTCCGATCACGCCCATCAAGGGCTACGTGGAGCTGCTGCGCATCAAGGGCGACAAGCTGTCCCCCGAGAAGCGCCAGGAGATCCTGCGGGTGATGGCCGAGCGGGCGGAGCACATGGCCCGGCTGATCGAGGACCTGCTGCTCGCGTCACGAATCTCGTCGGGGCGGCCGGACTCCGCCGTGCCCGGGCTGAAGCTGGAGCGCCTCGACCTGGTGCGCGCCGCCCGCGCCGCGGCGGCCGACTGGCTGCGGGAGCCGGCCCGGCTCACCCTCGAGCTGCCCGCCGAGCCGGTCGAGGTCGACGCCGACCCGATGCGCCTCGGCCAGGTCCTCGCCAACCTGCTGTCCAACGCGCACAAGTACTCGCCGGCGGACCAGCAGGTGGTGTTCCGGGTCGACCAGGACGGCGGCTGGGCGCGGGCGTCGGTGATCGACCACGGCCGCGGCATCCCCCGGGAGGAGCTGGAGCGCATCTTCGACAAGTTCCACCGCGTCGACGACCCCATGACGATGACCACCAGCGGCACCGGCCTCGGGCTGTACATCGCCAGGGAGCTGGCCAGGGCGATGGGCGGGGAGATCGAGGCGTCGAGCGTGCTGCACCAGGGCTCGACCTTCACCCTGCGCCTGCCCCTGGCGGCCGCGGAGGCGGGCGCCGGCCAGCGGTCGGCGGCCGCCTCCGCGTGAGGTCCGCCGGCACGGCGGGACCGTAACGATTTCCGTTGCGCGAGCGGTAGTCATGCACCGGACATGCCACTAAGATCCGGGCCGCCGGACAGCCCGCTGCATACAGTCCGGACTGGAGACGTGGCAATGAGCAGGACGCGCCCCCCGGCCGAGACCGGAACCGCCGAGCGTGGGGCGACGGCGGTCACCTACGCGCTGATGGTCGCGGTGGTGGCCCTGCTGGTCTCGGTCGGCTTCATGCTCCTGCACGGCGGCGTCGAGGCCAACCTGCGCCGCGGTGGCTGCGTGGTCTCGTTCGACAGCGGCGAGGGGTGCCCGTCCGGCGGGGTGGGCCCGGGCGGGGGCCCCGGCACGCCGCCGGGCACGACCACCACGTCGAGCAGCACCACCAGCACCACGAGGCCGGGCTAGCGATGGGTGGGCCGCCGGCATGGGCCGCCCACCTGCCCGCCGGGACGGACCCTGACGAGGTCGACCTGCTCGCCGAAGGGAGCCTGGCGGCGGCGTGGGGCCGGCGGGCCGCCGCGGCGCCGGAGCGGCCAGTGCTGTGGCAGGCGGGGCGCGGCTGGCTCGGCAGGGGCGAGCTCGACGAGGCCAGCCAGGTGGTCGCCGGCCGGCTGCGGCGGGCCGGCCTGCGGCCGGGTGACCGCCTGGTGTGCTCGGCCGCCACCTCGGTGGAGCTGGTGGCCGTGCACCTGGCGGCGCTGCGCCTGGGCCTGGTGGTGGTGCCGGCCAACCCCGCCTACAGCGAGCGCGAGCTGGCCCACCTGGTCGGCGACGCCGAGCCGCGCGCGGCCTTGGTCGACGACGCGTCGCGGGCGGCCATGGTCGGGCGTGCGGCCGGCGGGGAGGCGCTGCTGCTCACCCCGGAGGTGGACCTGCCCGGCGGCCCGGCGGCAGAGCTCGACCATGCCGGGCCGGACGACCCGGCGCTGATCTGCTACACCTCGGGCACCACCGGGGCGCCCAAGGGGGCAGTGCTCAGCCACGGCAACGTGCTCGCCGGGGCGGAGGCGGTGCGCCTGGCGTGGCGCTGGAGCGAGGCGGACCGCCTGGTGCTGTCCCTTCCCCTGTTCCACGTGCACGGGCTCGCCGTCGGGCTGCACGGCACCCTGCTCGCCGGGGCGTCGGCCGTGCTGCTCCCCCGCTTCGACGCCGATGCCGTGCTCGGCGCGGTCGCCGAGCACCGCGCCACCCTGTTCTTCGGCGTGCCGACCATGTACGCGCGGCTGGCCGGCTCCCCGCATGTGGCCGAGCTCGGCCGCCTGCGCCTGTGCGTCTCCGGGTCGGCGCCGCTCCCCGCCGCCCTGTTCGAGCGCCTCGCGGAGCGGTCGGGCCAGCGCGTGCTGGAGCGCTACGGCATGACCGAGACGCTGATGAACGTCTCCAACCCCTACGAGGGCGAGCGCCGGCCGGGCACGGTCGGGCTGCCGCTGCCGGGCGTGGAGTTGCGCCTCTCGGCCGAGGGGGAGGTGCTGCTGCGCGGGCCGAACGTCTTCGACGGCTACTGGCGCGACCCGGAATCCACGACCAATGCGTTCGACCCCGACGGCTGGTTCCGCAGCGGCGACCTCGGCCGCCTCGACGAGCACGGCTACCTGCGCATCGAAGGGCGCAGCAAGGAGCTGGTGATCACCGGCGGCTACAACGTCCATCCCCGCGAGGTCGAGGAGGTCCTGCAGGCGCACCCGGCGGTGGCCGAGGCCGCGGTGACCGGCACGCCGTCCGAGGAGTGGGGCGAGGTGGTCACCGCCTGGGTGGTGCCCGCCGGCCCGCCGCCACCGACCGACGAGCTGCTCGCCTTCGCGGCCGAGCGGCTGGCCCCGTACAAGCGTCCACGCCTGGTCCGCTACCTGGATGCCTTGCCCCGCAACGCACTCGGCAAGGTGCAGCGCCACGAGCTGCGCTGAGCCGCGACGCCGTTCAGCCCTGAGGCGAGGGCCGACCGGCCGGACCGAGGGTCGAGGACGGGTCCGGAAGCCGGGAGGAACCTACGGAACCGCCCCAGGGGGTCGAGCCTGAGCCCGGCCGGCCGGCGCTCACCTCACCGGCGCCCGGCGAGGGGGTTGTTCTCCCGATCCGACCAGGTTAAACCCATCTGGCGCAAGCCGCCTGGTCATGCGCCTTGCGGGCTCCGGGTCCGGCTCGGCGCCTGGCGGCGGGTGCCGGCACGCCGCCCACCACCCGACCAGCATGGTCGCCAGGTCCGGGAAATGCCGGGATGCCCCATTCGCCTATCAGGGGGTTCGCGCTGCCCTGCGAATTCCTCACCTTGACGCCTCGTGGGGGCGTCGTCAGGTTACTTCCGACCGTGTCGACCCAGGGGGCCAGGAAAATGTCGATGGAGATCGAGCAGCTCGACGACCAGGGGATGGCGGCATGGGACCGCCACGACGTCGCGGCGTTCGTGGACCTGCTGGCCCCGGACTTCGTCTGGACGGACCTCACCCTGCCGGAGCCGATGCGGAGCAGGGACCAGGCGCGCCAGTACATGCAGGCATGGTTCACGGCATTTCCCGACATGCGCGTCAAGCAGACGAACCGGGTGGTGGGCGACGACGCCGTCGCCGCGGAGCTGGAGTTCACCGGCACCAACTCCGGCCCGATGATGATGGGCGGCATGGAGATCCCGCCGACCGGCAAGAGCGTGCTCGGCAGGGGCAGCTATTTCGTCCGCGTCGAGCACGGCAAGATCGTGCGGTTCAGCACGCACCCGGACGTCGCCGGCATGATGATGCAGCTCGGGCTCATGCCCTCCATGTAGGGCCGCCGGTCGGCCTCCTTGAGCGAGGCCGCGCGCGTGCCGATGAGGTTGCGACGACAGACGTCCGCTGCGCCTCGCAGGAGACCGCGATGCCCGTTGCCCTGGCCGCCTGGCTGCCGAAGGGAGCCGGCCTCTCCCCCGAGGCATGGCGCCAGCGGCACCGCTTCCTGGTGTGGGTGCTGTGGGCGCAGGTCCCCCTGCTCGGCCTGCTCGCGCTGTTCACCAACCCGGCGCCGCACGTGCTGCTCGAGCTCGGCGTGATCGGGCTGTTCGCCTGGCTGGCCTCCAGCGACCGGTTCAACCGCACGGCACGCTCCACCTTCACCGCGTTCGGGCTGCTCACCTGCTCGGCGGAGCTGGTCCACCTGAGCGGCGGCCGCACGGCGATGCACTTCCACTTCTTCGTGGTCCTCGCGCTGATCGCGCTGTACCAGGACTGGCGGCCGTTCCTGCTGGCGCTGGGCTACGTGGTGGTGCACCACGGCCTGCTGAGCGTGATCAACCCGCGCGCGGTCTACAGCGACGCGCCGGACGCGCGCGCCGGGCTCTCCCAGATGGTCATCCACGCCGGCTTCGTGCTGGCCGCCAGCGCCGTCCAGGTGTCGCTGTGGCGGTTCGCCGAAACCGCGCAGGCCGCCGTCGAGCAGGCCGAGCTGGCCACCACCAAGGAGCGCGAGGCCGCCGATCTCGCCGCCAGGGAGCAGAGCCTCGTCACCGAGGAGCACGCCGCCAGGGCGGCCGCGGGGCAGGCACTGGCACGGCGGCTCGGCGAGCAGGCCGTCAGGGCCGACGCGGTCGCCGCCGAGGTGGCCGCCTGCCTGCAGGCGATCGCCGCCGGCGCCGCGAAGCTCGACACCTCCGCCCGGGAGATCGCCGGCAGCGCCAAGCGGGCCTCGCTGGTCGCCGGGACGGTGGTCACCACCGCCGAGCAGACCAACCAGGCCGTCACCCGGCTGGGCACGTCCAGCGCGGAGATCGGCGAGGTGGTCCAGATGATCACCGGGATCGCCGGGCAGACCAACCTGCTGGCGCTCAACGCCACCATCGAGGCGGCCCGCGCCGGCGACGCCGGCAGGGGCTTCGCGGTCGTCGCCGGCGAGGTGAAGGCGCTGGCCAAGCAGACGGCGCAGGCGACCGAGGACATCCGTGGCCGGGTCAACGCCATCCAGCTCGACACCGCCGCCGCGATCGAGGCCATCGACCGCATCAGCGAGGTCATCGGCGAGATCAGCCGGCAGCAGACGACCATCGAGGCCGCCGTCAGGACGCAGGAGACCACCACCCGCGAGATCACCGACCAGGCCGCCGTGGCGGCCAGCGGCGCCGACTCCGTCGCCGCCACCGTCCACGAGGTCGCCGAGACCGCCGCCCAGCAGGTGTGACCCGCTCGCCCTATTCTCCAAGGCTCCCGTCGCCACGGTGCGGGCTTCCCGGGAGGAGGGGCACGACGGACGGTTGACCCTACAGCCACGCCGGCTGGTGGACGACCGCGCGGCTGGTGGTTGGCTACGGCTCCCCGAGCCGCTGGCGCATCGCCCGGGCCTGCTCGTCCAGCGCGAGCGCCTGGGCGTCCTGCCCCAGCTCCTGCAGGTCGACGGCGAGGTTGGCGAGGCTCTGGGCGACGGCCGGGTGGTCGCCCTGGAACAGCCGCTGGCGCATCGCCAGCGCCTGCTCGTCCAGCTGCAGCGCCCGCTCGTACTTCCCCAGCTCGGTCATGTCGATGGCCAGGTTGTTGAGGCTGGTGGCCACGTCGGGGTGGTCGCCTTTGTGGAGCCGCTGGCGCATCGCCAGCGCCTGTACGTTCAGCTCCAGCGCCCGCTCGTGCTCGCCCATCCGGCGCAGGTCGATCGCCAGGTTGTTGAGGCTGGCGGCGACGTCGGGGTGGTCACCCTTGTAGAGCCGCTGGCGCATCGCCAGCGCCTGCTCGTTGAGCTCCAGCGCCTGGCCGTACCTGCCCAGCTCGGTCAGGTCGATGGCGAGGTTGGTCAGGCTCGCGGCCACGTGGGGGTGGTCGCCCTGGTGCAGCCGCCGGTACATCGCCAGGGCCTGCTCGTTCAGGTCCAGCGCCCGCTCGAACTCCCCCAGCTCGCGCACGTCGATCGCCAGGTTGCTGAGGCTGGCGGCCAGGTCGAGATGGTCGCCCTCGTACAGGCGCTGGCGCATCGCCAGGGCCTGCTCGTTCAGGTCCAGCGCCCGCTCGAACTCCCCCAGCTCGCGCACGTCGATCGCCAGGTTGGTCAGGCTGGCGGCCACGTAGGAGTGGTCACCCTGGTAGAGCCGCTGGTACATCGCCAGGGCCTGCTCGTCGAGCTCCCTCGCCCGCTCGAACCCCCCGAGGATGCGAACGGCGTAGGCGAGGTTGTTCAGGCCGTCGGCCACGTGGCGGTCGTCGCCCTCGGACAGCCGCTGGTCCATCGCCAGGGCCTGCTCGTGCAGGTCACGCGCCCGCTCGTACTCCCCCAGCTCGGTCAGGTCGAAGGCGAGGTTGCCCAGGCCGTCGGCCACGTCGGGGTGGTCGCCCTCGTACAGGCGCTGGCGCATCGCCAGCGCCTGCTCGTGCAGCTGCTTCGCGAGCCGCACGCTGAGCCCGCGGTCACGAAGGTAGACGCCGGTTCGTGCCAGCAGGCCGGCCAGTGCCGGGCTGGTGAGCCCCAGGCTCATGGCGCGGTCGAGCACGGCCTGGGCGTGGGCGAGCAGCTGGGCGCAGCGTGGCCACGATCCCGGCTCGCTCCCCTGGTAGGGAAACAGCTCGGCGAGCAGCCAGGTCGCCTCGGTGGTGCGCAGCAGGTGGTCGGCGTCGGCCAGGCGGACCAGGGTGGCCTCCTGGACGAGCCGGTGCATCCGGACCGTGTCGGCCACGCCGTGGGTGAGCAGCCCGCGCTGGCAGAGGTCTTCGACCATCGCGCCACGGCGCTCCGGGTCCGCGACCGCGGCGGCGAGCTGCTCCGGTAGCAGCCTGGCGTCGCCGAGCAGCAGCGCCAGCGGGATCTCCTCAGGGGCCAGCAGCGCGCACAGCTCCACCACCCACAGCGCCGCCGGGTCGGTTCCCCGCAGCTGGTCCAGCGTGAGGGTGACGGCGGCGACCACCGCGCCGTCGTAGGCGAGCGGCTTCCCGCGGGCGAGCAGCTCGGCGCGTCGCTGCTCGAACTGTTCCAGGTAGGCGGTTGGCTCCAGGCGTTGCCGGGCCGCGTGGGCGGCGGCCTGGTCCAGCGCCAGCGGGAGGCGGCCAAGCGCCTCCGCGAGGGGGGCAGCCGCCCGCTCGTCGGGGTCACCCGGGCGGCGCCCCAGCAGCTCGATCGCCTCGTCGGGTTGCAAGAGGTCGACGGGAACCGCGTCGCCGACGCCCTGCCAGGCCGAGTGGCGCGAGGTGACCAGCACGTGCCCGCCACCCGCCCGCGGCAGGAACGCCGCGACCGCGTCCGGGTCGGTGGCGCCGTCGAAGACCAGCAGCCACCCCGACCGCTCCCCGAGGACGGCGCGCGCCTGGGCGGCCAGCTCGGCCGCTGGCAGCGCCGCCGGCAGCCCCAGCGCCACCCCGAGCTCGGCCAGCGCGGCCAGCATGCCGAGCTCGGTCTCGGCGGGCACCCACCAGCCGAGCCCGTAGGCGTCCCGGTGGCGCTGCGCGTAGGCGAGGGCGAGCTGGGTCTTGCCGACCCCGCCCATGCCGCTCAGCGCCGCCGCCGGCACCAGCGTCGCGGCACCGTTGCCGGCCAACTGGTCGCGCACCGCGGCGAGCTGGTCAGCCCGGCCGGTGAACGAGCGCACCGGCGGCGGGATCGTCCAGGCCCCGCCGGCCACGACCGCGGGCAGACCCGCCACCAGCCGGTAGGTGTGCCGGCTGGTGGCGAGCCCCGTGAACCTGTTGGTGGTCCTCATGATCACCGCGGGCGGCGGAGACGCAGAGTCTGGGGCCATGCCCCCTCCCCGAACGTGGAGCGCCCCGGAGTGGGCTGCTTCGGTTCGGGGCCGTGGTTGGCCACTTTATCTATTTAGCGGATCTGCTTCCACTCGCTACTCTCGACCGGATCCTGGCCGCGCCGCGGCTACTTGTAGCCGAGCTTGCGGGCCAGCTCGTCCCGGCCCATCTTGGAGCGTCCAGGCAGATCCCGGCGCTTGGCGATCTCGTAGAGCTCCTGGCGGGTCTTGGGCGACGACCCACCGGTCCGCTTGCGCTGCGCGACCGCCGCGCCCTGCTTGCCCAGCGCGGTACGCGTCTTCGCCGGCATGTTGGCGATCGAGCGCTTCCGCTGGGCGCCAGCGCGCGCCTTGACCACGTTTCGCTTGGCGGTCTGGACTTGCTTCTGCGTAGCCATCTGCGACCTCCTCGTCAGTGTCCGGCGGCCCGTTGGAGCTGGGCCTTGTCCATATCGATCGACCGGACACCGCTCCGAGTGGAGTACCTCGTGGCCGAACCTGCACACCACGGCGCGTCAGGCGTCCAGGGACTCGACCCGGAAGCGGTCGCCGTCGGCCACCACCAGGACGCCGGCGCCCTTGGGGAGCGGCGCGACCATCTCGCCGGTCAGGCCGAAGACCGCCGCCTCGTTGGTCGGGCTGTGCCCGATGGCCAGCGCCCGCTCCCCGTCGGAGAGCCGCCCCAGCACCCGCAGGAGTCCCATTCCCAGCCGGGCCGAGTCCTCGGCGACCAGCTCGGGGTCGGCGGCCTGCAGCGCCGCCAGCTCACCGCTGCCGGCCCGCTGGAAGGCCGCACGCCATTCGTCCTCGCGCTCGGAGCGCAGGCCCGGCTCGACGACCACCCCGCCGGGCACCGGTTGGCCGAGCGCGGCCAGCAGGCACGCCAGCGTCTGGGTGGCCCGCTGGGCGCCGGTCGAGACGCCGAGCTGGTAGCCGCCGGCCAGGCCGGCGCCGAGCCGCAGCGCGGCCGCGACGCCTTCGCTGGTCAGGACGTCGCCGTCGTTGTCGGTATGCCGCCGCAACTCCACGAACCGTGGCATGGTCCCTCCCTGGCGCCGCCGAGCCGTCACGCACCGAACGTCAAGGATGGCACGGCCAGGGAGATGACGGCCTGCGCGACCGTTCGGCTCATCAGTACCTGTGCCTAGCCCGCCCGGCTGGTCGTTTTCGGCCTGGTCATCCGGGTAGACCGGGGCCTCTGACAGGCCGCCCGCGAGGGGCCGGACCGACGACCAGCTCGCGGTCGCGTCAGCTGTCGGTCGGTGGGCGCTGGCCCCCGCCTGGCTTCGACCGGAGCCGCTCGCTCACCTCAGCGAACGTGGCCGAAAGGGCGTCGCTCAGCGAGTCCGCCGCCTTCTTGGTCTGGGCCCCGAACTCCGGATCCCGGACCGCATCGCCCAGAGCGGTGAACGCCCGGTCGAGCGAATCCCTGAGCTCGTGCAGCGCATCGTCCACCTTGCGACGGTCCGCCGGGGCGGGGTGCTCCGGGCCCGGCCGCTGTTGGTACTGCTGCCGCACACGGCGTCCAAGGTCGCTGAGGTCCCGCCCCACCTGATCCCACGCCTGCTTGCTGTCCGCCATCGGTGCTCCCTTCATCCAGAGCACCCATGGTAGTGCCGCCAGCTTCCGGGGGCTTCCCACCGCGCCCGGGTCAGCGCTTGGAGGCCGGTGGAGGGTTTAGGACGCCGGTCGCCGTCCAACCTGTACCGCCGGGCGGGCGAACGCGCCCGCCGCGAAAGGGCCCAGCCCCCGTCCTTTCGGATGCCAGCGAGGCCCTCTCATGAACCGGCGATCGCCCTGGCGGCCTGGCCGTGTGGCGCCATCTGGACACCGCCCGCACCTACGCCTGGCTCCTGGCCGTCGCCTGCGGCGCGGTGTTCGTCTACGGCCTGGTCGCTGCCGGCAACTCCGGCATCAACTACCTGTCCGTCCACCGCGCCGACAACGGCCTGCACCCGGCGGGCTCGCTCGCCGGTTCGCCATCCTCCTCTGGCCGGCACGGCGGCCTGCGCCGGACTTCTCCCACCGCAGCGCCTGACCGGCACCTGAGGACTTCATCACCCAGGGAGAGATCTGCATGCCATCCAAGGACAACACCATTGCCCGCGCGCTGCACGACGTCGGTCTGGCGGCCTGGTTCGGCGGCTCACTGATGGGCGCGGCCGGCCTCAACGGCGCCGCGGCCGTGGTCGAGGACCCCGCCCAGCGCCTGCGGGTCGCTAACAGCGGCTGGGCACGCTGGACCCCGCTGAACCTGGCCGGCATCGCCGCGCACCTCGCGGGTGGGGCGACGCTCGTCGGGGCGAACAAGGGCCGGCTTGCCGGCCAGCGGGGCGTCGCCGCCGCGAGCACGATCAAGACGGCGCTCACCCTGGCCGCGCTCGGCACGACCGCCTATGCGCGCCTGCTCGGCACGAGGCTCGAGCGGGCCGGCGACACCCCGGTCGAGGGCGGCACCACGCCGGCCGCCACAACACCCGACGAGGTCGCTCGCTCGCAACGACGGCTGACGGCGTTGCAATGGGCGATCCCGGCGCTGACCGGCGCGGTGCTGGTCGTCAACGCCCGCATGGGCGAGCAGCAGCGCCCCGCGCAGGTGGCCCTCGGCATGGTCCGGCGCCTGCTTCCCGGCCGTTGAGCGCCCGCGGCGCCGGTCCTCCACGACACGACGAGGGACGAGAAAGGAGCATCGCATGACCGACTACCCCACCAACCCGAGCTCCGAAGCGAGCGCGACCGATCAGGCATCCACCACCGAGCAGGTCAAGGACCAGGTGCGCGTCAAGGCGCAGGTGGCTCAGGACAAGGCGAGGGGCACGCTCGGCCAGGCTCGGGGCCAGCTCCGCGACCAGGTCGACCAGCGCTCGACCAAGGCTGGCGAGCGGCTCGCCGGCGCCGGCGCCGACGCGCGCAGCATCGCCGAGGAGCTGCGCCGGCAGGGCAAGGACGCCCCGGCCAGGATGGTCGACCAGGTCGCCGGCCAAGCTGAGCGCCTCGGCGACTACCTCATCGACGCCAGCGGCGACCGCGTCCTGCGCGACGTCGAGGACTTCGCCCGGAGCAAGCCCTGGGCGCTCGCGGCCGGAGGGCTGGTGCTCGGCTTCGCCGGGTCGCGGTTCCTGAAGGCGTCCAGCAGCCGCCGCCACCGCTCGTACGACACCGACCGCTTCGCGGCCGACACCGACCAGGCCGCCCACGCCGGGCCGCCCACCAGTGGATCGGTGACTTCCACCGTCGATCCGGCCTACGGGGGGTCGCCATGACATCGCAGCTTCCAGACGGCGCCGGCGACCTCCGCGAGCGCCCGCTCGGGGAGCTGCTCAAGCAGCTCTCCGAGGAGACCACCCGTCTGGTTCATCAGGAGCTCGAGCTGGCCAAGGCCGAGCTGACCCAGAAGGGCAAGCAAGCTGGCGTCGGGGCCGGCCTGTTCGGCGCCGCCGGAGTCGTAGGCCTGTTGGCTGCGGCCGCGTTGACCACCTGCCTGATCCTGCTGCTGGACATGGCCATGCCGGCCTGGCTGGCCGCCCTCGTCGTCGCCGTGGTGTACGCGGGGGTCGCGGCGGTGCTGGCCTTGCGGGGCCGGGATCGGGTCAAGCAGGCGGTCCCGCCGGTGCCCGAGCAGACCATCGAGACCGTCAAGGAGGACGTGCAATGGGCCAAGAACCAGACCAGATCCGCCAAGAAATAGAGCAGACCAGGGCCGAGATGAGCGAGACCGTGGACGCCATCGGCTACAAGGCCGACGTGCCCAGCCGAGCCAAGGAAAAGGTGAGCGAGAAGGCGGACAACGTGAAGGCTACGGTGAGCGGCATGGCCATGCGCGCCAAGGAGGCCGTCACCGGGACGGCGTCCCGCGCCGGCGGCGCCGTGCGCGACACCGCCTCCCGGGCGGGCGACGCCACCCCGAGCGGCGGCGACGCCAAGCGGTCGGCAAGGCGGGTGGTCAGGCTGGCTCAGGAGAACCCGCTCGGCCTGGTCATCGGCGCCGCCGCCCTGGGGTTCCTGGCCGGCCTCGCCGCGCCGTCGACCCGGGTCGAGGACGAGCGGCTCGGCCCCGTCGCCGACCAGGTCAAGGACAAGGCCAGGGAGACCGGCCAGGAGGCTCTGGCGCGGGGCAGGCAGGTCGCCCAGGAGGCGACGCAGGCCGCCGTCCAGACCGCCAAGGAACGCGGCCAGGAGCACGGCCAGGAGCTCGCCGAGAGCGCGAAGCAGGATGCCGAGCAGGCCGGCAGCCGCGCTCAGACCCGGACCGGGTCGTAACCCGACACTTGGCGGGCCGGGAAGGGGCAGAACCCGTCCCGGCCCGCCAGCATGCTCAATTGTTCTTCGCGTGCTCGGCCCGCGCCCTCGCCTGCTCGCGCGGGTCGGCCGGTAGGGGTGCGCCTTCGGTCACATCGCGGGCCACGTCGGCCAGCCGACGGGTCGAGGATCGTGCCGCCCTCCGCAGCCGCTCGAACGCGGCCTGCGCGTCCAACTGCTCGCGGCCCATGAGCACCCCTTTGGCCTGCTCGATCAGCCAGCGGTGCTCCAGAGCGGCCTGCAGCTGATCGGCCAGCCTACCCTTGACCTGGGCGGTGACCGCCGCGCTGAGCAGGCTCGCGACCAGCCCGGCATACGCTTGCAGGGCGGCGACCTCGCTCGGGTCCCAGTCCCGCGGTTCAGCGGCGTAGACGTCAAGGGTGCCGATCACGCCGCCGTCCAGCTCGACCGGCACACTCAGCGCGGCGCAGACCCCCTCGCTGATCAGCACCTGGGTGAAGTCCCCCCAGTCCCGTTCGGTGCGAACGTCGCGGATGGCGGCCGGCAGCCGCTGGCTGAACGCCACCGCGCACGGGCCTTGGGCCAGGCGCTCCTGGCCGTCCTCCATGGTCTGGGCGCTCTGGTCGGACGCGCTCGCCCAGCGCAACAGGCCTTCCTGGTCGACGAGCATCAGGCCGGCGCCATCGGCGCCGAACAACTGCTTGGCCGCGTCCGCCACCTGCTGCAGGGTGCGGGCCAGGCCGCGTCGTGGGTCCAGGGGACCCAGGGCGCCGATGCTCTCGGCGAGGTCGGACGGGTCGATCGGCATGGCGCTACCACCTTTCGTACCAGGACTGGCGAATGGCCGGCAGGCCGGTAAGCAGGCCTAGGATGCCGGGCAGGCCACAGGCCGTCGCCAGGTCAGGGTTCACGTCCGGGCGAGGTCTAGGCCCTTGATGCCACCGCCCCAGGTGGCCACGCGGCGAATGGAAATGCGCCGATCACTGTACGCCTGCGGGCTGCTCACCAAGCCGTCGCGGTGCCGAGGGGCTCGAGGTCACCCATGAGCGGGTAGCGGCCGACTCACCCGACCGGTGGCGGCGGCCGCCGCTACTGGCAGGTGTGACGGCCGGTTCAATCTACCAACTCATCCTTGTTGGCAGCTATCGCCTGCCACCGCGCAGACTGCACGATTTTGCGCTTACGCAACCTTAACCGGGGAGAGCGCAAATTCCCTTCCTTCCCTGGAACCGGTACGCGCAATTTGCATCCAGACGGAACCACATGTGAGAATTCGCCCTTCCTCGACGGGGGCCGAGTACCTTCTCCATTTGCGTCAAGGAGAACAGCGTGATGCGAAGGCTCGCCCTCCTCGTCGGCCTGCTGTTGGGCATTGCCGCCCCGGCCGCCGCCCAGCTGCCCTCGGCCGGCTCCGAGACCGAGCGGCTGGCGTTGACGGCCGTCTCCGACCACTGCGCCGGTGGCCTGCCGGTGGTCGACTACACCGTCGCCAACCTCACCTCGATGGCGGTCTCGGCGCAGGTCTGGTGGCTGGCGGACGCGTCGGTGTACGGCGTGGTGGGCACCGTCGACCTGGGCCCTGAGCCGGACAGCGCCACCGGGTCGTTCACCCTGCCCTACGACAACTACGCGACCGTGACCGTGTTCGCCACCGCCCTGTGGCCGGACGGCCAGCGCGTGACCAACGCCTCCTGGGCGGTCCCGGTGGCCGACTGCACGGCCGCGCCCACCACCACTCCCGTGCCTACCACGACCACGCCGAGCACCACGGTGGTGCCGACCACCACTATCGGCGATGAGAACGGCCACGGGAACGGGTATGGGTACGGCCACGCGTCGACGACCACCGAACCGTCCGCCGGCGGCTAGCCGACCCGCCCGGCGACCTTCCTGGCGAGCGCAAGCAGGCTGGACGGCACGTGGCCTGGCCTGGAGGGCCCGGTAGCGTCGAGCAGCCCAACCTGGAACCTGGCCACGCCGTCGCGCACGTCAAGCAACCCGGTGTCGGGGGTGAACCAGGCCTCGTCCCCGACGCCGCGGACCGGCTGGCTGCCGATGGTGCGGGCCATGGCGAACTGCTCCCGTGAGGCGGCCGGACCTTCGTTGACCTGGACGACCACCTGCCGGCCGGCGTCGGCGCCCGAGAACAGGCAGGCGCGGACCAGGAACCCCTGGCGTCGCTGGATCCTGGTGACCGGCCGCCCCAGGACGGCGGCCACCTCGGCCCGCGTGGCGAGCCGGCAGGGGTCCGGGGCGGCCTGAGCCGGCCTGCCAGGCGGCGGCCCGGCCGTGGTCGCCGTGGCGGCGCCGGGCACCCGCGGCCCCGGCACCGAGGTCGCCGCCGGCTGGGCACCGATCCCCGCCGGAGCGCGGCTCCCGGCCGCGCCCCGGGCGGTGCGCTGGCCGGCCGGCCTGGCGACCAGGACCAGGCCGGCGACCACGGCGAGTCCGAGCGCCACGCCGGCGAGCGCTCGCACGGCGGTGACCCGGGTGCTCATGAGCGCGCGTCGCTCGTCCGCGCTACCCGTGGGGGGGACCGTTGATGTAGCTGAGCGTCTTGACCAGCACGTTGGCGCCAACCGACCGGCCAAGGGCGTAGCCGTCCTCGTCGGCGTCCTGGAAGTGGATGCCGCCCAGGCGGCGGGAGAGCCCGGCATCCTTGGCGGCGGCGGTCAGGGTCGGCCACGTCAGCGTGACGTCCTGGGCGGGCGTGCCTGCCTCTCCCAGGCTGTCGTTCCTGGGCTCGAACAGCGACGTGCCCGCCCGCACGGTGACGTAGGCGTTGAACGCGTCGCTGCCGGTGAACAGGTTCAGGATCGTCGCGGCCGCCGCGCTGAAGGTGCTGTGCCCCGACGGGTACTCGGGAAACGGCGGGGTGACGACGTTGGGCGACTGGTAGGGGATCCAGGCCTCGCCCGCGACCGGCCCGTACCCCTTGTAGGGCCCGAGCCAGGAGGTCACCGTCTGGCCCTGGTAGCGCGCGCGGATGGCGGTGATCGGCCGCACGAAGTCCCACTTGTACTTGGCTGCCCACGCCGCGATGCTCGCGTCCAGCAGCGCGTTGCCGAGGGCGAAGAACATCTGCGCGTCGTAGTCGAGGCTGTTGTGCCGGATCCTGGACACGACCTGCGCGATCAGTGCCCAGTGGCCGGGCGGGAACTCCGACCTCGGTCCGTCGGCCCAGTACTCGGCGGTGACCTTCTGCCGGTCGCTGAGGTTGGCGTCCAGCGCCAGCAGGTTGTCGATGCCGGAGGGATCGAACTTGCCGTCGGCCAGCTTGTCCGGGCCAGGCGGCACGAACTGGACCGGGGAGGTCAGCGCGAACGACGTGACGTTCTTCCATTGCGGCGTCAGGGCGCGCTGCTCGGGGCCGGTGCCGAGCGGCACCCGTAGCGGCTGCCAGCGCCACGGGTCGTTGACCGTGTCGCCGGTGTTGACCGGCTGGTAGCCGGTCGTGTCGGCGTAGCTGTTGGCCTGGTTGGAGCCGTCGTTGTGGCGGTAGGCGACGACCGCCTGGCCGGCGGCGGTGCCGACCGCGGCCGGGATCGAGGTGTCGCTGCCGTCGACCGCGTACTTGAGGAAGCCCATCTGCTCGTCGAGGTCGAACTTCCGCGCCGGGAACAGGTCGACCAGGACCACGTAGGCGGCGTAGCTGATCGCCTTGCTCTTGTTGGCCAGCGTCCGTTCCTTGTACGGGCGGCGCTGGAAGGACGCCGAGCGGGTGCTGGTCGCCTTGGCGTCGTAGGCCGCCCAGGCGTCGAAGGTGGCCTCGTGGAGCTCGCTGATCGCCCGGGCAACCACGGTCGGCCCGGGCGGCAACGCCCGGACCGCCTGCAGCAGCTCCTCGTCCCACTGCAGCACCACGTTGTCGTTGGCCGAGGGCGGGTACTGGTCGAAGGTGTACAACGGTGGCGGGTCGGTGAGGTCGTCGGGCGCCGGTGGGGGCAGCGGGACGGGACCCGCGGACTGGCCGAGGGCCGGGCCGCCGCTGGCGATCACGGTGGCCAGGACGGAGAGGACCAGCAGCAGGGCGAGCGGCAGCCTGTGCTTCACGGGCTCGCCAACCTTTCTGAGCTGCGCCGGAACAGGAGATCCACCTCGTTCGGGCGGGTTGGCCGTTGGCGGTTGCGCTCGGCCCGTCCGAGTGGCGGTTGAAGGGGACGGCCGCGTTTGATGTGACGAGCGCGAAGATTAGTCATAACCCGCGTGCCGTTACAAATCCGCTCGTCGCTCGATTAGGAATCCGCCGTACCGTGAGCGGCTATTGCCCTTATCGCCGGAATTCGCGCGTAAATGGGCGCGCTGCGGTGGCACCGCCGGGACGCGCTCTCCCTTGTGGAGGCCGCGAGGCGTAACGTCCGTCGTGATGGACTTGCTCGAGCGCGTTTCGCTGCTGGAGGAGTTGGGCAGCGTCCTGGCCGCGACGGCGGCGGGCGGCCGCGTCGTCCTGCTGGCGGGTGAGGCCGGCATCGGCAAGTCGGCGCTGGTCAAGCGGTTCACCGAGCGGCAGTCGGCGGATGCCCGGTTCCTGCTGGGGGCCTGCGACCCGCTGCTCACGCCCCGGGCGCTGGGTCCGCTGCACGACATCGCCCGGCAGACGGGCGGCCGGCCGGCCGAGTTGCTCGCCTCGGGGGAGCCACGGGAGGCCGTCTTCGCTGCGTTCCTGGACCAGCTCACGCAGCCGCCGCAGCGGCAGGTGGTCGTGGTGGAGGACGCGCACTGGGCCGACGAGGCGACCCTGGACCTCCTGGTGTTCCTGGGGCGTCGGCTGGAGCGCACTCCGGCGATGCTGGTCGTCACCTACCGTGACGACGAGCTGGGCGCCGACCACCCCCTCCGCGGGGTCCTGGGGGCCCTGCCCCAGAGGGTGGTGCACCGCCTGCGGCCGCAACCGCTGTCCGAGGCGGCCGTGGCCGAGCTGGCCCGGCGAGCCGGCCGCCCGGCCGCGGGGCTGCGTGCCCTCACCGGCGGGAACCCGCTGCTGGTCACCGAGGTGCTGGCCGCCGGCGACGCCGGCGTTCCCATGACCGTCCGCGACCTGGTGCTGGCCCGCCTTGCCGGCCTGCCGCCGGACGCGCGGGAGCCTGTTCGACCCGGTGGGCCACTACAACCGCCCCGACGTCTTCCGCCTGGTCGTCGACGACCGTCCCAAGCCCACCTGGTCTCCCGAGCGCGGGCCGAGCCGGGCTAGGCCACCTGGGCGTGGGGGCCGTTCGGGCTGGCCAGGCGGGCCGCCCGCTGCTCCTGCCGCATGGTGGTCTGGCGCACCACCCTGAGCGCGAGCAGGCCGGCCAGCACGGTGAGCAGGTCCGCGAGGACCTGCATGTCGGCCGATGCCTGGAAGCGGTCGAGCTGCGACGGCAGCAGCCCCAGGGTCATGATCGAGGCGGCCGCGTGGACCGACTCGGTGGTGATGCTGCGCACCAGGATGGAGGCCAGGAAGGTCATCCACCACCAGGCGAGCAGCGGGGTCACCGGTCGCCGGTGCCAGCCGTCGCCCACGTCGGGTGGGAGGTCGGGGTCGCTGGCCCGCCAGACGTCGTTCAGCAGCTGCTTGGGACGGAACAGGCTGAACACCGGCAGCACCCAGGCGCCGAGCGTCCACCAGGGCCGGTAGCGCAGCCGGCGGGCCCCGAGGGGCGGCAGGTTGGCGTAAGCGCGGCGGAACCAGGCCAAGAACAGTGCGGCCGAGACCAGGAACCACAGCGCCTGCACGACCCCGACCCCGAAGGCCCAGCCGCTGGCCGGGCCGGGCCGCGGCGGCCGGCCTTCCGGGAGCCCCACGAGCCAGGTGTCCGGCAGGTTGGCCAAGGCGCCCAGCACGGCGATGAGCATCGCGACCCAGACGGCGAGCCGTGCCCGGCGGGCCTGTCGGCGGAGCGGCTGGTAGGCGACCAGGTCGACCCCCGGACGCGGCTGAGGGATCCCGGCAGGACGTCCCCGAGGGACGGCCGGCGAGCCGGCGGGCCGAGCCGGCATGGACGGCGCCTGTGGCAGGACCTGGGTGGGCAGCGGCCGGGCAGTGGGGGCTGAGGCGAGGGCGTGACGGGCCGCGGCGACCAACTCCCGGCAGGAAGGGAACCGGTCCTGCTTGGCCTTGGCCATGGCGCGCTGCACGACCGGGTCGATCGCCGGCGGCAGGTCGGGCCGCTCAGCGGTGACTCGGGGCGGGGTCGCCTCGAGGTGGGCAAACAGCACGGCCTCGTTGGACCCGGACGGGAACGGCGGGCGGCCGGTGAGGCACTCGTAGAGCACGCAGCCCAGCGCGTAGCCGTCGGTGCGGCCGTCGACCGGCTGGCCGGCGACCTGCTCGGGAGCGGCGTAGCGGGGCGTACCGAGAAACAGGCCAGCGCCGCTGACCGACAGGTCGTCGCTGGCCGACCTGGCCAGCCCGAAGTCGACCAGGTAGACGTGCTCGGCCTCCTCGTCGGTAGCCGGCGGAACGAGCAGGATGTTGCCTGGCTTCACGTCGCGGTGGACCAGCCCGCGCGCGTGGGCGGCGTCCAGGGCTCGAGCGACCTGTCCCAGGATGGCCAGCGTCCGCCCGGCGGCCAGCCGGCCCTCGGCCTGGAGCACCCGGCGCAGGTCCAAGGCGTCCACGTAGCGCATGGCGATGTACAG
>DASUZB010000182.1:0-2833 GCA_036377075.1 Actinomycetes bacterium | reverse complement strand
GGGTTCTTCGAGTACCTGGCCGCCGAGCGTGGCCTGCGTCCGGCGGCGGTGGAGTCGTACCGGCACCACCTGGACCGTTTCGAGGCCTATCTCGCCAGGGTCGGCGCCGGCGTCAGCGAGGTCTCCCCGGTGCTGCTCAGTGCGTTCGTGACGGAGCGGTCGGCAGCTGGCCTGGCCAAGACGACCGTGCGGGAGGGCTGCGGCGTGCTGCGGGTGTTCCTGCGCTACGCGCACCGCGAGGGCGTGCTGGGGCGGGACCTGTCCGGCACGGTGGAGTGGCCGCAGGCCTACCGGCTGGCGACGATTCCCCGTTCGATCACCTGGTACGAGGTAGATCGTGTGCTCGCCTGCGTGGACCGGCGGACTCCGTGCGGGAAGCGGGATTACGCGATCTTGCTGCTCCTGGTGATCTACGGCCTTCGCGGCCGGGAGGTCGCCGCGCTGAGGCTCGACGACATCGACTGGAAGCGCGAGCGCCTGGCGGTCCCGGAGCGTAAGGCCGGGCACTCCACCGCCTTCCCGCTGTCGCCTCTGGTCGGCGACGCGATCGTGGACTACCTTCGCCACGGCCGGCCCGCCACGACCGACCGTCACCTGTTCATGCGGTCGCTGGCGCCGGTCAGGCCCCTCGGGGCGGCGGGGTTGTCGGCATGCGCCCGGCGCTACCTGCTGCTCGCCGGGGTGGACGTCCCCCGCCCCGGGTCTCACACGCTTCGCCATACCTGCGTGCAGCGCCTCGTCGACGCCGAGTTCAGCCTGAAGGAGATCGGTGACTTCGTCGGACACCGCTCAGCCGCCTCGACGGAGGTCTACGCCAAGGTAGCCATCGAGTCGCTGCGGCAGGTCTCCCTCGGCGACGGGGAGGAGGTGCTCCGGTGAGCGAGACCCTGGCCTCTGCCGTCGAGCGGTTCCTCGCCAGCCGCAGGGCGCTGGGACGCAAGTACCGCAGCGAGGAGTCCGAGCTCCGGCTGCTTGTGCGTTTCGCCGGCGAGCGCCGCGCCGGCCGGCTCGACGAGCTCACGCCGGCGCTGCTGGAGGAGTTCCTGGCGTCGCGGCCAAGATCTCGTCCGCGAAGCTTCAACCATCTCCTCGGCGTCGTGGCCTGCCTCATGGACTGGGCGGTAGCCCAGGAGCTGCTAGCAGCCTCACCGCTTCGGACCCGCCGGCGGCGGGTGACATCGGTGCGGGTGCCGTTCCTGTTCGACCCCGCCCAGGCCCGCCGGCTGCTCGACGCGGCGGGCGCCCTGCCCGACAACTCCCGCGCAGCTCAGCGCGGGCCGACGTACCGGACGATCTTCGCCCTTTGCTACGGGCTCGGGCTGCGGGCCGGAGAGGCCTGCGGGCTGCGCCTGGGCGACGTCGACGTGCAGCGGAGCCTGCTCGTCGTGGTGGGCGGCAAGTTCGGCAAAAGCCGCCTGGTCCCCTACGGGCCGCGCATCGCCAGCTTGGCCGGCGAACAACTCCAGCGTCGGCAGGCAGCCGCCGCGCACGATGCCAGCGCGCCGCTGTTCACCTTCGACGGGCGCCGGTGCGTGAGCCCCGGCACGGCCAGCCAGGTCTTCCACCGGCTGGTGACTGACCTGGAACTGCCGGTCCCCGACGGCGTGTCGCCGCCGTGCCTGCACAGTTTGCGTCATTCATTCGCGGTTTCCACCTTGCTGCGCTGGTACCGCCAAGGGCTCGACCCGTCGAGCCGGCTGCACCAGCTATCCACCTTCATGGGCCACGTGGACCCCGCCTCCACGGCCGTCTACCTCACCATCACCCCGGCGCTGCTGCAGGAGGCCAGCCGGCGCTTCGAGGCCTTCGCCGCACCAGCCTGGGCAGCAGGCAGGGAGACGGCGCGATGAGCGAGCCAGCCCCGACCCTCGGAGTGCTCGTGCACTCCTTCTTCATCGACCACCTCGTCACCGTCAAGGGCCTCCGGCCGGCCTCAGTACGCAGCTACCGGGACACCATCCGGATGCTGCTGGTGTTCACCGCAGCCGACAAGGGCTGCCGGATCACCCGGCTCACACTGGACGACCTCAGCTTCGAGCGCGTCATCGGATTCCTCCGTCACCTTGAGGCCGACCGTCACAGCCACATCCGCACCCGCAACCAGCGCCTGGCCGCCCTGCACAGCCTCTTCGACTACATCGCCACCCGGGCGCCGGAAATGCTCGGGGAATGCCAGCGCGTCGCAGCCATCCCGATGAAGCGCTCGGCCCCCGCCGAGACCCGCTTCCTCGAGCGCGACGAGGTCGAGCTGCTCTTCCGCCAGCTGCCCAGCGACGGGCGGCTCGCCCTCCGCGATCGCGCCGTGCTGCTGTTCCTCTACAACACCGGCGCGCGAGTCCAAGAAGTAGCCGACCTTCGCGCCGGGCACCTCGATCTCGGCGAGTACCCGCTCGTCCGCCTGCACGGCAAGGGAGACAAGTGGCGCACCTGCCCGCTGTGGCGCCAGACCGCCGAGCTGCTGCGGACGCTGACCGGCCCGGCTTCCCCGCCAGACACGCAGGCGCCGGTCTTCACGGCAAACGGCCATGCCCTGACCCGCTCCGGCATCTACAAGATCGTCCGGCGCCACGCGTCAAGTCTCGATGACCCCCGAACCGGGCGCAGGGTCAGCCCGCACACTTTCCGCCATACCGCAGCCGTTCACCTCCTCGAGGCCGGGGTCGAGGTCAACGTGATCCGCGGCTGGCTCGGCCACGCCGACCTCACCACGACCAACCGCTACGCCGAAATCAACACCCGCGCCAAACTCGCCGCCCTGCGAGCCACCGAACTGCCGGGTACTTCGGCGGCATCCCGCACCACGCCCGTCTGGCGCTCCGACCAAGGACTGCTC
>DASUZB010000181.1:0-2784 GCA_036377075.1 Actinomycetes bacterium | reverse complement strand
GAGGAAGAGGGAGAGATCCAACCTTATGGCAGTTCATCGTGTGCAAGGCGCCGTCGGCGGCCGTGACCTCTATCTGGAGACCGGCAAGCTGGCCCGCCAGGCGGGCGGCGCCGTGCTCATCGGCCTGGGCGAGACCCAGCTGCTGGTCACCGCCACCGCGGGCAAGCATCCCAAAGAGCAGCTCGACTTCATGCCCCTGACCGTCGACGTCGAGGAGCGCATGTACGCCGCCGGCAAGATCCCCGGCGGCTTCTTCCGTCGTGAGGGCCGGCCGTCCGAGACGGCCATCCTCACCGCCAGGCTGGTCGACCGGCCCCTGCGGCCGTCGTTCCCCAAGGGCCTGCGCAACGAGATCCACGTGGTCGCCACCATCCTGTCGACCGACATGCAGAACCTGTCGGACGTCCTGGCCATCAACGGCGCCTCGGCGGCCGTGCAGCTGGCCGGGATCCCGTTCTCGGGCCCGGTCGGGGCCGTCCGGCTCGGCCGCAAGGAGGGCGACTGGATCGTCAACCCCACCTACGCCGAGCTCGAGGAGTGCACCTTCGACATGGTCGTGGCCGGCCGCCAGAACGAGGCCGGCGGGGTCGACATCCTCATGGTCGAGGCCGAGGCGACCGAGCACGCCGTCCGGCTGATGGAGGAGTCCGGCGCCCCCAAGCCGACCGAGGAGGCCCTCGGGCTCGCCCTCGAGCTGGCCAAGCCGCACATCGCCACCGCCTGCGCCCTCCAGGTCGAGCTGGTCCGCCAGGCCGGCGCCCAGCCCAGGGAGTACCCGCTGTTCGCCGAGTACGGCGAGGACGTGGCCGGGGCCGTCCGGGGCGCGGTCGAGGCCCAGGTCCGCGAGTCCATCACCATCGCCGACAAGGCCGAGCGGGAGGCCCGGCTGGACGAGCTCAAGGCCGAGGCCGCCCAGGCCGCGACCACCCAGCTCGGCGAGGCCCTGGCCGGCCGCGAGAAGGAGGCCTCGGCCGCCTTCCGCAGCCTGACCAAGGAGCTGGTCCGCCAGCGGGTGGTCAAGGACGCCAAGCGCATCGACGGCCGCGGGCCGCGCGACATCCGGCCCCTGTCGGCCGAGGTCGGCCTCCTGCCCCGGGCGCACGGCTCAGGGCTGTTCGAGCGGGGCGAGACCCAGGTCCTGAACATCACCACCCTGGGCATGGTCCGCATGGAGCAGATCGTCGACACCCTCGACCCCGAGGACCGCAAGCGCTACATGCACCACTACAACTTCCCGCCCTTCTCCACCGGCGAGGTCGGCTTCATGCGCGGCCCCAAGCGTCGCGAGATCGGCCACGGCGCCCTGGCCGAGCGGGCCCTGCTGCCGGTGATCCCGGACAAGGAGGAGTTCCCCTACGCCCTGCGGCTGGTCTCCGAGGTGCTGAGCTCCAACGGTTCGACCTCGATGGCCTCGGTGTGCGCCTCGACCCTGTCGCTGATGGACGCCGGCGTGCCCATCAAGGCCCCGGTCGGCGGCATCGCCATGGGCCTCATCAGCGAGGGCGGCGAGTTCGTCACCCTGACCGACATCCTCGGCGCCGAGGACGCCTTCGGCGACATGGACTTCAAGGTCGCCGGGACGCGCGAGTTCGTCACCGCCCTGCAGCTGGACACCAAGCTCACCGGCATCCCCTCCGAGATCCTGATCGGCGCCCTGACCCAGGCCCGCGACGCCCGCATGGTCATCCTTGACGTCATCCAGGCGGCCATCGAGCGGCCCCGCGAGGAGCTCAACCGGCTCGCCCCGCGGGTCCACGTGGAGCAGATCCCGGTCTCCAAGATCGGCGAGCTCATCGGGCCCAAGGGCAAGCGGATCAACGAGATCCAGGCCGCCTCGGGGGCCGAGATCTCGATCGAGGACGACGGCCGGGTCTACATCGGGGCGACCGACGGCGACCAGCTCGACACCGCCCTCAAGATGATCCGCGAGCAGATGAACCCGGTCATGCCCCAGGTCGGCGAGCGCTACATGGGCACGGTGGTCAAGACGACCACCTTCGGGGCGTTCATCTCGCTCACCCCGGGCAAGGACGGCCTGCTGCACATCTCGCGGCTCGGCAAGAAGGGCCAGCGGGTCCGGGCCGTCGAGGACGTCGTCAACGTCGGCGACAAGGTGCTCGTCGAGGTGATGGAGATCGACCGACAGAACCGTATCTCCCTGAAGCTGGCCGAGGAGGGCGAGGAGCCGACCGGATCCGAGTCCGCCGCCCCCGCCCCGGCCGCCGACGGCGGCGACGGCGAGGAAGGCTGACGGTGGGCGAGGCCGCCGGGTTCGAGCGGACCGAGCTGCCGAACGGCCTCCGGGTCCTGACCGAGCGCATGCCCGCCGTGCGCTCGGTCACCCTCGGCATCTGGGCCGGCGTGGGGTCCCGTGACGAGACCCCACGCCTGGCCGGCGCCTCCCACTACCTGGAGCACCTGCTCTTCAAGGGGACCAAGCGGCGGTCGGCCCGCGACATCGCCGAGGCCATGGACGCCGTCGGCGGCGAGACCAACGCCTTCACCTCCAAGGAGTACACCTGCTTCTACGCCAGGACGCTCGACCGCGACCTGCCCCTGGCGGTCGACGTCCTGGTCGACATGCTGCGCCAATCCAAGCTGGCCGCCGCCGACGTCGACGCCGAGCGGACGGTCATCCTGGAAGAGATCGGCATGCACAACGACGCCCCCGACGACATCATCCACGACCTGTTCTCCGAGGCCCTGTTCGGCGGCCACCCGCTGGGCCGGCCGGTGCTGGGCACGGTCGACTCGATCACCAGCATGCAGCGCGACACCATCGCC
>DASUZB010000180.1:0-39851 GCA_036377075.1 Actinomycetes bacterium | reverse complement strand
GGCGCCGCCGGGCCCGCTACGCGCGCCGGATGGCGGCCGCGACCAGCGTGACCCTTGCCGCCGTGCTGGTGCTCGCCGTGGCGGGTCCCCGGGTGCTCGCCGACCGGAGCGGGGTCACCGGCCGCGCCAGGGACCAGGTGGTCAGCCAGCCCTGGCGCGGCTACGAGCTGGTGGTCCCGTCCGGCTGGACGCCGGTGGACGACGACTACCCGTTCGACGTGGTGCTCGCGCCCACCACCGCCGCGAGCGGGTCGCGCTATCCCCGCATCGCGGTGACCACCGGGCTGATGGACCCCGGGGCGTACCCCGGCGGCCCCGGGGGGCTGTCAGACCCGGAGCGCCTTCGGCTGCTCCGGCTCCAGCCAGGAGGGCTCGGCAGGCCGAACGGCCCGGCGCAGCCCGGGCGGCGCGCCGACGGCCGGGCGTTCGTCCACACCGAGGTCGGCATGCTGGCCGACTCCGCCACGATAGGCCCGGGTGAGACCTACTACCTCGCCTGGCCCTACTACTGCGCGGCCGGGGTGCGCTGCCCGCCCGCGCTGCGCTACCGCACCCTGCTGGTGACCGGCAGCGGCCTGCGGAGCGACGGGCCCGGCCTGCAAGCGCTGCGACGGGCACTGCGGCGCATCGTCGAGACCGTCCGCCCGGTCACCAGCGCCCTCCCCGGCGGGGCGAGCGCCAGCCGCCCGGCCTGCCGGCTCCAGCCCTTCCACGACCCGCTGGCCACGCAGACCCTGCCGCGGGTCCGCCCACCCGCCGGCCCGCCGCAGGTCGGTGCCGCCATCATGACCGAGGGCAACGCCGTCGGGGCCGACTTCTTCGGCACCTTCGGCGCCGGCCTGGCAATGTGCCACGTGCGGCAGCGCTTCACCGTCGAGATCCTGGAGCGCGGGCGGCGCGCGCCGGTGCAGGGCAGCGGGACCGTCGTGACGATCGAAGGCGACCTTCCCGAAGCCGACGGCAAGGCCACCGCCTTCACCCGGGTGTGGATCTGGCGGAACTGGTGCGGCGGACCCGACGTGACCGTCCGCTTCCCCGGGCTGGGCGGCTACCGCATCGACCGTCCGATCAAGCCCGGTTGCCGCGACCGCGGCAAGCCGTCGACGCTCGAGCAGACCAGCTTTCCCCTCGACCCCAAGATCTACGGCGGCTAGGTGCCAGGACCCGTCCAACGGCCCACGGGTCGAGCCAAGGCGTTCGTCGGCCCTATTCCTGGCCGGCGCCGGTCTCGGCGACGGCGCGGGCGAGCTCGTCGAGGTCGGCAGGGGTCAGCGTCAGGGTCCCGGCGGCGGCCCAGCCCTCGACCTGGGAGGGGCGGCGCGCGCCGACGATCGCGGCGGTCACGCCGGGCTGCGCCAGCACCCAGGCGACCGCGACCGCCGCCACCGGCACGCGGTGCCGCTCGGCCACCGGGCGCAGCCGCTCGGCCAGCGCGAGGTTGGCCGACAGGCGCGGCTCGGTGAAGTTCGGGTGGCGCCGGCGCCAGTCGTCGGCCGGCAGGTCGTCCAGCCGGGCGGCGTCGAACGAGCCGCTGAGCAGGCCCGACTGCATCGGGCTGTAGGCGATCACGCCGGTGCCGTTGCGCTCGCACCAGGGCAGCAGCTCCCGCGCGGCGCTGCGGTTGATCAAGCTGAACGGCGGCTGCAGGGAGTCGACGTGGCGGATCGGCTCGCAGCGCTCCAGCAGGTCGACGTCGAAGTTGGAGACGCCGGCGTAGCGCACCTTGCCCTCGTCCACCAGGGCGGCCATGGTCGCCCAGGACTCCTCGACGGGGGTGCCGGTGGCGCGGTCCGGCCAGTGGAACTGGTACAGGTCGACGTGGTCGGTGCCCAGGCGCCGGAGGCTCTCTTCCAGTTCTCTGCGTATCGACTCCGGCCGCAGGTCGTTGCCGATCTCGCCCTCCGGGCGGTCGTGCCAGACCCGGCCGCACTTCGTGGCGACCAGGACCTCCTCGCCGACCTCGCGCAGGACCTGGCCGACGACCTCCTCGGCGTGGCCGAGCCCGTAGACCGCGGCGGTGTCCACCCAGTTGATGCCGCTGTCGAAGGCGCGGTGCAGCGCCGCGATCGACTCGTCGTCGTCCTGCGGCCCCCAGCCGAAGCGCCACGGCCCGCCGATCGCCCAGGTGCCCACGCCGACCACGGAGACCTCCGGTCCCTGGCTGCCGAGCTTGCGAACCTGCATGCTGCCCTCCTGATCCAAGTGGGTGGCTTTCAGGCGCCGAGGTCGACCGGCTGCAACCGCTCCGAGGCGCGGTAGTGCCTGCCGACCTTGGCGCAGGGGCGGCCCTCGCGCAGGACCACGTCGGCGGTGTAGTCGCCGGCGCCCTTGAGCAGGGAAGAGCCGACCGCGTAGGAGTCGACCGGCACGCCGGCGCGCTCGAAGGCGGTGATGCGCTCGGCGTTGAAGCCACCGGAGCAGATCACCCGGACGTGGCCGAAGCCCTCGGCGTCGAGGGCGCCGCGGACGTTGCGGACCAGCTGGGGGTTGACGCCCCGCGGGTCGAAGTCGCCGAGCTGGTCCCAGAGGGAGCGGTCGACCAGGGTGCCGGCGGTGTCGAGGCGCACCCCCCAGAGCCGCTCGCCGAACGCCCTGGCGCAGGCCAGGGAGGTGCCGACGCAGTCGTTGCCGAAGTCGACGAGGGCGACCAGCGGCACCTCGGGGATGTGCCGGGCGAAGGCGCGCATGGCCGCGACCGTGTCGCCCTCGAACGTGGCGATCAGGGCGTGCGGCGTGGTGCCGAGGCCGCGCTCCCCCCACCAGGCCGCCTGGGCGTCGGTCGCCACCCCCTCGGCGCCGCCGACGAAGGCGGCGTAGCCGTCGCCGCCCTGGGTCGCCCAGTGGTCGAAGCGGTCGGCGAAGAACAGCACCGGCTTGCCCTTGGCGGCGCCGACCACCTTGCTGACGTTGCTGGCGACCAGGCTGCGCCTGGCCAGCACGCCGAGGTAGACGCTCTCGAGGTGGGCGAACAGCCGGTACGGGCCGGTGACCTCGACCACCGGCTCCCACGCGTCGACCAGGTCGCCGTCGCGCAGCGCGCGCACCTCCAGCTCGGTGCCGCCCGGGCGCCACAGCTGGTCGAGGGCGAGCTCGCTGTCCACCTGCAGGCGCACCGCTTCGAGGTAGGCGGGACCGCCCTGCATCCTGGCCCGGCGGGCCTGGTTGCGCGCCCGCAGGTGCTCGCCGAAGGCATGGTCGGCCGTGGCCTGGTCGCCGAACGCGCCGGCGCCGAGCGCGAGCACCGCGAGGGCCTCGTCGATGCCGCAGGCGACCACCCCGTCGCCGCGCTGGAACACCTGGACGGTGACGCGGGTGTCGGCGCCCTCGCCGGCGAGGATGCGGCGCGCGCGGTCGAAGTAGACCGCGCTGCGGTAGCCGGCGCGCAGCTCCGCCACCGGCAGCCCGAACACCCAGTGCGCCAGGCGCCCGTCGGGCCGCCGCAGCTCGTCGCTCGGCGGCGGCAGCGGGGTGGCCGAGCCGCCGCCGAGCGGCCAGCCGGGTGGCGCGGGTTGCTCGCTGTTCATGCACAGAAGCTACCGCACCGCTGGCGCGGCAGCCCCCCGGCCGGCGCCCCCGACGGCGGGCAGGCCCGCTAGGCCACAGGTTCGCACGCGGCCGTGTCGCGGACCGAACCTGACCGCAAGGGCCTGTAGCCTCTCCCGGCCACGGGCGGCCGCGAGGGCCACCCATCCGACCAGGAGGAAAGGACGCCGATGGACTGGAAGCTCGAGCTGGTGAACGTTCCCGTCGCGGACGTGGACCGCGCCAAGGCCTTCTACGCCGACCAGGTCGGCTTCGACGTCGACCACGACCACACCGTCAACGAGCAGATCCGCTTCGTCCAGCTCACCCCGCGCGGCTCGGCCTGCTCCATCGCGCTGACCAGCGGCGTCCCGGCCGGGCAGCCGGGCTCGCTGCAGGGCATCCAGGTGGTCATTCCCGACGCCGAGGCGGCCCGCGCCGAGCTGGCCGGCCGCGGCGTCGAGGTCAGCGAGGTGCAGGACTTTCCGTGGGGGCGGTTCGTCTTCTTCAGCGACCCGGACGGCAACGGCTGGGCGCTGCAGCAGCCCGTGCGCCCGAGCTGACGCCGACGCCGTCGCGCCCCGGCCGGTGACGGCCGGGGCGCGACGCGCGCATGCTGGAGAAGGTGGAGCGGGGACGGGGTGAGCGCAGGAGGCGGCCATGGCCCTACGCGACGACCTGCGGAGCCTGGCCGGGCAGGCCCAGCGGCAGCTCGAGCACGGCGCCCAGCAGGTCCAGGACATGATGGAGGAGTACCGCCAGCGGCGCCGCTTCAACGAGCTCGCGCGCGAGCTCGGGCGCACCGTCTACCACGGCCGCAAGCACGGCACCGTGGACGAGACGGCGGTCGCCAGGATCTGCGCGCAGATGGCCACCGTGGAGGAGCAGCTCGCCGCCAGGGCCGGGGGCGGCGGGCGCCGCCCCGACCAGGCGTAGCCGCGACGCCAGCCCGGCCTGCGGCGCAAGGCCGGCCTGGGGTTACATTGCTGTCACTCGTGCTGCGGCGGGCGGCTTGCTGGACTAGCATCGTGCCGTTTCCAGTACCCGAGCGCGGGCCGGCGCCCGCCGGGGCGCCGACGGCGCCTGGAGGAAGCGTGACCCGGTTCCAGCGCCTCGCCTACCTGACCACCGCCGCGACGTTCGTGCTCATCACCGTCGGTGGGCTGGTCCGCGCGACCGACTCCGGGCTTGGCTGCCCCGACTGGCCGCGCTGCTTCGGCCGCCTCACCCCCCCGCCGGAGCTGCACGCCTGGATCGAGCACTCCCACCGGCTCGTCGCCGCCACCGTGATCGTGCTGGTCACGCTGCTGGCGGTGGCCGCCTGGCGCGGCCGCCAGCCGGCGGCGGTGCGCTGGGCCGCCGCCGGGGCGGTGCTGATGGTGCTCTCGCAGGCGCTGCTCGGCGCGATCGTGGTCTGGGTCAAGCTCGAGGCGGCCTCGGTCACCCTCCACCTGGCCACCGCCCTGGCGCTGCTCGCCCTGCTGGAGTTCGTCGCCTTCCGGGCGCGCTGGCCGGCCGGCGACCGGGCGTCCCGGTCGGGCCGCGGCCGCGGGCTGCTGCGGCTGGCCCTCGCCGGGGCCGCCGTCACCTACCTGCAGATGCTGGCCGGCTCCACCGTCACCGGGAACGACGCCGGGCTGGCGTTCCCGGACTTCCCGCTGATGAACGGGCGCCTCGTCCCCGACCTGGCGCTGGCGACCGCCCGCCTGCAGGTGCTGCACCGCGTGCTGGCCGCGGTGGTCGCCGGGGTGGTCTTCTACACCTGGTGGCGGGCGCGCCGCGACGAGCGCCACCACCCCACCGTGACCCGGCTCGCCGGCTACGCCAGCGGCCTGGTGCTCGTCCAGGTCGCCCTCGGCGCGGCCAACGTCTGGGACCGGCTCTCGGCGCTCAGCGTCGTCCCCCACCTGGCCGTCGGCAGCGCCCTGTGGGGGGTGATGGTGGCGCTGGCGCTGCACGCCGACCGCTTCGCCGGCACCCCGGAGCGCGACCCCGCCGAGCCCGAGCCCGCCCCCGCCCGCTCGGCCAGGCAGGCGGCCGGCGCCTACCTGGCGCTGACCAAGCCGCGCATCATCGAGCTGCTGCTGGTCACGACCGTGCCCGCCATGTTCATCGCCGAGCGCGGCCTGCCGTCGCCGTGGCTCATCGCGGCGACCCTGCTCGGCGGGTCGCTCTCGGCCGGCAGCGCCAACGTGATCAACTGCTACGTGGACCGCGACATCGACCAGGTGATGCGGCGCACCGCCCGCCGGCCGCTGCCGGCCCACCAGGTCGACCCGGGCGACGCGCTGCGCTTCGGCGTGGTCCTCGGCGTGGCCGGGTTCGTCTGGCTGTGGCTGACCGTCAACCTGCTGGCGGCCATCCTGGCGACCGCCGCGATCCTGTTCTACGTGTTCGTCTACACCCTCGGCCTGAAACGGCGCAGCACCCAGAACATCGTGATCGGCGGCGCCGCCGGCGCGGTCCCGGTGCTGGTCGGCTGGGCCGCGGTCCGGGGCCGGGTGGAGCTGCCGGCGCTGGTGCTGTTCGCGATCGTCTTCTACTGGACGCCGCCGCACTTCTGGGCGCTGTCCCTGCGTTTCCAGGAGGACTACGCCGCCGCCCGGGTGCCGATGCTGCCGGTGGTCCGCGGCCCGCGGGAGACCTCCCACCAGATCCTCTACTACACCCTGCTGCTGGTCGCGGTGACGCTGCTGCTCTACCCGGCCGGCCGCATGGGCGTGGTCTACCTCGGCGCCGCGGTCGTCCTCGGCGCCATGTTCGTCTGGCGCGCCGCCCAGCTGTGGCGCGACACCAGCGGCCGCAGGGCGATCCGCCTGTTCAGCTTCTCCAACCGCTACCTGGCGCTGCTGTTCGCCGCCATGGCGGTGGACGCGCTGCTGCGCCGCTGAACCGTCCGCCGCACCTCCCGAGGACGCATCCCGCAAATTCCATCGAAGTAATTCAACCACCCCGTAGCTGGGCATATGTGGCTGGCCAGCGGAAACGTCGCCTTGACGGCAACCTCGCCGCCACCTAGTGTCCGTTCCTGCCCTGAGGGGCCGACGTAGCTGGACCGGGAAATCCGATTGGAGCTCCTGCCGGAAGGGCTGACGGGTCCGGAAGGCGAACCGCTTGGCGGTGGGTATGCGCAATCCCCGTCTCGGTGGTGAGGTCGAGCGACCTTCGGGTCACAGGACGAGGCTCCCGCTAGCGAGGCTCGGGAAGGCCACGGGAGCTCTTCAGGGCACTGACGACCCCCAGGGGTCCAATCGGCCGGGAGCAGGCGGGCTTGCCCGTCGGTCAACCGGACGGGGCCCTTGGGGGTTGTCGCTCTGAGGAGCCACTCCAACACCTCGCCAATCTTGGGCTGTCGCGCTCGGTACTAGCCGCTGTAGTGGCGCCAGTCGGTCCAGGTGCCGGCCCAGGTGCCGCGCAGGCCGCGGCAGACCCAGACGGGGTGGCCCTGCTCCTCGTTGGCGACGCCGTGGCCGTTGTCGAGCCGGCCGGCCAGGGTGACCGAGCGGAAGCGCTGCTCGAGCACGTCGCGGGCCTGCTCGTAGCCGACCACGATCACCACGCTGCCGTCGCCGGAGGGCGCGCCCCACCACCAGTACGAGTTGTGGCCGCTGAAGGACGCGCGGCGGCCCCAGGCGCCGCCGTAGCGCGCCAGCGCGCCGGCCTCGCCGTAGTTGCCGGTGACGGCGACCGCCGCGTCCCGCTCGGCCGGCGGCAGCGCGTCCCGTACCGCCAGGACCTGCGCCACGTAGGTGGGCCAGGCGTAGGTCTCGCCGGCGTCCTCGTTGACCGCGCGGACCGTGCCGATGGTCGAAGCGGGCAGGACCGGCAGGAGCAGCGGCAGTTGCACCGCGACCGCGACCGCGACGACGGGCAGGAGCCGCCGCAGCGGCACGGCGCCGCCGCGGCGCCGCTCCAGCCAGACCGCGCCGGCGGCGAGCAGGGCCGGGTAGAAGCCGGCGGCGTAGTACGGCTTGCCGCCGACCACCGTGTAGAACCCGACCAGCAGGAGGTAGGCGACGGCGATCGGCCGCCACGGCCGGCCCCGCGGGTCGCGCAGCAGCCACCACAGCCCCGCCACCCACAACGGGGCGAGCACGATGCTGGTCAACGGCACCTGCAGCGGCACGAAGGCGAGCCCGGAGCCGAGCCCGCCGTCCTGGCGGCGGAGGTCGGCGAAGATCGCGAGCTGCGGCCAGCCGTGGCCGGCCTGCCAGGCCAGGTACGGCGCCCACAGCGCCAGCGCGACCGCGATCCCCGCCAGCAGCCACGGGGTGGCGAGCAGCCGCCGGCCCTGCCGGTCGGCCAGCAGGGCGAGCGCGCCGACGCCGGCGAGCTGCAGCACGGTGGCCTTGTTCTCGAGGCCCACCCCGACGACCAGGCCGAGCAGCGGCCACAGCCATGCCTCACGCTTGCGGGCCAGCCGCGCCAGCAGCAGCAGCGCCAGGCCCCAGAACAGCAGGTCGTAGGCGGTGGTGCCGTGGAGGTGGCCGATGGCGACCACGGCGGCCGTTGCGGCGACGCAGGCGGCCGTCAGCAGCTGCGCGCCGCGGCCGCCGCCGAGCTCGCGGGCGAGCAGCCCGCCGAGCAGGACCACCGTCCCGACCGCCAGCGCCGGCAGCAGCCGCAGGCCGACCAGCGAGTCGCCGAAGGCGACGCGGGCGAGCGCCGCCAGCGCGGGGGTCAGCGGCGGCTGGTCGACGTACCCCCAGGCCAGGTGCTTGGAGGCCACCAGGAAGTAGAGCTCGTCGCGGTGGTAGCCGTAGCGGCCGGCGGTCGCCAGCTCGACCGCGACCAGCAGCGCGGCGACCACGGCGATCCCGCGCCATGCGAGCGGCGGCAGGCCCGTCCGTACCGCCGCCGGGTCGGCCCGGCGGGTGCTCGCCGGCTCGGGCGCCATCGGCGTCACGAGGCGGGCTGGCCGGGCCCTGGCGCGGGCGGCTCGGCGGCCGCGGCGCGCGCCCGCTGGGCCGCCAGCTCGGCGTCGATCCGGGCGGTGACCACGTCCTCGTGGCGCATCCAGGCGGCGATCCCCAGCACGGTCGCGGCCAGGAAGACCAGGTCACCGCCGATCCACATGATGGCGGCGCCGGCGTGGAGGTCGTCGAGGGGCGTCGGCCCCCAGGCGCGGCCGGTGGCCGCGTACGCCGGGTACAGCACCCGGTTGCTGGAGTACAGCACCAGCGCCAGGAAGGTGTTCACCGGGCTCTGCAGGAACACGTAGCCGACCCGCAGCGGGTGGGGAAGGCGCCAGTGGCTCGGTTCGAGCCCGACCACCGGCCACCACAGCAGCACGGCGCTGACCAGGAACAGCGCGTGCTCGGCGGCGTGCACCGGCGCGCTGCGCAGGGCGGCGTCGTAGAGGCCGGAGAGGTGGGTGCCCCACATCACCGCGGCGTAGCCGACCCAGGCGACCACCGGGTTGGTCAGCACCGTGACCGGCCAGGAGCGCAGCACCCGCATGACCCGCCGGTGCCTGGCACGCCCCGCCGCGCGCACCAGCAGGCTCACCGGCGTGCCGAGCACCAGCAGCGGCGCGGCGACCATGGTCAGCAGCATGTGCTGCACCATGTGGACGGAGAACAGGACCTCCGCGTAGGGGTCGATCGGCGACAGCAGGGCGAGGCCGATCGCGCCCAGCCCGGTGAGGAACGACCAGGTGCGCGCCCGCGGCCAGGGGTTGCGCGGGTGCAGCTCCGCCACGCGCCGCACCCCGGCCAGGTACAGCACCACCGACGCGGCCAGCAGCGCGAGCGTCACCGGTTCGAGCTGCCAGGCGCCGAGCACCGCGGGGAAGCGCGGCACCGCCGGCACGGCGGTCACGGCCAGAACGGGGTGCATGCAGCTATTGTCGCCACCACCCTGCGTCCCGGCCACCCGTCATGCGGGCCGGGTCACGGCCGGCCGTCCCCCGTGACCGCCGAGCCAGTCACCCGTCACGGCCACCGTCGCCCCGCCCGCGGGGCAGTCCTCAGGAGCCGTCGACGCCGCGGAAGGCGGCGGCGGTGCTGGCGGTGACCGTGAAGGACGCGCCGGCCGGGTCGGCGACGATGGCGAACTTGCCCACCGGGACCTCGATCGGACCGAACAGGAGCGTCCCGCCGAGCCGCTGCGCCAGCGCGACGCTCTGGTCGGCGTCGGCGACCATGAACGAGACCGTCCAGCGCGCCGCCTCGCCCTCCTGCGGGGTGGGGGCGTGGCCGCCGCCGATCAGCAGCTCGCCGAGGCTGAAGCTGGTCCGCGGGATCGGGCCGGGGTTGGCCGCGGCGGTCCAGCCGAAGAGCGCGGCGTAGAACTCCCCCGCCGCGTCCATGGCGGGGCTGACCAGCTCGTTCCAGTTCCACGCGCCGACCTCGTTGACCAGGCCGGCGCCGGGGTGGCCGCGCCGCTCGGAGAGGCCGAGGACCGCGCCGCCCGGGTCGGCGATCCGCGCGGTGCGGGCCACGCCGGGCACCTCGCCCGGCTCGTGCAGCACGGTGGCGCCGAGCTCCCGCGCCCGCTCGGTGGCCGCGTCGACGTCGTCGACCGCGACCGCGGAGTCCCAGCCGCTGCCGTCCCCCGCGGGGTGCTGGTGCATCCCGGCGACGTCGTGGCCCCGCAGGCGGAACACCGTGTCGGTGTGGCCGCCGGCCGGCACGTCCTCGCTGTCCCAGCCGAACAGCTCTCCGTAGAAGCGCTTGGCGCCGGCCACGTCGGTGGTCCCGAGGTCGACCCAGCAGAAGGTCCCGTTGGGGTATTTGCTGACCTCTCCCATGGTGCCTCCAATGGTCTCGGCGTCTGGCGCGTAGCCTGGCACGCGCGCACGACAGGGCGCGCCCAGGTTTCCCAGGGGCTGCACGCGCCTTGGCACGGCGGTAGAGTGACAAACGTGCAGGCAGCAGTACTTGTTCACAAGCCCGGGGGGTCACTTGTGACCGGTCCGGGCCGCCGCTAGATTTCTTGGCGTCACCGAGGCGCGCCCGCCGCGAGCGCCCTCCTGGCGGTGCAGGACCCCGAGGAAGCGAGGCGACCGAACCCCCATGCGACGCGCGCAGCACCGAGCCGGCAGGCGGACCAGCGCGGCGGCGTGGCTGGTACTGGCGGGCACCCTGGTCCTCGGCGGCTGCGGCTCCTACCCGGGGGTCACCAAGCAGTCGACGGACGCCCACCACCTGTACGACGTGATGTTCGTCATCGCGACCGTGATCTTCCTGCTGGTCGAGGGCCTGATCGTGTGGGCGGTGCTGCGCTACCGACGCCGTGACGACCAGCTGCCGCCGCAGTTCCACGGCAACAACGTGCTCGAGGTCGGCTGGACGCTGGGGCCGCTGCTGATCGTCGCGGCGCTGTTCTGGTTCTCCTGGCAGGCGCAGCACCGGGTGGAGGCGGAGACGAAGAACCCGGACGTGACCGTCAACGTCCTCGGGTTCCAGTGGCAGTGGCAGTTCACCTTCCAGGGCGAGAAGGTGGCCGTCGAGGAGGGCAAGCCGCCCCAGGACCTGACGCTCAAGGGCACCATCGCCAGGCCGCCCGAGATCTACCTGCCGGTCGGCCGAACCATCCACTTCAACCTGCAGTCCAGGGACGTGATCCACTCCTTCTACGTCCCCGAGTTCCTGTTCAAGCGCGACGCCATCCCCGGCCACCCGAACCACTTCGAGGTGACCATCGACAAGCCGGGGAGCTACCGCGGCCAGTGCGCCGAGTTCTGCGGCCTGGCCCACAACGGCATGCACTTCAACATCAAGGCGGTGCCGGAGGCCCAGTACCGCCAGTGGATCGCGCAGCAGAAGAAGGCCGCGGCGAGCGGCTGCCCCAACGACCCGACGCCGGGGCAGATCAGCGCCCAGAACATCGCCTTCGACAAGGACTGCCTGGCCGCCAAGGCGGGCCAGCCGTTCACCCTGAAGTTCGACAACAAGGACGCCGGGGTGAGCCACAACGTCGCGGTGTTCCGCAACGAGTCGGCCAGCGGCGGCGCGCTGTTCACCGGCGCGATCTTCGCCGGCCCCCAGACGCAGACGTACGACATCAAGGCACTGCCGAAGGGCAACTATTTCTTCCGCTGTGACGTGCACGCGCAGGCGATGACCGGCAAGCTCGTCGTCAGATAGTCGAGGCAGCGAACAGGCGACAAGGAGACCGACCGATGGCCATCACGGAAGCCCGGCCCGAGGCCGCCGGTTCTGGCTCACCGGAGCTGCGCTCCGGGCAGCACCCGATCATGCAGTGGCTGACCACCACCGACCACAAGAAGATCGGGATCATGTACCTGGTCAACTCGTACTTCTGGTTCCTGGTGGCCGGCATGCTGGCGGTGTTCATGCGCACCGAGCTGGCCAAGCCGGGCGTGCAGTTCTTCGGTGACGAGCGCTTCAACGAGCTGTTCACCATGCACGGGACGACGATGATCTTCCTGTTCGTCATCCCGATGCTGGCCGGGCTCGGCAACTACATCGTGCCGCTGCAGATCGGCGCGCTGGACATGGCCTTCCCGCGGGTCAACGCGCTGTCGCTGTGGATGCTGCCACTCTCCGGGATCGTGCTGTTCTCCGGCTACCTGACCGGCGGGGCCGCCTGCGCCGGCTGGACCGAGTACCCGACCGTGTCGCTGCAGCCGTGCGGCAGCTCGACCGCCGCCACCGACCTGTGGATCGTCGCCCTGCTGCTGGTCGGGACGTCCTCGATCCTGGGGGCGGTCAACTTCATCACCACCATCTTCAACATGCGGGCGCCGGGCATGACGATGTTCCGGATGCCGCTGTTCACCTGGACGATGCTGGTGACGTCGCTGCTGGTGCTGCTCGCCACGCCGGTGTTCGCCAGCGCCCTGATGATGCTGCTGATCGACCGCAACCTCGGCGGGTCGTTCTTCGACCCGGCCGAGGGCGGCATCACGGTCATGTGGCAGAACATCTTCTGGTTCTACTCCCACCCGGCGGTGTACGTGATGGTGCTGCCCGCCATGGGCGTGGTCTCCGACGTCCTGCCGGTCTTCTCGCGCAAGCCGCTCTTCGGCTACAAGGCGTTCGTGTTCGCCACCGCCGCGATCGGCGCGCTCGGCTTCAGCGTCTGGGCGCACCACATGTTCGCCACCGGCGCGGTGCTGCTGCCGTTCTTCAGCGGCATGACCTTCCTGATCGCGGTGCCCACCGGGGTGAAGTTCTTCAACTGGATCGCCACCATGTGGCGGGGGAAGATCCACTTCACCACCGCGATGCTGTTCGCCATCGGCTTCCTGACCATGTTCCTGGTCGGCGGCCTCGACGGCATGTTCCTCGCCTCGCCGGTGGTCGACTTCGGCCTGACCGACACCTACTGGGTGGTCGCCCACATCCACTACGTGCTGTTCGGCGGCAGCGTCTTCGGCGTCTACGCCGGCCTGTACTACTGGTTCCCGAAGTTCACCGGCAAGAAGCTCAACGAGGGCCTCGGCAAGGTCCACTTCTGGCTGCAGATGATCGGCTTCAACCTCACGTTCTTCCCGATGCACACCCTCGGGCTGCTCGGCATGCCGCGGCGGATCGCCGACTACACCCCGTTCCACGACTGGACCGGGCTGAACCAGCTCGAGACGCTCGGGTCGATGCTGATCGCCGTCTCGACCGCGCCGTTCCTGGCCAACGTGTGGCTGACCATGCGGCGCAAGGACCGTGACGAGGAGAACCCGTGGGACGCCAACTCCCTGGAGTGGCACACCAGCTCGCCGCCGCCGGCGCACAACTTCGACAGCCTCCCCGAGATCCACTCGGAGCGGCCCCTGTTCGACCTCAAGCACGCTGACGAGCTCGCCGTCCATGCGGACGCCACCACCACGACCGAGACTGGAGCACGTTGATGGCAGCGACGGACGCGGCAGTCCACCAGCCCCCGGCGCCCGCCGGGCACCAGCGCACCGGTGGGATCAGCTCCTCCCTGCTCGGGATGGTGCTGTTCATCGCGTCCGAGGTGATGTTCTTCGGTGGGCTGTTCGGCGCCTACTTCACCCTGCGCACCGCCGCGCCGCAGTGGCCACCGCCGGGCACCCCCCACCTGGAGGACTGGTACGCCCTGGTCCTGACCGGGCTCCTGGTCAGCTCGAGCGTGACCATGCAGCTGGGCGTCTACGCCATCCGCAAGGGCAACCAGCGCGCCCTGGTGCGGTACCTGGGCGTCTCGCTGTTCCTGGGCCTGTGCTTCCTCGCCGGCCAGGCGAACGAGTACCACAAGCTGATCGGCGAGGGGCTCACCCTCTCCAGCGGCGTGTTCGGCTCCACCTTCTTCACCCTGACCGGGTTCCACGGCGGGCACGTCGCCGGGGGCGCCGCGTTCATCACGGTGACGCTGCTGCGCGCCCGCTCGGGGCAGTTCACCGCCCGCTACCACGACACCGTCGAGATGTGCTCCTACTACTGGCACTTCGTCGACGTGGTCTGGCTCGGGCTGGTCAGCACCATCTACCTGCTGTCAAGGTGAGGAGCGGAGGAGCGGATCGGTGATCGCTGCGGCGCGTCTGTTCTTCGGCATGGGGGCCTTCGGCCTCGTCGCCGGCGGCATCTACATCACCGTCAACCGCCACGACCCCGAGCTGGCCGGCTTCGGCCTGCTGATGACGTTCTTCATCGCCTGCCTGTTCATCGGGTCGATGCTGTGGTCGGCGAGCCCGGCCAACCGGCGCCGCACGGCCGCGCCCGACACCGGCCTGCCCGGCTCGGCCCACCCCGACCGCGGCGCCGCCGACGAGCACGGCAACATCCACCACATGGCGCCGACCCTGGCGCCGGCGGTGTACTCCCTGGCGGGCACGGTGCTCGTGGCGGCGCTGGTCTTCCGCCACAAGGCCGCGATCATCGGCCCCGGGGGCATCGGCTTCGGCCTGGTGCTGTTCCTGACCGCGACGGCCATCTGGTACCGGGCGGTGGCGGTCGACACGCGCGCCAAGCTGTCCGGTGGGCACGCCGTCCACCTGGTGGAGCACGGCGAGGAGGCGGCCGCGGAGGCCCCTCCCGGGCCGCCCGGGCCCGCCAACTACTTCGAGCAGCTGCGCGAGGCGTTCGAGGTCGGCGACCCGGACTGGGCCGCGGCCGCGTACGCGCCCGGCGCGGTGTACTACGAGCCCGCCAACCCGCCGCACGAGGGCCGCGAGTCCATCCGCGCCTACCTCAACGACCTGCTCAAGGGCCATCCCGGGCTGCAGTACACGGTGGAGCGCATGGGCGTCGACGGCGACACCGCGATCGTGGAGTGGACCTGGTCGTTCCGGCGTGGCGCGCGGCGGGTGAGCGACCAGTCCGGCGTCACCGTCCTGCAGGTCGGACCCGACGGGATCGTCTACCACCGCGACTACCTCTGAGGCTCGGGCGGTGGCCGGGTCCCAGCCGCCCGCCGGCCCGCCGCCGGCGGCCGCGGGCGTCACGGCACCGTCCGGGCGGCACCTGCCGCCCCTCCCCGTGCTGGTCGCCGTCATGGTCGCCGTCGCGCTGGCCACCGCGACGCTCGGCTGGCTGGCGTGGCGGAGCGGCGGCCGGCAGGCCGACTCGGTGCGGCTCGTGCCGGTGCCGACGGTGCGGACCTACCCGCCGGGCAAGGAGCCCGCCCCCGAGTTCCGCCTCACCACGCTCGACGGCGGCACCGTCGACCTCGCCGCCTACCGGGGCCGGCCGCTGCTGATCAACTTCTGGGCGTCCTGGTGCCGGCCCTGCGTCAAGGAGTTCCCCCTGCTGCGCGCCGTCCGCGAGCGCCACCGCGCCGACGGCCTCGAGGTGATCGGCGTCCTGGCGAGCAGCGACAGCCCGGCCAAGGCGCGCGCCTTCGCGCGCCGCAACGGGGGCACCTGGCCGGTGGGCATCGACCGCGGCGGCGGCCCCGCGGGCGAGACCACCATCGCCTACGGGGTGGCGGGGCTGCCCGAGACCTTCTTCGTGCGCCGCGACGGCTCGCTGGCGGTCCTCCAGCTCGGCGAGCTGACCGAGCAGGGCCTGCGGCAGCACCTCGGCAGCATCCTGGGGCCGTGACCACCCCGGCGGGCGGCTTCGAGCTGCTGGAGCACACCGCCGACGTCGGCGTGCGCGCCCGCGGGCCCAGCCTCGAGGCGGTCTTCGAGCAGGCCACGCTCGGCCTGGCGGAGGTCCTCGGCGCCGGCCGGCCGGGACCGGGCGAGCCGGTCGCGGTCACGGTCGGCGCCGCCGACGTGGCCGGGGTGCTGGTCGACTGGCTCGGCGAGGTGCTGTGGCTGCACGAGTCGCGCGACGCCGGCATCGCCGGCGTCCGGGTCGACCGCGCCGGCGAGGCGGGCGCGGCCGGCGAGGTCACCCTCGCCGGCCACGGGCCGTTCGACGGCACCCAGGTCAAGGCCGTCACCTACCACCGGCTCCGGGTCGTCCCCGACGGCGGCGGCTGGCTCGCCGAGCTGTACCTGGACGTCTGACATGGAGCCGCGGAGGCTGGAGCCGTTCGTCTGGGAGATCCCGGTCGGGTACCAGGACGGGATGCGGGTGCCCGGCGTCGTCTACGCCTCCGACGAGCTGTTCGAGCGTGCCCTCGCGGACCGGGCGGTGGAGCAGGTGGCCAACGTCGCGACCCTGCCGGGCATCGTCACCGCCGCCTACGCGATGCCGGACATCCACTGGGGCTACGGCTTCCCGATCGGCGGGGTCGCCGCCACCGACGTCGACGCCGGCGGGGTGGTCTCCCCCGGCGGGGTCGGCTTCGACATCGGCTGCGGCGTGCGGCTGCTCCGCAGCGAGCTGCGCTGGGAGCCGGACGTGCGCCAGCGCATCGGCCCGCTGGTGCACGCCCTGGCCAGGCACGTCCCGCGCGGCACCGGCGGCGCCGGCCTGCTGCCGCAGGACCGCCGCGGCCTCGAGCGGGTGCTGACCGAGGGCGTGCGCGCACCGATCGCCCAGGGCGTCGGCTGGGAGGAGGACGCCGCCACCTGCGAGGACGCCGGCGTGCTGGCCGGCGCCGAGCCCGGGCACGTCTCCGAGCGCGCCCGCGAGCGCGGCGCCCGCCAGCTCGGCAGCCTCGGCGGCGGCAACCACTTCGTCGAGGTGCAGGTCGTCGACCAGGTGCGCGACCGCGCCGCGGCCGGGGCGATGGGCCTGTTCGAGGGGCAGGTCTGCGTCATGCTCCACTCCGGCTCGCGCGGCATCGGCCACCAGACCTGCACCGACCACCTGCGGGTGATCGACCGGCTGATGCCCCGCCTGGGCATCGCCGTGCCCGACCGGCAGCTCGCCTGCGTGCCCGTGGCGCACCCGGCCGCCCGCGCCTACCTCGGCGCGATGCGCGCCGCCGGGAACTTCGCCCTGGCCAACCGGCACGTGATGGCCGACGGCGTGCGCGCCGTGTTCGCCGAGGTGTTCGGCCGCCCGGCGCGCGAGCTCGGCCTGGACCTCGTCTACGACGTCTCCCACAACCTCGCCAAGCTCGAGGAGCACGAGGTCGACGGCGCGGTGCGCCGGCTGTGCGTGCACCGCAAGGGCGCCACCCGGGCCTTCGGCCCCGGCCACCCGGACCTGCCGGAGCGCTACCGGGAGGTCGGCCAGCCGGTGATCAACCCGGGCAGCATGGGCTCGCCCTCGTACGTGCTGGTCGGCGACCTGCGCGCGGCGGCGCGCTCGTTCGCCTCCACCTGCCACGGCGCCGGGCGGGCGATGAGCAGGACCAGGGCGAAGAAGGTGATGAGCGGCCCCGACCTGCGCCGCAAGCTCGAGGCCGAGGGCGTGGTGGTGGCGGTGCAGAACGCCAAGCTGCTCAGCGAGGAGGCGCCCTACGCCTACAAGGACGCCACCACCGTGGTCGAGGCGTGCGAGGGCGCCGGGCTGTCGCGGGTGGTCGCGCGCCTGCGCCCGGTCGGGGTGCTGAAGGGCTAGAGGCGGCCGGCGGCCAGCCTGGTGGAGCCGTCCCCGGCGACCAGCAGCACCGCGATGCCGTCGCTGGACTCCTCCGCCGCGTCGACCGCCTTCTCCACCGTCTCGCCCATCAGCCGCTCGGCCAGGCCGGGCTCGTCGAGGTCGTCGGGCAGCAGGATCACGTCGGCGGCGTGGTGCCTGGC
This sequence comes from Actinomycetes bacterium, assembly GCA_036377075.1. Taxonomy (GTDB): domain Bacteria; phylum Actinomycetota; class CALGFH01; order CALGFH01; family CALGFH01; genus DASUZB01. The sequence continues at coordinate 22,318 of DASUZB010000180.1, read as the reverse complement.
GTAGTCGACCAGTGCGCCGGTGCCGTGCTTCTCGGGCAGCCAGGCCCAGGCGTCGACGCCGTCCTCGCGGGCGGCGGCCACCTGCCGTGCCAGCGGCTCGCGGCCGAGCTTGACCAGCTCCTCGGCGGAGAGCGGGTCGCCGAACTGCGCGCCCTCGCCCTGGGAGCCCCACTGGTTGGGCCACGGGTCGGCGAGCGCCGAGGCGGCGTCGCGGTCGTACAGGATCACCTTCGCGCCGTACTCGCCGGCCAGGCCCAGCGCCGTCCGGGTCACGTACGCAAGGTCGTCGCCCTCGCCGGTGTAGGCGACCAACAGCCGCGTCCCGGCGGCGGCCTGATCGTGCAGCCGATCGTTCACAAATCGTCACCTCGAAGTGCCAACCGTTCGCGGATCGGGAATCGAACCCATCCTGGACGCTGTTAGCCATCCGGACCGCCGTTTCCTGACGGGTCCACCAGGGGTCCGCGGGCGGCGCGCCGAAGACCCGCCGGCTGCGGCTTGGTGTGACCCCGTTCGGGCGCCGGCAAACCCGCCTCGCCAGGAGGTATATGCTTTGAGACGGCCCGCTGCCGTGCCAGTTCCGCCCGGCCAGGCAGGCGTCCGGCCCGAGGGGGCGAGCTGCGCGGTGCGCGAGGTCGTGGCACACCGTCTAGCGAAAAGGCCCGAATCGAGGACGTCATGACCAAGCCGGTCCAGACCCTGGATCGCGTCACCATCCGCTTCGCAGGTGACTCCGGCGACGGCATGCAGCTCACCGGCGACCGGTTCACGAGTGAGACCGCCGCATACGGAAACGACCTTTCCACCCTCCCCGACTTCCCCGCCGAGATCCGCGCGCCGGCAGGCTCCATCCCAGGGGTCTCCGGCTTCCAGCTCCATTTCGCCAGCTACGACATCCTCACCCCGGGCGACGCGCCCGACGTGCTCGTCGCCATGAATCCGGCGGCGCTCAAGGCGAACCTGGGCGACCTGCCCAAGGGCGCCACCCTCCTGGTCAACTCCGACGCGTTCACCGCCCGCAACCTCGACAAGGCCGGCTACGAGTCCAACCCGCTCGAGGACGGGACCCTGGGTGACTACCAGGTCCACGCGGTGCCGCTGACGTCGCTGACCACCGAGGCGCTCAAGGAATTCGAGATCACCAAGAAGGAGGCCGAGCGGGCCAAGAACATGTTCGCGCTCGGCCTGATGTCGTGGCTGTACCACCGCCCCACCGACCAGACGGTCGCCTTCCTGAAAAAGAAGTTCGCCTCCCGCCCGGTGATCGCCAAGGCCAACGTGAAGGCGTTCAAGGCCGGCTACCACTTCGGCGAGACCACCGAGGTGTTCGCGGTCTCCTACGAGGTCAAGCCGGCCCCGCTGGCCAAGGGCACCTACCGCAACATCTCCGGCAACCTGGCGCTCAGCTACGGGCTGATCGCCGCGAGCAAGCTCTCCGGGCTGCCGCTGTTCCTCGGCGCCTACCCGATCACCCCGGCCTCCGACGTGCTCCACGAGCTGGCCAGGCACAAGCGCTTCGGGGTGCGCACCTTCCAGGCGGAGGACGAGATCGCCGGGGTCGGCGCCGCCCTCGGGGCGGCGTTCGGCGGCTCCCTGGCGGTGAGCACCTCCTCCGGGCCGGGCATCGCGCTGAAGGCCGAGACCATCGGCCTGGCCGTCAGCCTGGAGCTGCCGCTGCTGGTGGTCGACATCCAGCGCGGCGGGCCGTCGACCGGCCTGCCCACCAAGACCGAGCAGTCCGACCTGCTGCAGGTGATGTTCGGCCGCAACGGCGAGGCGCCGGTGCCGGTGCTGGCCGCCGCGACCCCGAGCGACTGCTTCTTCGCGGCGATCGAGGCCGCCCGCATCGCCCTGAAGTACCGCACCCCGGTGATCCTGCTCTCCGACGGCTACCTGGCCAACGGCTCGGAGCCGTGGCGGCTCCCCGAGGTGGCGGACCTGCCCGACATCTCGGTCGAGTTCGCCGCGGAGCCCAACCACGACGGCGAGTTCTGGCCGTACCTGCGCGACGAGCAGACCCTCGCGCGCCCCTGGGCGATCCCGGGGACGGCGGGGCTGGAGCACCGCATCGGCGGGCTGGAGAAGGCCGACGGCAGCGGCAACATCTCCTACGACCCGGAGAACCACGACCGCATGGTCAACCTGCGCGCCGCCAAGGTGGCCGGGATCGCCCAGGACATCCCGCCGGTCGAGGTCGACCACCAGGAGGGCGCGCGCCTGCTGCTGCTCGGCTGGGGCTCGACCTACGGGCCCATCGGCGCGGCCGTGCGCCGCGTCCGCAACCAGGGCGGCAAGGTCGCCCAGGCGCACCTGCGCCACCTCAACCCGTTCCCGGCCAACCTCGGCGAGGTGCTGGCCTCCTACGAGCACGTGCTGGTCCCGGAGATGAACACCGGGCAGCTGCGCCGGCTCGTCCGGGCCGAGTACCTGGTCGACGCGAAGGGCTACAACAAGGTCCGCGGGCTGCCGTTCAAGGCCGAGGAGCTCGAGCACGTGATCGTCGAGATGCTCGAAGGAGCAAGCCGTTCATGACCTCAAGCAACGGGCGCGCCGGCAACGGCGCCGGTCGCGCCGCCACCGCCACCGCCGAACGACCGGCCGTCGGGACCACCGCGCCCGACGAGCCGCTGAAGCTCACCGCCAAGGACTTCAAGAGCGACCAGGAGGTGCGCTGGTGCCCGGGCTGCGGGGACTACGCCGTCCTCTCGGCCGTGCAGGGCTTCATGCCCTCCCTGGGCATCCCCCGCGAGCGCATCGTGTTCGTCTCGGGCATCGGCTGCTCGTCGCGGTTCCCCTACTACATGAACACCTACGGGCTGCACTCGATCCACGGGCGCGCCCCCGCGATCGCCACCGGCCTCGCGGTCACCCGTCCCGACCTGGCGGTCTGGGTGGTCACCGGCGACGGCGACGCGCTGTCGATCGGCGGCAACCACCTGATCCACGCGCTGCGGCGCAACGTCAACCTGAAGATCCTGCTGTTCAACAACCAGATCTACGGGCTGACCAAGGGGCAGTACTCCCCCACCAGCGAGCGCGGCAAGATCACCAAGTCGACCCCGATGGGCTCGCTGGACTGGCCCTTCAACCCGGTCAGCATCGCGCTGGGGGCGGAGGCGACCTTCGTGGCCCGCACGATCGACTCCGACCGCAAGCACCTCACCGAGGTCCTGCGGCGCGCGTCCGTGCACCACGGCGCCGCCTTCATCGAGATCTACCAGAACTGCCCGATCTTCAACGACGGCGCCTTCGACCTGCTGACCGACCGCGACTACCGCGACGACAACCAGATCCGCCTGGAGCACGGCAGGCCGATCCGCTTCGGCCCGGACGGCGGGCAGGGCGTCCGCCTCAGCGGCCAGGGCTCGGTCGACCTGGTCGACGTCGCCGAGGTCGGCGAGGACGCGCTGCTGGTCCACGACGAGCACCGCGAGGACCCGAGCCTGGCGTTCATGCTCAGCCGGCTGTCGCACTCCGGCAAGGGCCCGACCCCGATCGGCGTGTTCCGCTCGGTGGAGCGGCCCGTCTACGACGACCTCATGGCCGGCCAGCTCGACAAGGCCGTCGAGAAGCAGGGCTCCGGCGACCTCACCAAGCTGCTCCACAGCGGCGACACGTGGCGGATCGACTGAGGACCGCGGGGGGCTCCGCCCCCCGCAACCCCCCCGTGCCGGCGGTGGGCGGTGGCCCGCGTATTCACGCACGACGGCGAGGACGGCCGTGGTGAAGCCTGCACCGAGCCCCACGGTGGGCGGGCAGGTGGACGCTGCCACGCTGGCGGAGGCGGCGCGATCCGCGGGGCGGATCGCGGTCGACACCGAGTTCATGTCCGAGGGGCGGTACCGGCCGCTGCTGTGCCTGGTCGGCGTCGCCGTGCCGGACCCGGAAGGCGGCCAGGCGGCGCTGGTCGGGCTGCTCGACCCGCTCGCCGGCGGGCTCGACCCGGCCCCGGTCGCCGAGGTGCTCGCCGACCCGGGCGTCGAGGTGGTGCTCCACGCCGGCAGGCAGGACGTCGCCCTGCTGCGGCGCGCCTGGGCGACCGAGGTGCGCGGCCTGTTCGACACCCAGATCGCCGCCGGCTTCGCCGGCTTCGGCGCCCAGACCAGCTACGGCGGGCTGCTGGCCGAGGCGCTGGGGCGGCGGGTGGCCAAGTCGGCCAGCTTCACCCGCTGGGACGTGCGCCCGCTCACCCCCGAGCAGCTCGCCTACGCCCGCGACGACGTCGCCCACCTGCTGCCGCTGTGCGACGCCCTGCAGCAGCGGCTGAAGGCGACCGGCCGGCTGGAATGGGCCAAGGAGGAGTGCCGCCGCCTGGAGGAGGCCAGCGACGAGCGCGACCCCGACAGCACCTACCAGCGGCTCCCCCGGGTGGGAGCGCTCAGCCCCGTGGCCAGGGCGGTCGCCAGGGAGCTGGCCGCCTGGCGGGAACGGACCGCCGCCGCCGAGGACCGGCCGGTCGGCTCGGTGCTCGCCGACGCCTCCCTGGTCGAGGTCGCCAAGCGCCAGCCGGGTGACGCCGCCAGCCTGGAGAAGATCCGCGGCATCCAGCCGTCCACCCTGCGGCGCCGCGCCGACGCCATCCTGACCGCGGTCGGCCGCGGCAGGGCGGCCGAGCCGATCCCGCCCGAACCGGGCGAGCGGCTCGAGCAGGTGCCGGGCGACGCGCCGGTGATCGCCCTCGCCGAGGCCCTGGTCCGCTCCCGGGCGCTGGACGCCGGCCTGGCCTACGAGCTGGTCGCGGCGCGGGCCGAGCTGGCCCAGATCGTCACCCGCGCCCGCCGTGGCCGTCCCGAGCCGCAGGTCCGCACGCTCCAGGGCTGGCGCCGCGACCTGGTCGGGGCGGAGCTGCTCGACCTGCTCGCCGGGCGGCGCTCGCTGGCCGTCGACGGCGACGGCCGGGTGGTCATCGCCTCGAGGGACGGCCCCGCGGCCGGCTGACCGGCCTTCCCCCCCACCGCGACGCTGAAGGAGGCGCCGGGATGTCGATGCTCGATCGGCTCGTCGAACGGCTGCTCGGCCGCCGGGTCGAGCAGCTGGTGCAGCAGGCGCTGGAACGGCAGGCGCGCGACGACCTCTACCGCCACCGGGTCCACGGCGACCCCGCCAAGCTGCACGTCGACCCCACCGCGGTGGTCAACAACGCGCTGTTCAACCTCTCCTCGGGCGAGATCACGGTGGGGCCGTACGCCTTCTTCGGCCACAACGTCTCGGTCCTGACCGGCACCCACGACATCGAGGTGTACGGAAGGGAGCGGCAGACCGCCATCCCGCGCAGCGGCCGCGACGTGGTCATCCACGAGGGCGCCTGGCTGGCCAGCGAGGTCCTGGTCCTGGGCCCCTGCGAGATCGGCGCCCACGCGGTCGTCGGCGCCGGCTCGCTGGTCCTCGGCGACGTGCCGCCCTACGCGATCGTGGTGGGCCGCCCCGCCAAGCTGGTGCGCATGCTCGCGCCGGGCGAGGCACCCCGGCCGGACGCCCCCCAGGCCGAGGCCTCCGACCCGGCCTAGTGGAAACGTCGACGCCGGCCGACCGACGAGGCCAGCACCACCGTCGCGCGTCGTCGCCGAATCCGCGTTCGTGCTGCCTGCGGGGCATCCGATGAGTTTCGCCGGCCTCCCCGGTACGTACTGGTGAAGTCACCGATCCGGTACCCGGGAGGTCCCGTGAGCAGCAACCAAGCAACGAACCTGCCGTCGAGGTCGGCGCGGCGCTGGGTCCTCGCCCTGACCTCGCTGGCGTCCCTGATGGTCATGCTCGACATGCTGGTGGTGACGACCGCCCTGAGCACCATCCGGCTGCACCTCGGCGCCTCGATCGAGCAGCTGGAGTGGACCGTCAACGCCTACACCCTGAGCCTGGCGGTGCTGCTGATGACGGCGTCGGCGCTGGGCGACCGCCTCGGACGGCGGCGGCTGCTCGTCGCCGGGCTGGGGCTGTTCACCGCCGCGTCGGCGGCGTGCGCGCTGGCGCCGAGCATCGGCTGGCTGATCGCGGCGCGCGCCGTCCAGGGCACCGGCGCGGCGATGGTGGTGCCGCTGGCGATGGCGCTGCTCGGCGCGGCCTTCCCGGCGGAGCAGCGCGCCCGGGCGCTGGGGTTCTTCAGCGGCATCACCGGGCTCGCCACCGTCGGCGGCCCACTGGTCGGCGGCGCGGTCGTCCAGGGGCTGGCGTGGCAGTGGATCTTCTGGCTCAACGTCCCCATCGGGCTGCTGCTGATCCCGCTGGTCCTGCGCCGCATCGAGGAGGGCTTCGGCAGCGGGACCAGCCTCGACCTCGGCGGCGTCGCGCTGGTCACCGGCGCGGCGCTCGGGCTGGTGTGGGGGCTGGTGCGCGCCAACGGGTCCGGCTGGGGCAGCCTCGAGGTGGTCGCCTCGCTGCTGGCCGGGGCGCTGCTGCTGGTCGCGTTCGTGGCCTGGGAGCTGCGCGTCGCCGAGCCGATGCTGCCGATGCGGTTCTTCCGCTCGCGCGCCTTCTCGGCCGGGAACACCGCCGGCTTCCTGCTGTACGGCGCGATCTTCGGTGCCGCCTTCTTCTTCGCGCAGTTCCTGCAGACCACGCTGCACTACGGGCCGCTGGGGACCGGGCTCCGCCTGGTGCCGTGGACCGTCATGCTGTCCCTGGTCGCGCCGCTCGCCGGCGCCCGCGTCAACCGGCTCGGCGAGCGGCCGCTGATCGTCACCGGGATGCTGATGCAGGCGGCCGGGTTCGCCTGGATCGCGCTGATCGCCAAGCCCGGCCTCGCCTACGCCGCGATGGTCCCGCCGCTGGTCGTGGCCGGCTGCGGCGTCTCGATGGCGATGCCGGCCGCGCAGAACGCGGTCATCGGCGCGGTGCCGCGCGGCGCCATCGGCAAGGCGTCGGGCACCTTCAACACCCTGCGCCAGCTCGGCGGCACCTTCGGGATCGCGATCCTCGCCGCGGTCTTCGCCGGGACCGGCGGCTACGCCTCCGCGCAGGCGTTCAGCGACGGTTTCGCCGCCGCGACCACGGTCGCGGCCGGCATGTCGCTGGCGGCGGCGGTCGCCGGCCTGTTCACCCCTGGCCGGCGCGCGGCCGCCCCGGTCGCGGCGGCCCCGGCGGCGGCTCCGAGCCCGGCCCTGCGGGCCGGGGGCGGCGGCTGAGCGAGGCTGGCAGAGTGGTCGGCGCGACGGCGGCGAAAGGTAGGAGCGCGATGGCGGGCAGCGAGGAGTTCACGCGCCAGACCGACCCGTTCCGGCGCGAGCTGCTGGCGCACTGCTACCGCATGCTCGGCTCGGTCCACGACGCCGAGGACCTGGTGCAGGAGACCTTCCTGCGGGCGTGGCGCGCCTACGACCGGTTCGACGACCGGCGGGCGTCGATGCGCACCTGGCTGTACCGGATCGCGACCAACGCCTGCCTGACCGCGCTCGAGCAGGGCGCCCGCCGGCCGATGCCGACCAGCCTGGTCGGCCCGGCCGAGGATCCGCAGGCACCGCTGGTGTCCGGCCCGCCGGAGGTGGCCTGGCTGCAGCCGATCCCCGACGCGCTGCTCGAAGGCGGTGCGGGCGACCCGGCGGCGGTCGTCGCGCTGCGGGGCAGCGTCCGGCTGGCGCTGGTCGCCGCGCTGCAGCACCTGCCGGCCAGGCAGCGTGCCGTGCTGATCCTGCGCGACGTGCTGGCCTGGCGGGCGGCCGAGGTCGCCGAGGCGCTCGAGACCACCACCACCGCGGTCAACAGCACCCTGCAGCGGGCGCGCGCCCAGCTCGCGCACGTGCGCCCGCGCCAGGAGGAGGTCGCCGAGCCCGGCGACGCCGGCCAGCGCGAGCTGCTCGACCGCTACGTGGCCGCCTTCGAGACCGGCGACCACCCCGCCCTGCTGCGGCTGCTCACCGACGACGTGGTGGTGGAGATGCCGCCGTACCTGACCTGGCTCGACGGGCGCGACGCCTTCGCCCGCTTCCTCGCGCCGCGGCTCCCGCCGCACGGCGACCCCTGGCGGATGGTGCCGACCGGCGCCAACGGCCAGCTCGCGGTGGCGGGCTACCGGCTGCGCGACGACGGCGTCCACCACGCGCACTCGGTGCAGGTGCTGAGCGTCACCGGGTCGCGCATCAGCCGGATCGTGGCGTTCCAGGACCTGGACCTGTTCGCGACCTTCGGGCTTCCGCTGGTCCACCCGGCCGCGGCGGCGCGACCACGGTGACCGGGGCGGGCATGCCCCCGTGGCCGGCCGGCGGGGCCGGGCTGCTGGAACGGTCGCTCGCCTACGCCCTCGGCAGCGTCGCGGCGGTCACGCCGGCGCTGCTGCCACGGCCGACGCCCTGCGGGGAGTGGGACCTGCGCGGGCTGCTGCACCACCTCAACGACGCCCTGGCGGCGCTGCACGAGGCCGCCGAGGGCGGCCGGGTCGCCCTGGACCCGGCCGCCCTCGGCGCTGGTGCGGCGGCCGACCCGGTCCGGACCTTCCGCGAGCGCGCCGCGCGGCTGCTCGGGGCGTGGACGGGCGCGGTCGGCGACGACCGCGTGGTGGTCGTCGAGGACCTGCCGCTGGCGGCGGGCATGGTCGCCGGCATCGGCGCGATCGAGCTCGCCGTCCACGGCTGGGACGTCGCCCGGGCGTGCGGGCGGCGCCGCCCGATCCCGGACGCGCTCGCCGCCGCGCTGCTGGAGCTCTGCCCGCTGCTGGTCCCCGCCCGCGCCCGCGCGCCCCTGTTCGCCGCGAGGGTCACCGTGGCGCCGTCGGCCAGCCCCAGCGACCGCCTCGTCGCCCTCCTCGGCCGCGACCCGGTCGCCGCGCCGGTCCGCGCCTGGGAGTAGCGCCGGACAGGGATCAGCTACAGCGCGCCTCGACGTCGTGGCTGTCCACCAGGGGCGCGGCGGTCACCTCGAACTCGACGGTCGAGTGCGCGCCGACGGTCGGGCTGAGCTGGACGTCCGAGGCGACCAGCTGGCCGTTGGGGGCGACGCCGGTGACGCGGCAGCGGGCCTTGCCCTTGCGGCTGCCCTGGTTGGTGACGGCGACGCGGGCGACCACCGCCGAGCGGTCGGCGCTGACGTGCTGGTCGACCAGCTGGGCGTGGAACGGGCCCACGCCGCGCAGGGCCAGCCAGGCGCCGAAGCCGAGCAGGATGACCGCCGTGGCCACGGCGGCCAGCACGGTCGCGTGGCCCTGCACCGGGCTCGGCAGGGCCAGGCCGGCCGGGTTGTAGCGCACCTTGGCCGGGCCCTCGAAGGGCAGCTCGCAGCGCTCGCAGACGGTGCCCCCGGGCTGCGCCGGGGTGTCGCAACGGGGGCAGCGGCGGGCGTACTGGGTCGATTCGTCCACCACCAGACGGTAGCAGGTCCGTGGATGCCGGGCAGGTGGGCGAGCCCTCCCCGGCACGGGCGCGCGTACGCTGGACGGCCAGGCTCGGCGCTGCGGGGAGGTGACGACCATGGCAGGCGGCGGCGGGACTCCGGTCCGGGTCGGCACGGCCGGCTGGACCGACCCCACCCTGATCAAGTCGAAGCGGTTCTACCCGAAGGGCGCCTCCACCGCGGAGGCGCGGCTGCGCTACTACGCCTCCCAGTTCCCCCTGGTCGAGGTCGACGCGACCTACTACGCGCTGCCGCGCGAGGAGCAGGCCGGCCTGTGGGTCGACCGCACCCCGCCGGACTTCACCTTCAACGTCAAGGCGTTCAGCCTGCTCACCGGGCACCCCACCATGCGCAAGGCGCTGCCGGCGGACCTGGAGGAGCTGATCGACCCCGAGCACCGCGACAAGCAGCGGGTGTACGCCTCCCACTTCCCCCAGGACGCGATCGAGGAGGCCTGGCGGCGTTTCCACGAGGCGCTGCTGCCGCTGGACTCGGCCGGCAAGCTCGGCGCGGTGCTGTTGCAGTACCCGGAGTGGTTCACCCCCCGCCACGCCAACCGCGAGGAGCTGCGCAAGGTCCCCGAGCGGCTGCCCGGCTACCAGGTCTGCGTCGAGTTCCGCAACCGGACCTGGCTGCTCGACCGGGACCGCGACCACACCCTGGGGACGCTCGAGGAGCTCGGCTTCGCCCTGGTCTGCCTCGACATGCCGCAGGGCTTCCGTTCCTCGATGCCGCCGCTCGCCGAGGCGACCAGCCCGCGCCTGGCGGTGGTGCGGTTCCACGGCCGCGACCGCGAGGCCTGGGGCAAGCCGGGCGCGACCGTCCACGAGCGGTTCCGCTACCTCTACCGCGAGGACGAGCTGCGGGAGTGGGTGCCGAAGGTCGAGCACCTGGCCGAGAACGCCGCCGAGGTCCATATGGTGATGAACAACTGCTACTCCGACCACGCGGTGGTGAACGCTCGCCAGCTGATGGACCTGCTCGACGACGAGACCGAGGTGGTCAAGGCCGGCGGCTGAGCCGGCCGCCGCCACCTCAGGCCGGGGCGGCCAGGCAGGCGGCCTCCATGGCGGCGACGAGGCGCTCCACCGGCCCCCCGGTCGCGTGCTTCTCCGCCAAGGCGGCGAGGGCGTCGCGGTCGGGCTCGTGGGCGTCGCTGGCCGTCCAGGCCACGTCGCGGGGCAGCGGCACCACCTTGCGCATGGCCGCCAGGTAGTCCTCGCTGGCGTCGAGCGCCGCGGCGACCCGTGGCGGCAGCCGGTCGCGCGCGGCCAGCACGTCGTCGAGGCCGCCGAACTCGGCGACCAGCTTGGCGGCGGTCTTGGGACCGACGCCTGGCAGGCCGGGCAGCCCGTCGGAGGGGTCGCCGCGGAGGATCGCGTAGTCGGCGTAGCGGGCCGGCGCGACGCCGTGGCGGCGGACCACCTCGGCCTCGTCGAAGCGGACCATCTGCGACGTGCCCTTGACCGGGAACAGCACCCAGACGACCGGGTCGCGGACCAGCTGCAGCAGGTCCCGGTCGCCGGTGACCACCGCGAGGCGCTCGTCGTCGCCGGCGGCCATGGCGACCGTGCCGAGCACGTCGTCGGCCTCGGTCCCCGGGGCCTCGGCGACCGGCAGCCCGGCCGCGCCGAGCACGGCCCGCAGGATGGTGAACTGGCCGGGCAGCTCGGGCGGGTCGGGGGCGCGGGTCGCCTTGTAGCCGGGCCAGGCGTCCACCCGCCACTTCGGCCGCCAGTCGTTGTCGAGCACGTTGAGCACGCCGCCGGGTCGGTGGTCGGTCAGCAGCCGGGCGAGCATGTCGAGGTAGCCGCGCACGGCGTTGACGGCGTTCCCGGCCGGGTCGGTGATCGACTTGGGCACGGCGAAGAACGCCCGGTACACCAGGCTCGGTGAGTCGAGCAGCAGCCGGCTCGGTCGCGGCGGGTCCACCCCCGCAGCATGTCATGGATGCCCAGCAGGAGGGGCGACGGTTGCCGTGGGCGGCGATGGCCCGGCCGAACTACGCAGTGTTACCGGGAGTACGGCACTTCGTCCGGTGAGGGTTCGTCCGTCTCGATCGACCGAGTTGCTGAGCTGAGCAGTCTGTGGGATATCGTTCACCAGCTCGTGGTCCCCCAACCGCGAAAGTTCCCACCCCCAAAGGGAGCGCAGAATTTGAACATGGCACCCTGTCGCCGTTCCCGGGTGCTTCGGTTCGTCGGCGTCGTGCTGCTGGCGTCGATCTTTCTTCCCCACCAAGCCGGGGCCAGCGTGGCCGGCTTCCAAGCTGCGAGCGCGAGCGACACGCCCGACCTCAAGCAGCTCAAAGCCGCGTTGGCCGACGCGAACGCCGACGAGACCAAGCTCTCCAACGCCGTCAAGCAGGCCACCGGCCTGGTCAACGCCGCAGAGCGCGACCTCGCCCAGACCGGCCTCGAGCGGCTCGCCGCTGGCAACCGGGCCACGCAGGCGGCCGCGGCGGTCGCCTCCACCAACAACCGCCTGCAGTACCTGCAGGCCTACCTCAGCGACCGGGTGCGGAGCATCTACGTCTCCGGCTCGCCCGGGGACATCCGCGCGCTGATCCAGAGCTCCGATCCTGACGCCCTGCTCGATCAGGTCACGATCCTCGACCACCTGGCCCAGCAGGGAAATGACTCGCTGACCGACCTGATCGTGGCCAAGAAGGACTACGCCAAGGCCGTCATCGCCCAGCGCCGCGCCCAGCAGGACTTCGCCAAGGCCGAGCAGGCGATCAGGCTCAAGCTCGCCAAGGCGCAGCAGCTCCAGGCGCTGCGGCAGCAGGCCCTGCAGCGCGCCACGTTCAAGATCAGCCAGCTCCGCGGCCAGGTCGCCGCGCTGGAGTTCAACCGCCGCATCGGCGACGCCAGCGCCGCCGGCGTGGTGCGGCGCGGCACCACCAAGTGCGACTCGTCGAGCGCCTCGGACGCCGAGTTCAACATCATCATGAAGGAGTCGGGCTGGAACCCGTTCGCCGACAACCCCAGCTCGACCGCGTTCGGCCTGGGCCAGCTCGTCTTCAGCCAGCGCCAGGCCTACCTCGGCGGCAACGCCGACACCACCGACTGTGGCCTGCAGCTGCAGGCGTTCCGCAGCTACGTCCGGAGCCGCTACGGCACCGCCGAGAACGCCTGGGCCTTCTGGCAGTCCCACCACTGGTACTGAGCCGGAGCGTCAGCTAGAGGCAACCGGGCCGGGGCTTCCGTAGCCCCGGCCCGGTCGGCGTTGCAGCCTCCAGTCGCCCTGCCTGCGGGGCACTCGCAGTTCAAAGCGCGAGCAGTGAAGCCCGCGTCGTCGTCGGCCCCGGCAGTACCGCTCAGCCCGTGACAGCCGCTAGTTGTTGACCTGGCCGATGAAGATGTTCACCGTCGAGCCGCGCTGGGCGGCGGTGTTGGGGCCGGGGCTCTGCGCCACCACGCGGCCGTCGAAGCGGCGGTCCTGGATCTGCACGTGCTGCGAGTTGACCTCGAAGCCCTGGCCCTCGAGCAGCTGCCTGGCCACGTCCTCCCGGCGGCCGAGCACGTTGGGGACGAGGACCTGACCCTCCGCCAGCGAGGTGGTGGTCTGCGCGGCGGTGGTGGTCGTCTGCCGCGCCGTGGTGGTCGTCTGCCGCTGCGTGGTGGTCGTCTGCGCCACGGTGGTGGTGGGCGCCGGCTGGGTCGTCGGCGGGGCGAGCGTGGTCGGCAGGGTGGTCAGGGCGCTCTGCGGTGACTGCTGCGGCCGGGCGTTCTTGTAGACGAAGGTGAACGCGCCGACCGCCAGCAGCACCGCCACGAAGCCGAGCAGCACCACCGCCGGCCGGGAGCGGTTGGCCGGCGTGCCCGGGTAGGCGGGTGCCGGCTCGTCCAGGTGGGTGGTGGGCTGGTGGGTGAAGGCGGGTGGCATCGCCTGGGTGGCGTCCGCGCCGATGCCGCCGACCGCCGCCGCCGCCGCGATCGGCCGCCCGGCCAGCGCCCGCTCCAGTTCGGCGCGCATCTCCGCGGCGGACTGGTAGCGGTGGTCCGGGTTCTTGGCCATGGCCCGCATGGTGATCGCCTCGAACGCCGGCGGGATCCGCGGGTCGATCCGCCGCGGCGGGACCGGGTCCTCGCGCACGTGGCGGTAGGCGATCGCGACCGGGCTCTCGCCCGAGAACGGCACCCGGCCGGTCAGCATCTCGTACAGCATGCAGCCGACCGAGTACAGGTCGCTGCGGGCGTCGACCTGCCTGCCCTCGACCTGCTCCGGGGAGATGTACTGGGCGGTGCCGATGACCGCGTGCGTCTGGGTGAGGGTCTGCGAGCTGGTCGCCCGGGCGATGCCGAAGTCCATCACCTTGACGGTGCCGTCGCCGGTGAGCATGACGTTGCCGGGCTTGACGTCACGGTGGATCAGCCCGCGGGCGTGGGCGGCGGCGAGGGCGTCGCAGACGTCGGCGGCGATCCCCACGGCGCGGTCGGCCGGCGGCGGGCCGCCGATGCGCAGCAGGTCGCGCAAGGTGCGGCCCTCGACGTACTCCATCACGATGAAGTTGGTGCCGCCCTCCACCCCGGTGTCCCAGACACCCACGATGTTGGGGTGGGAGAGGCTCGCCGCCGCCTGCGCCTCGCGCTTGAAGCGCGCCACGAACGAGGGGTCCTGGGAGAACTCGGCCAGCAGGACCTTGATGGCCACGCGCCGGGCGAGCAGCCGGTCGCGGCCCTCGAACACCTCGGCCATCCCGCCCGCCCCGAGCAGGCGGCCGACCTCGTACCGATCACCGAGCAGCAGCGGTGTGGTCGCCATCAGTCAAGCCCCGCGGTTGTGCGTCGTCCATGGCTCCTGCCGAGCTGGGCCGCGGCGCGGCGTGGGGGTGGCCGCCACCGGGGCCGGCCTCGAGGGTAGGCCGGATACCGACAAGCCTACAGGCAAGCAGACGAAAACCGTATTTGCGCAGCCCAGCGGCGCCTCACCGGTCGGCGCCCGCCTCCTCGGGCGGTGCCGTCGCCACTTCCGGCCGGTACACGTCCGGCTCGAGGTAGATCACGTGGGCGGACGGCACGGCGTCGCGCACCCGCGCCTCGGCCCGGTCGATCGTCTCGGCCACCTGCGCGAAGCTGAACGACGGCTCCAGCTCGACCTTCGCGGCGACCAGCAGCTCCTCCGGGCCGAGGTGGAGGGTGCGCAGGTGGATCAGCCGGCGGACGCCCTCGGTGCCTTCCAAGCCCTCGCGGATGGCGGTGACCACCAGGCCGCTGGCGGCCTCCCCGATCAGCAGGCTGCGCATCTCCGTGCCGACCAGGATCGCGATCGCGCCGAGCAGCAGGCCGATGGCGACGCTGCCGAGCGCGTCGAAGCGCGGGTTGCCGGTGAGCACCGCCAGCCCGATGCCGACCAGGGCGAACGTCAGGCCGATCAGGGCGCCGAAGTCCTCGAGCAGCACCACCGGCAGCTCCGGGTTCTTGGTGCGGCGGATGAAGGTCCACCAGGAACGGTTGCCGCGGATCTTGAGGGCCTCCATCGCGGCGGTCCGCAACGACCAGCTCTCCAGCGCGATCGCGCCGAGCAGGATCGCGATCGCCACCGGCGGGTTCTCCAGCTCGTGCGGCTGCAGCAGCTTCTCGGCGCCCTCGAACAGGGCGAACAGCGAGCCGAGCGTGAACAGCACGACCGCGACCAGGAAGGCCGCGAAGTAGCGCTCCTGCCCGAAGCCGAAGGGGTGCTCCGGGGTCGGCGCGCGCCGGCTCCCCCTGCCTCCGAGGATCAGCAGCCCCTGGTTGCCGGTGTCGGCCAGCGAGTGGATCGACTCGGCCAGCATCGAGGCGGCGCCGGTGATCAGGAAGCCGACGAACTTCAGCACCGCGATGCCGAGGTTGGCCAGGAACGCGGCGAGGATCGCGCGCTTGCTGCCCCCCTCCTGGCTCACGGCGCCTCGTTCCCTCCTGGCCCGCCGGCGCCGGGCTGGCGCAGCGCGCGGCCGCCGAGGAGGCCGCAGAGCAGGCCGGGCACCACCGCGAGCCAGGGCCGCAGCGCCAGCCCGACGAGCAGCGAGACGAACGCGAGCACGGCGGCGAAGGCGGCGTCGTTGAGGCGTTCCATCACCGTCCGGGACCCCCGCGGCGCCGGCAGCCGGGCGGCCAGCAGCGCCCCGGCGGCCAGGCCGCCGAGGAACAGCAGGGCGGCGGCGGCGCGCGCGCCGGCGGGCTGGAAGACCAGCACCACCGCGGCGGCGACGGCGGCCAGCATGCCGACGACCAGCGCCGCCGCGATCGGTCGTCCCTGCCCAGCTCCCATGGCCATGGCTTCCTCTCCCCGACCGGCGGTCGCGTCGCGGCCAGCCTACCGTGCCGCGGACCACCGCTGGGGGTGATGCCTGGCGCGGCGCCACTGATAGGATCGGGCCGAGGGGGGTGTTCCATGACGCTCGTGCTGCTCGGCACCGTCACGACCTTCGACCCGGCGCTGCCGCACGTGCCCGACGCCGCCGTCTACGTCGACGACCGCGGCCGCATCGAGGCGCTGCAGCCGGCCGCCGCCGCGCCGCCCGCCGGCTACCAGGACGCCGCCCGGGTGGACACCGGCGGGGTCATCTACCCCGGCCTGACCGACCTGCACAACCACCTCGCCTACAACCACCGCCCGCTGTGGGCGCCGCCGGGACGGGCGGCGCCGTTCACCAGCCGCGACCAGTGGCCCCGGCTGCCCTCCTACGCCACCGACATCCGCCAGCCGACCATCGCCCTCACCCAGCTGGCGAGCAAGGCGCTGCTGAAGTTCGTCGAGGTCAAGGCCGTCGTCGGCGGGGTCACCGCGGTGCAGGGCTCGGCCGTGCTGTCGCGCCCCTACGAGGGCTTCCTGGTGCGCAACGTCGAGTACGAGACCTTCGCCAGCGGCAAGCGCTCGGTGTTCCAGTCGGTGCGCCGCCTCGACGGCGACGCGTTCGACACCGCCCGCGGCCACCTGACCGCCGGCGACGCCTTCATCTACCACCTCGCCGAGGGCACCAGCCCCGCGCTGTTGCGCGAGTACACCGACCTGCGCGACCACGACTGCCTGCAGCCCGGGCTGGTGGCCGTGCACGCGACCGCCCTCGGCGACCCCGAGTACGCCGACTGGGGGCCGCACCACAGCTCGATGGTGTGGTCGCCGTTCTCCAACCTGTGGCTGTACCGGCGCACCAGCGACGTGGTCAGCGCCCGCGACCGTGGCATCCGGGTGTGCCTCGGGGCCGACTGGAGCCCCTCGGGCTCCAAGCACCTGCTCGGCGAGCTCAAGGTCGCCCACCTCTGGAACCACCACCCCAAGGGGCTCGACGGCGCCCTCTCCGACCAGGAGCTGTGCGAGATGGCCACCGCCAACCCGGCGGACGCGGTCGGCTGGTCCGACCACGTCGGCCGCGTCAAGCCGGGGCTGCTCGCCGACCTGCTGGTGCTGGAGGAGCGCCGCCCCGACCCCTACGACAACCTGATCCGCGGCACCGAGCGCGACGTCCGCCTGGTGCTGGTCGGCGGCCGGCCCGTCTACGGCCGCGTCGGCCTGATGCGCGAGGCCGGCGCCGGCGAGGAGGTCGACCGCATCACCGTGGCCGGGCAGCCCCGCTCGGTGGCCCTGGTCGTCCCGGGCATCCAGGACGCCGACATGCGCTGGCCCGACGTCGTCGCGGCGCTCGAGGCCGTGCGCGCCGACCCGCCCGGCGCCCACGCGGCCTTGCTGGCCACGGTCGGCGACGACGAGGAGCCGTTCCGCATCATCCCCGACGACCCCGGCGGCGAGCCCTTCGCCACCCTGACCGCGGCCGACCTCGGCGAGGTCGTGATCCCGCCGCTCGACTCGCTCACCCACGACGCCGCCTACCTCGCCGCGGTCCGCGCCGCGCCGATCCACGACGGCCTGCTCGACGGCCTGGCGAGCTACTACCCCGCCTGACCCGCCCGCCTAGCCGGGGACGTTCAGCAGCACGATGCCCGCGGCGACCAGCGCGGCGGCGGTCACCCGGACGCGGCCGAAGCGCTCGTCGAACAGGACCGCGCCGATGGCGGCGGCGAGCAGCACGCTGGTCTCGCGCAGCGCCGCCACCGCGGCGAGGGCGCCGCGCTGCTGCGCCCACAGCACCAGCCCGTAGGCCAGGACCGACAGGACCATGATCAGCGTCCCGACCGGCAGGGCCCGCCGCACCCCCGCGGGCAGGGCGCGCCCGCGGCTGGCGACCGCGCAGGCCACCATGCCGACGCCGTGCAGCCCGTTGAGCCAGACGATGTAGCCGAGCGCGGCGCCGGCCCGGCGCACGCCCAGCCCGTCGACCACCGTGTAGGCGGCGATCATCACGCCGGTGGCGGCCGCGTAGGCGAGCGCCGGGCGGTCGTCCCTGGTCGGCCAGCCGCCGGCGAAGGTCAGGCTGGTCAGCCCGAGGCAGACCAGGGTCACCCCGGCGAGCCCGACGGGCCCGAGCCGCTCGCCGGCCAGCAGCGCGGCCGCGCCCGCGACCAGCAGCGGCGCCAGCCCCCTGGCCAGCGGGTATACCTGGCTCAGGTCCCCCACCCGGTAGCCGCTGAGCAGCAGCAGGTCGTAGCCGACGTGCATGGTCGAGGAGACGACCACGTAGGGCCGGCTCGGGGCGGCCGGCGGCGGCACCAGCGCCAGGGCGAGCGGCAGGAGCGCGAGCTGGGTGAGCCCGATGGCGCCGAGGCCGGCCAGCTTGTCGGGCAGGCGCGCCGCGAGCGCGTTCCAGCTCGCGTGCAGCACGGCCGCGGCCAGCACCGCCGTGGTCACCGCCAGGTGGCCGCTCAACGGCGCAGCGGCGCCAGGTCGATCGCCTCGCTGGCGGCGGAGACGTGCAGGCCCGGCTTGGGGCCGCCGGCGAGGGTGTACAGCACCGTGCCGACGCCGACCACGCCCAGGCCGTGGCGCGGGGTCGGCAGCGGCGGCAGCGAGCGCCACTGGCGGGCGCGCAGGTCGAACGCCTCCGCCTGCTCGAAGGTGGCGTCGCCCTCGCCGCCGACCGCGACCACGAAGCCGTTGCCGGTGGCCCCCGCGGCCAGGCCGCCGCGGCGGGTGGGCAGCTCGGGGAGGGTCTCCCAGCGCCCGCTTCGGGGGTCGTACGCCTCGGCGGCGGTGAAGCTGCCCTGGCCCCTGGCGCGCCCGCCGACGGTGTAGAGCTTGCCGCCCGCGCCGGCCCCGCCGAGGTGCTCCCGCGGCGTCGGCGGCCCCGGCGCGGTCGTCCAGCGGTCGCCGTCGGGGTCGTAGACGAGCATCGCGCCGGCCAGGCCGTGCGGGCCCACCCCGGCGGCCACGTACAGGCGCCCGTCGAGCGCCACGGCGACGCCGGCCGCGCGCCCCTCGGGCAGCTCGGCCACCGCCTTCCAGCGCCCGCCGTCCAGGCGGGAGGCGCGCCGGCCGATGGTCCCGTCCGGCTCGTAGCCGCCCACCACGTAGACCTTGCCGCCCAGGGTGGCCGCCATCGCGTGGTTGACCGCGACGGGCAGGTCGGGGCCGCGCTCCCAGCGGTCGCCGGCGAGGTCGTAGGCCTCCACGGTGGCGACGGTGGCGCCGTCGCGCCGGAAGCCACCGGCGACCCAGATGCGGCCGCCGGCCGCTGCCGCCGCCACCTCGGTGCGTTCGGTCGGGGCGTCGGCGAGCAGCCGCCAGGCGAGCTTCCCCGGTCCCGGCGCCGGCCGCGAGGCGCGCCCCGCCGAGCACCCCGCCGCCGCGAGCGCCACCGCCAGCAGCAGCGCCGCCGCGCCGGGCAGCCGATGGCCGCGGTCGCCGGACATGCGCCCATCACACCGCCTCCGAGGTGGAACCGCAAACCCCGCACGACAGGTCTTGACGGCCTCTCCTTTTTGAGAGTAACTATCAATTGTGATCTACTACCGAAAGCTGGTGACCCTCATGGCAACCGGAACCCGCCGCTGGTGGGCGCTCGCCGCGCTCGCCCTCTCGGCGCTGGTGGTCGGCCTGGACCTGACGGTGCTCAACCTGGCGCTGCCGACCCTGGCCACCGCCCTGCACGCCTCAACCTCCGACCTGCAGTGGATCGTGGACGCCTACAGCCTGGTGCTGGCCGCGATGATGCTGCCGGCGGGGATGCTCGGCGACCGCTTCGGCCGCAAGCGGCTGCTGCTCGCCGCGCTCCTGCTGTTCGCGGTCGCCTCGCTGGCCTGCGCCTACGCGCCCTCGGCCGGGGCGCTGATCGCCGCGCGGGCGGTGCTCGGCCTCGGCGCGGCCTTCGTGCTGCCGCTGGCCATCTCGGTGCTGCCGGTGCTCTTCTCCGGCGAGGAGCGGCAGCGGGCGGTCACCATCTCCGTCGGCGCCACCCTGGTCGCCTTCCCGATCGGCCCCGTCCTCGGCGGCTGGCTGCTCACCCACTACTGGTGGGGCTCGGTGTTCCTGATCAACGGGCCGGTGATCGCGCTGGCGCTGCTCGCCGTCGCCGTGCTGCTGCCCGAGTCGCGCAGCGAGCGGCGTCCCCGCGTCGACCTCGCCGGCATCCTGGTCTCCAGCGCCGGCCTGGTCGCGCTGACCTACGGCGCGATCGAGGCGGGGCAGGAGGGCTGGGGCGACGCCCGCGCGCTGGCCGCCATGGCCGCCGGGGCGCTGCTGCTGCTCGGCTTCGTCGCCTGGGAGCGCCGCCTCCACCGGCGCCCGGGCGGCGAACCCCTGGTCGACCTGGAGCTGTTCCGCTCGGCCGGCTTCACCTGGGGCACGGTCCTGGCGACCATGGTCTCGTTCGCGATGTTCGGGCTGCTGTTCACCGTGCCGCAGTACTTCCAGGCGGTGGTCGGGACCGACGCCATGGGCGCCGGCCTGCGGCTGCTGCCGATGATCGGCGGGCTGATCGCCGGCGCCGCCGTCGCCGACCGGCTCGCCAAGCTGGCCGGTGCCAAGGTCACCGTCGCGGCCGGCTTCGCGCTGATGGCCGCGGCGCTGTTCGCCGGCGCCACCACCAGCGTGGACAGCGGCACCGCCTTCACCTTCGCGTGGGTCGCGCTGCTCGGCGTCGGGCTCGGGTTCGCCATGCCCGGGGCGATGGACGCGGCCCTGGGCGCGCTCTCGGCCGAGCGCAGCGGCGTCGGCGCGGCGCTGATCCAGGCGCTGCGCCAGGTCGGCGCCGCCATCGGCGTCGCGGTGCTCGGCACCGTGCTCAACACCGGCTACCACGGCCGGCTGGACGTTGCCGGCCTGCCCGCCCCGGTCGCCGGCGCGGTGCGCGACAGCGTCGCCGCCGGCGTCGCGGTGGCCCACCAGCTCGGCTCGCCGGCGCTGCTGCTCTCCGTCCGGGCGGCGTTCGTCCACGGCATGGACCTCCTGCTGCTGGTCTGCGGCGGCATCGCCGTGGCCGGCGTCCTGCTGACGCTGGCCTTCCTGCCCCGCCGGGCGGCGGGAGTCGACGTGGTCGGGGCCGAGCTGGCAACATCGCCCGGTGAGCAACTTGCCAGCAGGTGAGGGGCCCCCCTTAGGGCTCCGGGATCGGAAGAAGGCGCGGACCAAGGCCGCGATCCAGCAGCACGCCTTGCGGCTGTTCCACGAGCAGGGCTACGACGCCACCACCGTCGAGCAGATCGCGGACGCGGCCGAGGTCTCGCCCAGCACCTTCTTCCGCTACTTCCCGACCAAGGAGGACGTCGTCCTCAGCGACGACTACGACCCCATGCTGGTCGCGGCGTTCAAGGCACAGCCGCCCGGGCTCAGCCCCATCGAGGCGATGCGCGCCGCGATGCGCTCGGCCTTCGGCGACATCCCCGCCGAGGAGATGGAGGAGGTCCGCGAGCGCACCGCGCTGATCATGGAGGTCCCCGAGCTGCGGGCGTCCACCCTGGCCAACCTCGCCCAGACGATGCGCCTGCTCACCGGCCTGGTGGCCGAGCGCGCCGGCCGCGAGCCCAGCGACTTCGCCGTGCGCAACCTCAGCGGCGCCCTGCTCGGCGTGTGGATCGCCGTCCTGTTCGAGTGGGCGGCATGCCCGGAGCTCGACCTGGCCAGCGCGCTCGACGAGGCCATGGCCCACCTGGAGGCCGGCCTGCCGCTGTGACGCGCCACATCGACAGGGCGCTTCAAATCAATGAGACACGGGCCGGCTTGCTTGAGTGCTGGAGAGGTGACAACAGCTCAAGACTCGCTCTTGTGTCTGGCAGACGGGGCGTTTCCTTGCCACCAGATGGTGGCTAGTCGCCGGCCGATGGTGGCGGGGAACTTGGGCGCTTGGGGGTCGACGCCGAGGTCCAGCAGGGCGGTGGCGACCTCGCTGGCGCGTTCCGATAGGAGGAGCAGGCGTTGGCGGGTGCGCTGGACGAGTTCGTCGAAGTCGCCGTAGTGGCCGAAGCCGAGCTGGTCGACCAGGTCCCGACGTGCGGGTCCAGGCCGAGGGCGCGCAGCGCGGCGACTGCATCATCCGCCGTGGGCCCTCTGGGCGCTGGAGGCCGTGGAAGCGCGCCCGCAGCGGGTTGAGCGGCCACTGGGGGTGCCGAGGGGAGGGGCGCCGGCAGGTCCGCCGACGCCCCTCCTGGTATGACGAGGAGTGGCCCGTGAGTGAGCCGGGTGCGGGAGGCGGCCAGCTCGGCGTCGTCGACCGCGCCGTCCCGACCCCGGTGCGGTCCGCCGAGGGGTCGGCGCGCTGGTGCGCACCTACCGGCAGCGCTGGGGCCTGACCCAGGCCCAGGTCGCTGACCGTTGCGGGCTTTCCCGTCAGTTCGTTTCCGACGTCGAGCGCGGCCGGGTGCCCGACGTCGAGAGCTGGCAGGAGCGCACCTCGCCGCTGGTCGGGCTGCTGGGCATCCCGCCCGAGGAGCTGACCGGCCTTGGCGTGCTGACCGAGCCGGAGGCGCGGCTGCTGCGCCTGGCGGGCAGGCCGGCACCGTCTCGCGCAGCCAGGCGACCGGCCAGGTGCGCCTGGCGCTGTCGGTCGCCGAGCTCGGGGAGCTGGCCGCCGTCGCGGCCGAGCTGGCCGGCCAGGTCCACGCCGAGGTCGGCGACCCGCACGCGGCGGTGCTGCACGCCATGATGCACGTGCGCTGGCTGCTGGGGCTGGTCGGCTGCTGGGGCT